>CALYPW010000059.1 GCA_945278685.1 uncultured Dolosicoccus sp.
CCAATTATACCCATTCTTAAGATTCAATCAATTTATGTCGATAGGTTACCAAAATAAAAAACTCCCAAAAAAATTGGGAGTTAATCCTTCACTCGAAAGTTTATTCGTCCATTTCGATCTCTTGGCCGTATTCTTCGTTCCAGCGGAAGTGGAAAACACCTGGCTGGTCCACACGCTCATAAGTGTGAGCACCAAAGTAATCACGTTGTGCCTGAATTAAGTTGGCAGGCAACACCGCGCTGCGGTAGGAATCGTAATAGGCGATTGCTGCTGAGATTGTTGGAACCGGAATTCCTTGTTGAGTCGCAAAACCTAACACGTCACGAACCGCTTGTTGATTCTTGGTAGCAATTTCTAAGAAGTAATCATCCAAGATTAAGTTTTCTAATTGAGGGTTCTTCTCATAAGCATCGGTGATGTTTTGTAAGAATTTCGCCCGGATAATACAACCGGCACGGAAAATCTTGGCAATTTCACCGTAAGGTAAGTCCCAGTCAAATTCTTGGCTGGCAGCTTTCAATTGTGACCATCCCTGAGCGTAGCTCATGATCTTGCTGAAGTACAAGGTCTGACGGATCTTCTCCACGAGCTCAGCCTTTTCGTCTTCAGAAAGATCGATTGTTTTTTCAACTGCTGGAATCACTTCACTCGCAGCCACTCGTTGATCTTTTTGGGCAGAGATGTAGCGGGCAAAGACGGATTCTGTGATCAAGGTCAAAGGCTCACCTAAATCCAATGCAGATTCAGACGTCCATTTGCCTGTTCCTTTGTTGCCGGCACGGTCCATAATCTTCTCGACCAGAGGTTCACCGGTTGACGGGTCTTTGGTTTGTAGAATTTGAGCAGAAATTTCCATCAGGTAGCTGTCCAGCTCTCCTTGGTTCCACTCTTCAAAAATCTTTCCGACTTCTTCGGAACTGTAACCCAACAGGTCTTTAAGGATATGATAGGACTCCGCAATTAATTGCATGTCGCCGTACTCTATCCCGTTGTGAACCATCTTGACGTAGTGACCGGCACCGTTTGGACCAATGTATGTGACACATGGTGCGCCATCTTCCGCCTTGGCAGAGATCTTTTCGAAAATAGGTGCCACCAGGTCATAGGCATCCTTTTGACCGCCGGGCATAATGGATGGGCCTAAAAGTGCGCCTTCTTCTCCACCAGAAACTCCTGTTCCCAGGAAGTTAATGCCAGAATCTGCCAGCATCTCACTGCGACGCATGGTGTCTTGGTAGTTGGTGTTTCCACCATCAATCAAGATATCCCCTTGATCCAAGTGTGGCAAGAGTGATTCGATGGTCGCATCAGTTCCGCGGCCTGCCTGCACCATCAATAGGATTCGGCGGGGCTTTTCAAGGCTCTCCACAAATTCTTCGATGGAATAAGTAGGTACTAGGTGCTTGTTCGCATTCTCAGCGATCACTTCTTCGGTTCGTGACGTGGTACGGTTATAGATCGACACGGAATATCCACGGCTTTCAATATTCAAAGCAATGTTACGTCCCATGACAGCCATTCCCACAACACCGATTTGTTGTTTACTCATTTTGTCTCCCCCATAATATGTAAAGTCCCTCTTATTATACCAGTCTGGAAAGAGTTTTCAATCATTCGTGCTATTTAATCAGGATCCTTAGAAAATCCGCCTCAGTCCTTGACTGATTCATTGCTTTTAGACGGAGTTTCTTGTAATATACTTCTAAGATCAAAACAGAGGTGAAATCATTTGGCATACAGACAGCGCCACAAAAAATCCCGCATGGACCGCATCGTAAAATTCACCGCATCCATTATCGTTTTGGTAATGATCGGCGGAATTCTTATCAGCTTATTCTCGACGATTCCATTTATCAAAGAAGTCTTCAACCTATAAAAAACAAGTCCTCCTTGCACGCATGCAAGGAGGACTTGTTTTTCATTCATTGCTTTTCGTACGACCGGTCCATTCTGGGAAACCACCTTCAAGAATATACACCTGCTCATAACCAGATTTCTTCAAGGTATTGGCTGCTTGAGAGACATAGGTCAAGCCATCATCGTACAAGTAGATCGGACGGTCGATGCGCAACTCTTGATGGCGCATTTTAAACTCCGGATAAGGAATATTTCGCGCCCCTAGAATATGCCCGCGGTCAAAGACCACCGGCTCTCGCAAATCGACTACCTGTACCCGGCGAATCACTTCTTGTAACTCTTCAGGCTTTGCCATGACCGCACTGCGGCGACGCAAGGCATAAAGATAAAGGTGATAAACACCGAAACCTAGAGTAATTACCAGCAATACCATTAACAACGTCCATAAAAAATTCATTCAAACTCTCCTTATTCTTTGCTTTGTAGCAATAATCTCGCAGCACCGTACAAGGCTGCATCGTCGCCCAACTGCGCCAGCACCACCTGAGTGCTTTCTCGCGTAGGCGGATACATGTAGTGGACCACTTTTTCCCGAACAGCTTCCAGGAGGAAATCGCCGGCCAAGGCGACCCCACCTCCCAAGATAATCTTTGAGGGGTTGAGGGTGTTGGCAATAATCCCACACGCCCAGGCCAAATAATCGGTGTACTCTTGAAAAACTTCCTGGCCAAAGGTGTCACCATCTTGCGCCCAAGCAAAAACATCCTTGGCCGTATAGCGCCCTTTTTCAAGATTCTTTTGGAAATCTTCTGCCAGACCTTGTTCTTGCGAGCGGTACTTGGCCAAGTTGACCACCCCCGTCGCCGAAGCGACCGTTTCCAAGCAACCCTTCTTTCCGCAGGTACACAGAAAGCCTCCGTGGATAAACACAGGAATATGACCAATTTCTCCCGCCACCAAGCCCGATCCATGGTATAAGCGACCGTGAATGACAATGCCGCCTCCCAAACCTGTGCCTAAAGTCATCATGACAATGTTGGCCTCGCGGTTCCCGGCCCCCTGCCACTGCTCACCCAAAGCTGCTACGTTGGCGTCATTGTCCATTTGGACGGGTAAATCCAAGACTTCCTGCAGGGCTTGGCGCAACTCTTGGGGCTGATCCCAGCCCAAATTGAAAGCCCCTTCCACGCGGCCCGATTGGTTGTCGACTTTTCCAGGTGCTCCCATCCCGATGCCATGAAAGTCCGAAATTTCCAAAGATAATTCATCCAAGGCATCCCGGATGGACGCTATCAAATTGGGCACAATGTATTGGCCTCCATCCGACGGATCCGTCGGTACATTCCAACGATGTACTATGTCATAATTTTCTTCTAACACGGCCAACTGGGCACTGGTGCCCCCTAAATCAATTGCAAGTGTTTTTTTATTCATGATTTCCCTCCGTTGTTAACCGAAGAAAGAACATCCTCGGTAGATAAGTCCCACTGACAGTAATATCACTAGTATAACGCTCATGAAGGCGTTTTTGAAATCCTTTTGGACAAAATTCACAAGTGCATAGACAGCAGCCCCACCGTAGAGGGCCCCTCCCAAGTGTCCCCAGTGGTCCGTTCCACTGGTGAAGACAAAGGAAAATATATTCAGAACAATTAACAGACCATAACTTCTCGCCAGCTGTTGCAGATAATAAGACTCTGGAAGGAGTTGACTGAGAACAATGAAAGATACAAACAAACCATAAATTCCTGTACTGGCGCCTGCGGATAAGGCCTCAGGATTCATAGCAAAAGACACCAGATTTCCGCCGATAACCGCTGTCAAATAAACGATTAAAAATCGCCAAGAGCCCAACATGCGCTCTAAATCCGCACCTAAATAGTACAAGGATAAGCCATTCAACACCAGGTGTTGAAAACCAATGTGCAAAAATCCAGCACTTAACAAGCGCCACCACTCATGGTCCAACACAATGGCCGGTGTAAAATTTGCCCCCGATAGATACAGCGCTTCGGCGTCTTGGGTGGTTCCAAACTTCCACAACATGCCGACGTATGCCAAACCAATGACCATTAATAATGCATAAGTGACTGGCGTTTGGGAGAAACTTTCTTTAAACGATCGATTCATGGATGATCACCTCTTGATCAGAAGCGATAAGTAAGTGATCCACTGCTCGATCAAAAGAATCGACGGGCCACAATCCTTCCCCATCAAATTGGCAAGAAAACAACAAAGAAAGGGTAGGTAGGGAATACTTGGCCAAGAAACGGTCATAATAGCCACCCCCGAAACCGATTCGAAATCCTTGCGAATTCCACAACAACCCCGGCACTATGACCAAGTCAATATCCTCCGGTTCAATCTGTAACGCCTCTTGACGGGGCTGATAAATCCGTTGCTGAACCACTTCCAAATCTTCCCTGCCCAAGTAACGATGGAAGGTCATTTGACGATTGGCTTGGATACGGGGCAAGTAAATCTCGATCCCCTCTTGCAATAAGTGGTCCATCATCGTGGCAGTATCCACCTCTGGTTCAAACCCATAGTAAAAAGCCAGCCGTTGACAAGGGTACTTGTCTAGATAAATCAGCAATCCTTTAAATAGCACATCTTCTTCACCTTGACGCTTGTCTTTGGACATGCCATGCAAGGCTTCCAATGTGCGCCGGCGCAGTTCGTCTTTTGTCATGCAATGTTCACCTCCTTCCCCTTCTTATAATTCCTAAGAAACAAAAAACTCCATCTAGGATGGAGTACAATCATTGATTATCTTCTTACTTCACGATGAAGTGTCTGACGACGCTCACGTGGACAATACTTTTTGACTTCTAAGCGGTCAGGGTTGTTACGTCTACTCTTCTCTGTTAAGTAGTTACGCTCGCCGCATTCAGTACATTCTAAGTTGATGTTTACTCGCATTAGTATCCCTCCAAAAATAGTTTTCGGACTAATTGTATATCTAGTCGGTTACTGTGCAATCATACCATGTTTGAAAGAATTTGCAAAGGTCAAATAAAAATTAATCATATAAAATTGTATTTGCGATTTTTTTTGTTAATATAATAGGAGAAGAATCATTTTGAAAGAGGTGGATATTTGTGGACATTTGGATTTTAGTTGGAGTTTTGTTGTTAGTGGCCATTGTTCTATTGGTCATGTCAATGTTTTCCGAAGATAGGAGCCATTCGCTGGAAGAAATCGAGCAGATCATGGCCTCTCAATCGGAACAGCTATTGAACTTGAATACCCGATTAACCGATATTGAACAACAAATAAGACAAAGGAATTTAAACGATGTGATGACTGAAGAAGTCGTCCCAGCAATTGCAGAAGTGGCGGTTCCGGAAGAACCAGCCGAAGAGATGGTACCATTGACACAAGCGGAAATCGACTCGATTTCCAATGAGGACCGTGAGCGCATCATCTATCTGTATACTCACGGATATTTAATGCATGAAATCGCGTCAGATGTTGGCTTAGATGCCCGTTACATCGAAAACGTTGTTGATGATTACATTGTCAATCGATAGGAGGGAGATCTCATGAACCGAAAAACATTAAGATCCCTGGCGACTGGATTTCTAGTCTCTGCCCTTCTAACGGCCGGCTTTGCGATCTTTTTCCAAGGGCATCTTCCCATCAAAGGTGTGGAAGTTAGTTCCGTCTTGAAAAATCAGGATCAGGAATTAGTTGCCACTGTCGTTGAGTTAGAAGACGAGAACAAACGCCTACAAGCGGAAAAAGAACAACTGGGCAAGGATCTCCAATCCGCTAAGGAACAAGCCTCCCAATCGGAAAAAAGCCGCAAGCGTGATGAATCCAAGTCACAAGACATGGAAAAAATTGTCAGCCAAGAAGATGGTGAGAACCAAGACGGCGAAGAAGCAACTGCAGAGGGCACCGAAGATGCAGAGGGCACCGAAGATGCAGAGGGCACCGAAGATGCAGAGAACACTGAAGACGGTGAAGGAGACGCCACTACACAAACCTTCGTCATCAGCCCTTCCGATTCATCTACCGATGTGGCCTACAACCTAGAAGCACAAGGAATTATTGCTTCTGCTGAAGAATTCCAAGACTTAATGGCTCAATGGGGATTGGAAACGATCCTGCAATCCGGTGAACATCAGCTGAGCGCCAACATGAGCATTCATCAGATCGCTGAAATCTTGACCGGTGGCGAATACTACTACATTGAATAACATTAAGAATCATTCTTTGCGCAACAGTTTCAAGCTGTTGCGTTTTTTGTGCTTGTTTTTATAGTTCTTCCTCTCGACTCCGCCGGCCAATCACCCATCAATTGGCGACATCAAAAAACCACGCATGAAAATTCATGCAGGTCTGTGCTGCTGGAAGTCATTAATTCCTCATAATCTTCGCTGGTAAATGTTCCAGTGGGTAGATAGTCATTTAAAAGCGGGGAATCTGGCGATCGATAGGCTTGAAGCCACCGCGAATCCTTTCAAATAAGAAAACACCCCTTTCTATTTGAAAGAGGTGTTGGTATTAGGAATTAAGAAGCGGGTGGTGTAAAGGTCTCCATATACTTCTTGATCTCTTCTTTCGTCTCATCTTGCAGTTCAAAGTAAGCGTTGAAAACGTCGTGAGCAATTTTGGTGCAATCCCGTCCCCAAGCGCCTTCATCCAGGTAAGGAACAACTACAGAGATAGCAATTTGCGGATGATCAAAAGGTGCATAACCGACGAAAGTCGCGTTTGTCACCGGTTTATTGGCCGCATACTGAATCGGACCGGCATAGAAAGCTTCCGTTGTTCCTGTCTTAGAACCAACATCTAAAGGATAATCCATGAAGTAGTAACGGCCCGCACCGTCTGCCGTGTGGGAAACTTCAAACATTCCTTCTTGAATGCGTGCCATGGCTTTGGGATCCAATTGAACACGGTTGAGAACATGGGCAGGAATGGTTGTTTTGACCCCACCTAGGGTGCCGTCAGTGTTGGTGCCTCGAATTTCCTTCACGAGGCGTGGGGAATAGCGGGTTCCACCGTTAGCAATCGTAGACGCAAATTGCCCCAATTGCAACGGTGTGTATAAGTCGAACTGTCCGTAAGACAAGTCAATGGCTGAGACCAACAAGTCACTTTCCGGACTAAAACCACTGGATTCGTTAGGCAAATCAATGCCTGTAGGAACACCCAAACCAAATTCGGCAAAGTTTCGTCGCATGACGTTGATCGTATTGGGATCAATGTCTAACTTGCCATCTTTTTGGTAGCTGTCTTGTCCTCCCATCTTCATGGCTAATTTAATCATGTAGATGTTGGAAGATTTCTGCAGGGCTTCAATGTCGTCAATGGTCACGCGACCCGAACGGTTGAAGACCGAACTCTTCTCGTTGGAGGCTTGGAACTTGAGAGGTTCGTCCACCAATTTATTGTTATCCAAGGAAATGACACCTTCTTTATACCCCATGGCCACCATGGCTGGTTTGATAGAAGAACCCATTCCATAACTGGTGTTAATGGCTCCTAGGGCGTCGTCCACAATTTTGTCCTTGTTGTAGATGTCGTTTTTCTCATCGTATTCGAAACGTTTACCGGCAATTCCCAGAACTTCACCGTTTTGAGGATTGAGGGCGGTAATGTAAACCCGATCATTCAATCCTGCATTGTCCATGTTCTTGAGACTTTCTTCCGCAATGGCATCGATTTTCTTCTGGAATTCCAGGTCTACAGAAAGCATCAGGTTATCCCCGCTGTTTCCTTCATAGACGACTTGGTCATCAATGATCTCATCGTAATTGTCAGTGACCACCTTGTGGAGGGATTTGGATCCTCTCAAGACGTCTTCGTACTGTTCTTCCAGATAGCTAATTCCGACCCGATCATTCATGGCATAGCCACGGGCTGTCAATTCTTTCATGCGCTCGCTGGGCAGTCCGCGATCTTCACTGGAAACTTGTCCTAGGATGGAACGCAACATGCCATCTTCTGGATAAACACGTTCCCAATCCGTACCAATGGTAATGCCAGGCAAAGCAGCTAAATGCTCACTGACGCGGGCAATTTCTTCTTGGGTCACGTTTTTGTTCTTGACTGAAATGGTCGACAAGCTGAAAGCGCTACTCATGCGTTTGAACAAGGCAATGATTTTTCGCTCGGCATCGCTGTATTGAATGTCGTCTTCAGTCACCACCGACAGTTGCGCATCATAGGCTTCTGCTCCTGACAAGTACTTTTGCTCGTCACTGAGGCGACTATTGACCAGATCTGTGTTCACGACGACAAAGTAGTCTTTCAAGTC
>CALYPW010000060.1 GCA_945278685.1 uncultured Dolosicoccus sp.
GGCCTAATGTTGCCTTCCGGAGCAGGTACCCAGGTGGACCAGGTGGCCAGTCAAATTATCCGCCAACATGGCGTGGAAGCTTTGGAAGATTTAGCAAAATTACACTTCGCCAACACACAAAAAGCCATGACTTTGGTCAATGGCTCTTGAGAGAAAGGATTCCTAGTTCTAGGAATCCTTTTTAATTTAGCGAATTTGTAATTGGTCGATCGTTTCTAAAGCCTGGGTAATATTCTCCATAAAGCCATCCACTTCCTTGTCTTGGAGGGTGTGGGTGGCGGATTGGAACGTGAGATGATAAGCCAATGATTGTTGCCCTTCTCCGACACCCTCTCCGCGGTATTGGTCAAAGAGATCAACACTGATCAATGAATCGCCGCCGTGTTCGGTGATTACGTCCACCAACTCTTCATGGACCTGTTGGTCAGAAACCAAGAGCGCCAAGTCACGGGACGTGGAAGGATAACGTGGAATCGGTAACTGTTGCAGAGATTTTCTCTCGTGATCCAGTAGTGCCTCTAAATTCACTTCACCGAAATATGTCTCACGGACGACATCGTGTTCGCGGGCGAAGGCCGGATGAACCTGTCCCAAGTAACCAATGGCTTGTCCATCCAGACAGATGCGCACAGCGCGCGAAGGATGTAGCTCTTCAAGGTCTTCCACGCGTTCATAGGTAATGGCATCCGCCAGACGAATTGATTCGAAATAGCTTTCAAAAATACCTTTTAAATCAAAGAAGTCAAAATTCTCGGCATCCTGATACCAGGTGCTTTCTTGACGTTGTCCAGACAGGATAACGGCAAGATTTTCTTGCTCTCTTGGCAACTTTTTCTTGCCTTGGCCGAAATAGGTTTTTCCTGTCTCATAGAAGGCGATGGGTTGATTCCCGCGGGCTTGATTGTATCTGACGATTTCAATGAATGACGGCAAGAGGCTTTGGCGTAAGATCACTCTTTCACGACTGAGAGGCAAACGAAGTCTGACATAATTCTCAGGATCAGCCGCTAACATGGACGCATCTTCTTCAGATAACAAGACATAGGATATCGCTTCGTTCAAACCGACACCTTCTAAGATATGACGTGTTTGACGAATCAAGCGTTGGCGTTTGTTCAATCGTCCCGGTGTACTTGGAACCACTGGGAGAGTGGTTGGCAAATGATCAAAGCCATAAATACGGGCAATTTCTTCCATAATATCTGCCGGAATCGAAATGTCCCAACGGCGCGGAGGCACCGTGACTGTGAAGGTCTCATCGGCAAAATCTACATCAAAATTTAAACGATCAAAAATTTTGTCCAAGGCTTCTTGATCCAACTGAATCCCTAGTACGTCCTCAACGTCTTGGTAGCCGACGGTAATCGCAGGTTCATTGATCTCAAGTTGATTCACTTCTTTCGTTGCTTTTTCAACGTGACCATCGCCAAGCATAGCCATGAAGGCGCTGGCTTGTTGGCCGGATTCATCAATGGTTGAAAGGTTGACACCCTTTTCCAAACGGTTACTGGAATCTGAATGCAACCCAAGACGATGAGCGGTTGAGCGAATTTTGGCAGGATCGAAAGTGGCTGTTTCCAAGAGGACGTTTTGGGTCTCTTCTGTAACTTCCGTATCTGCGCCTCCCATAACGCCTCCCAGCGCAATGGCTTCTCCTCCGGATGAAATGACAATGTCATCTTTGGTTAAGACACGTTCCTTCCCATCCAGTGTTTCGAGAGCCTCTTCTTCTTTCGCACGACGAACTTCGATTTCTTTGGCCGGTAATTTGTCGTAATCGAAGGCATGCATGGGTTGTCCATAAAGCAGCTGGTAGTAGTTGGTCGTGTCCACCACGTTATTGATGGGACGCATACCCATAGCCATTAGGCGAAATTGCAACCATGCAGGACTTTCTTTAATTTGAAGGTCGCGAATGAGGCGCAACTGATAGCGCTGGGATAAGTCACTGTCTTCGACCGACAAGTCTAAATCTGCAAGGGTATTGTCAGAGTTTTGGTAATCCGCAATCTCTAATAAGTCGAAATGAGGTTTTGCTTCGACAACAGCCCCCACTTCGTAAGCAATTCCACGCATGCTCAAAGCATCTGCACGATTGGGGGTTAAATCCAATTCGATGATGGCATCGTCAAGTTTTAAATAATCCGCAATGCCAGTTCCAAGAGGTGCATCTTGTGGAAGGATGTAGATACCATCCACATACTTGCTGGGGACCACACTTTCATTAAATCCTAACTCTTGCAAAGAACACAACATACCGTTGGATTCGACCCCGCGAACTTTGGCTTGTTTAATTTCAAAATCCCCTGGCAAAGTTGCTCCTGGTAAGGCAACGATGACCTTATCCCCTTGTTGAGCATTTTGTGCACCCAGAACAATCTGATGGACGGCATCTCCTGTTGTCACCTGAGTCACAAACAAACGATCAGAATCTTCATGGTCCTTGATCTCCTGAATCTGACCCACCACCACTTGATCAAGGGCTTGACCGAGATTGGCAATGCTTTCGACTTCTAAACCCGTCAAAGAAAGTTGATCAGCCAATTCTTGAGGAGAATATTGGGACACATCGACCAGTTCGGATAGCCAATTATAAGAAAATAACATTAATTTTGACCTCCTTGGAATTGTCTCGTGAATCTTAAATCGTTTTGGTAGAAGTGGCGGATATCTTCCACTGCGTATTTCAACATGGCTACACGGTCAGGACCTAAACCAAAGGCCATGCCACTGTATTTCGTTGCATCTATGTTGGCCATCTCGAGAACTTTCGGGTGGACGATCCCAGCTCCTAGAATTTCAATCCATCCCGTGCGCGAACAGACGGAACATCCGTCTCCACCACAGTTAAAGCAGGACACGTCCACTTCAACAGAAGGCTCCGTAAATGGGAAATAACTTGGACGTAATCGAATTTCCTGGTCTTCCCCAAACAGTTGTTGCGCGAATACCAAAAGGGTTCCTTTTAAATCCGCCAAGGTGATTTTCTTGTCTACGACCAAACCTTCAATTTGGTGGAATTGATGGGAATGGGTCGCATCATCATTGTCTCGTCGGAAAACCTTTCCAGGACTAATCATCTTCAAAGGACCCTCTTCAAAATTGTGAGCCAACATGGTTCGAGCTTGAACCGGTGAGGTATGGGTTCTTAATAACACTTCCGAATCAATATAGAAACTGTCTTGCATATCACGGGCGGGGTGATTTTGAGGCAGATTCATCATTTCGAAATTGTATAAATCCAATTCGACCTCTGGACCTTCAATAATTTGATAGCCCATACCAATAAAGAGGTCTTCAATCTCTTCCATGGTCTGAGTGATAATGTGGCGAGCGCCGATGGTTGGCTTTCTTCCTGGGAGTGTCACATCAATGGCTTCGCTGGCCAATTGTTCTTGTAGGGCTGCTTCTTCCAGTTCTTCTTTCTTCGCATCAAAAACTTGAGTAAAAGAATTCCTGAAATCATTCATCAATTGTCCCAATTGTGGACGGGCCTCATTGGATAAATCTTTCATGACTTTCGAAACTTCGGTGACTAAACCGCTTCTTCCCATATATTTCACTCGAACAGCATCCAAATCTTTAAGATTGGTGGCTGCTTCAATTTCTGGTAAAGCTGCTTGGGTTAATTCTTGTAACTGTTCACGTTGTGCATGTATTTCGCTCATCAATTGATCTTCCTTTCTAAAATTGCCAACAAAAAAAGCCCCTCCCTGTGCAGGGACGAGCGAACGCGGTACCACCCTCATTCCTAACCTTTCGTTAGGCACTTCGATTCATAACCGCGATGACGGGATCCTTTTCGAAGTCTTGGTGACTTCTTCACAGATCTGCTTCCAAAAGCGAAAATCTTTAGTTTTCCACTTTCTTAAGTTTCAGTTACTCTTAAGATTCCTGATAAGTGTTATGTGCTAAAGGATCTTTTAGTTTGGCATTTGTTTGTGTTGATTGAATTATAAATTGTAATCACTGCTTCACCCAAGCCAATGTTACACGGCGCATAAAATGATGGACGCGGCGTGAATAGCCCACACAAAGTTCCATCATGGCCACTTGTTTATCCATGCAGGAGACAAGAAGACTTTCTGGATATAGCGGGACATCATTGGTTGCTCCACTCATGTGTTTGAGGATGATGTCTCGTTCGACCTCACACAATTCAGTGATTTTTAAGGCGTTGCGCAAGGCGATGCGTGGATGTTCGAAGTTATGTCCACGTCCCCCCACTTCATGTTTATCCTCTCCTTCGTAGAAGAATAAGTCATGGAGCAGACCGGCACGGGCTACCTTATGAGCATCTAAGCCTAAGCGCTTAGCCACTCGGTAGCTGCGGTAAGAAACATTCAAACAATGAGTTAAGCGGTCGGTTACTTTATGATGGACAAGTTCTGCAAGTCTCTGAACATCTTCATGAACGAGTAAATCTTGAACAATCTCTAAATAGTCACGATCAGTTTCCCAAAGTGCTTTCATTCTTGAATGTTTCCTCCTTTTAAGATCACAATACAAAATAATTATACTGACAAATTAACCTTCTGTCAATATGATCTCACTGCATTTTCAAGCACTTCAAACATTTAAGTACACGAAAAACGCTAACAGCCCTGGGACTCCTAGCGTTGATTGGATGAGTTGATAAAATGAAACATTAAGATACCACCGGCGACTCCCACGTTCAATGACTCCGCCTGGCCGGGCATGGGAATATGAACGGTTGAGGTGGCTAAGGTCAAGATTTCCTGTCGGATCCCTTGCCCTTCATTTCCAAGTACAATTCCTACCGAGCCTTTCACAAAAAGTGACCGATAATCCTTGGAATCCTTGGACAAGTCGGACGCGTAGACAGGCACTCCAATGGCTTGAAGGTGCGAAATCGCCTCGGATAAGTCTCCAGGCAATAGATCAATTTGCCAAATGGCTCCTTGACTCGCTCGAATGACCTTAGCGTTGTATGGATCCACTGTACCAGTCCCCAAGAAAACACCATCAAAGTCAGCAGCAGACGCGGTTCGGATGAGGGTTCCTAAATTACCTGGATCTTGAATGCCGTCGAGCAATAAGTATTTTCCGTGGACTGATTTCCATCGCTCAAGAGCTATCCTGGGTATTTGAATAACCGCAAAAACGCCTTGTGGTGCCGGTGTTTCTGAAAGCTCCTTGGCCACGGACTCACTGATCAAGATCAAGGTAGAGGCATCAGTTGCCAGATTCAATGATTCAAAATGATTGTCATAATATTCTTGAGTCATCAACATCGTCTCAATGACTTGATCATAAATGAGGGCCTCTTCGACCAAATGATGCCCCTCGATAAGGTATTTGCCTTGTTGACGCCGTCCGCGACTGGTCAATAAACGACGCAAATCTTTGATCTGTGCATTTTGACGGGATTGAATATAGGCGAGCTCTTTCATACCCACACCTATTTAGTCAATTCATAGATGCTTTGTGCATAAATAGCCGTTGCACGTAAAAGATCATCCATGGAAATATATTCGTTAGCTTGATGCATGGTATCTTCGGACCCTGGGAACAAGGCGCCAAAGGCGACTCCTCTTGGCATAACTCGTGCGTAGGTTCCTCCGCCAATGGATACGCCGTATGCTTCTAATCCCGTCTGCTCGGCGTAGACTCCCAACAATGTCTTCACCAAAGGATCATCTTCAGGCACATAATGAGGGATCATGCCAGAATCTTGGCGCCAATGAATGTCTAACGGATACCCTTCCAAAGCATTTGCTAACTGTTCCTCCATCCATTCATTGGTGGCACCTTCAGGATAACGAATGTTGAGAAGGATCTGTTGGACTTCTTCATCGTAAGAGACCACACCCACATTTAAAGTCAAGTCCCCCATGACTTCATGGCCAATGTTTAGTCCCACCTTATGACCATCTGTCGTCAGGTGAAGTTTCGTACCCAAGACTTCAACAAAGGCCGTTGCTGACAGTTGATCAAAGGTGAAGTTTTGATACAAGAAGGCAGCCAGAAAAGTTCCAGCATTCGCCCCCAAATGAGGCAAGGCACCATGGGCAGCCTTTCCTGTCAGCTGAAAGAGGTATCCCCTGGCTGTGTCGATGACTTCACCACTTAAGCCCCAAACTTCCAAATATTGGTGATAAGCTTCTTTGATCTTGCTGTCGTCTCCTTGCCACTCAATTTCAGCCTGGGCTTCTTGAGGAACCATGTTCACACGCAAACCAGCCTCAAAAGTCTTCAGATGGGCAGTACCAGAACCATGTTGTGTAGTGCTGATATTGAGTTCGACGGTAACATTGCCCTTCTCCCCGTTGATGACTGGGAAGTTGGCATCCGGTGAAAAACCAAAATCTGGCATTTCAGCTTCTGCAAAATAATGCTTCATACATTGCCATTCACTTTCCTCATCGGTACCAATGATTAAGCGAATACGCTTCGAGGGTTCAAAGCCCTTGTCTTTTAATAATTTCAAGGCATTGTAAGCCCCTACCAGAGGTCCCTTATTATCGCTGGCTCCACGAGCATAGATCCGATCATCTTGAATGACCGCATCAAAAGGATTGGTCTTCCAACCAGTGCCCACAGGCACCACATCCACATGGCCAAGGATACCCATCAATTCCTCCCCTTGACCAAATTCAATATGGCCAGCCCAAGGACCATACTGTTTCGTTTTAAAGCCATCTTCTCGAGCCATTTCGAGAAACTCTTCCAAAGCCGCCAAAGGACCAGGTCCCACAGGCGCTTCTGCAGTGGCTTTTTCATCGTCTCTAACAGATGGAATTTTTAATAAGCGGTACAAATCTGTCAGTAATTCTTCTTGACGCTCTTTGACTTCTGCGAGCCAATTAGTCATGAAGCACCTCACTTTCCTTATTTATCAATTAATCCGTATTCGCGCAATGACTCTTTTTCTTCATCCGTCAATTCTCTGAATTCTCCAGTTGCTAAATCTTCACTTAATGTTAGTGGGCCCATTTGAACCCTTTGAAGTTGAACGACGGTTTTACCGACGGCTTCAAACATTCGCTTCACTTGGTGGAATTTTCCTTCCGTGATCACCACTTCGGTTAAAGAAAGGTCGTGATCCGGCGAATACTCTTCCGCCGTTAAAGTTGACGGTTGTGTCACGAAATCACCCAAATCTAATCCTTTCGCAAAGGCATCGATGTCACTTTGGGTAACTTCGCCGGTAACCAGAGCGATGTATACTTTTGAAACTTCTTGCTTGGGCGATAACAAACGATGGGACAAGGGACCATTGTTGGTTAATAACAACAATCCCGTGGTGTCAATGTCCAAGCGCCCAACAGGGAACAACTCCATATAGGCAAAATCAGGCCCCAACCAATCGATCACCGTTTCGTGGATATGATCTTCAGTGGCACTGATAATTCCTTCGGGTTTGTTCAAAAGGAAGTAATAATACTTGCGGTAATAAACCTCTTCCCCAAAGGCCGAAATCTCATCCTCATAAGGATTCACTTGGAAGCCATGGTTACGAATAATCTCTCCGTTTACACTAACCCGTCCATCCTTAATCATTTGGCGCACTTGTTTGCGCGTTCCGTAACCTGTATGAGCCAGAACTTTATCAATTCTCATCATTTAAATCGCATCTTTTCTTGTAAATTTTTAAAACGATCCCCTAAGAGGATGTGCCAATGGCCAAAGATGCCCATTAAGCCTCCATAAATAATCACTGCAAACGAGACGGAGACGATCACTTTTACAAAGGTCATGCCACGTCCGGTTGCTTCAATCAACGTATTCAACAACAAATTGAGGTAATAAGTCCCTGTCCCCATTGCTAAACTTGCCACGATAATGTCTCGAAGAGGTGTGTAGAGGTTGTATAAGGTGAGTTCTAAGACTTTTCGCAATTTTCGCCACATCAAAATGGACGAGACTAAGAACCCGAGCAGAGTACTTAAAATTGCTCCGTGCGTTTGTAAATACGCCAGGAGTGGAAATTGCAAAAGACATTTCACCAACAAACCAATTCCTAAATACTTCA
>CALYPW010000061.1 GCA_945278685.1 uncultured Dolosicoccus sp.
TTCTTCAGTGAGGCTAATTTGCCCAGTAGGTGTTTGGATTTGAACGTTCATACTCTAAGTCCTCCTTGAAAAATAAGTATCTTAAGTATCTTCTTAAGGTTTCTTTAATATTATCTTACTTATAATAGCATAGACTAGCAACATCGACAATCATTATCTTAATAAACTTTCTGATAAAAGAGAATCTTACCAATGAAACGTGGATTGAAAGTTCTTTCATTCCCTATTATACGTAATTTTCATCCCAAAAGAGAGTGTTTTAACTTGAAATTCACACCAAAAAGGCTCATATTTCTACTTGAACCCTCAGAAATTGTATGGTAAATTTACAAGGTACTATTTATGATAGCTCGATTTAATTACGAGTATAAGGGGAGGAATACGAAATGGCAAAAGTATGTTACTTCACTGGCCGCAAAGCTGGTTCAGGAAACAAACGTTCATTCGCGATGAACAAATCACGTCGTACGTTCGGCGCGAACCTACAACGTGTACGCATCATGATTGATGGAAAGCCTCAACGTGTGTGGGCTTCTGCTCGTGCATTAAAATCAGGTAAAGTTCAACGTGTCTAATCACAAACACAAAAAGGGAAGCTCTCTTCAATGGAGGGCTTCCTCTTTTTTTGTGCACTTTTCGATTTAACGGAAGAAATTGGGTCGGTGGTGATTGGGTGGATTCTCCAATTGCCAAATAACCAGTACTTTGCCCTGATCGAAACTGAGGGCAATGGGGCGTTGACTGTTGAGGACATGATTGCTAAGAAAGGCTTTGGGATAATCAATGTCTTGAGGCGCCAGCGGATAGGCTGCCTTTTGAATGGACAAGTTCTTGACGGACCCCAAGGTAAAGATGGATAAATACTGTTGGTGGTGGCGGGCATGTAATTCATGGTCCCCAGGACCGTAGTATTTAATGATGCTGTCATCTTCTACAAAGGTTAATTGATCCAGAATGTCTTGGAAACGTGGCTGAAACCCCAACCAAATATTCCCCAACAAGTGATCAATGCGTCCTTGATGGTTTCCCGAGCCAATGCCCCCAAAAATATAATAATTTCTCAAAGTGGGAAAGCGCTCTTGAACCGCTGCCAGGGCCAATTCCAAATCCGTGTCATCTTTGCGATTGTCTGCTTCTTGATAGTTCATGCTCTGCTGTTTGATCAGTTTTTTTTCGTGAACGGTGACCGAATCAAAGTCACCCACCGCAAGTTCAGGCATGAGTCCTCGATGAATCAATTTCAAGGCACCACGGTCGACGCCTACCAAATAGGGATCCTTATATTTTCTCAACAAATCATACAATTGATGAAAGGAAGGTGAATGGGCGGTTGCCACTAAAATAGCGGCATCGGGCTGCCTAGTCATGAGCTTCCCCAAATTTTAAGGACTGAATCGCGGTGGCATAATTCTCGTGGTTGAAGATATAAGACCCGGCCACTAGCACGTCAGCTCCAGCTTCGTAACATTGACGGCCCGTTTCTTCGTTAACGCCTCCATCCACTTGAATTTTAAAGTCGTAACCGTATTCACGACGCAAAGCGTCTAATTGACAGATCTTGTCCAAGGAATAAGGAATAAAGGCTTGCCCCCCGAAACCTGGGTTGACACTCATGACCAAGACCATGTCCACCAAATCTAAAAGTGGCACAATGGCATCTACCGGTGTTCCTGGATTAATCGTGATACAAGCCTCCTTGCCTAAACCTTTGATTTGTTGCAAGGCGCGGTGAGGATGATGGGTGGCCTCTACATGAATGCCAATACTGTCAGCACCCGCCTGGGCACAGGCCTCAATGTATTGTTCCGGATCTTGGATCATCATATGAACGTCAAAGAAAAGATCAGTATCTTTACGGATGGCTTCGTAAACCATGGGCCCAAAAGAAATATTGGGCACAAAGTTTCCATCCATCAAATCAATGTGTAAATAATCGGCACCTGCAGCTTCAATGGCTTGAATCTCCTGGGCCAACTTCGCAAAATCTGCACTTAACATGGAAGGTGCAACTTTCATAATAATTCCTCCTTAATAAACTGACAACTGTGACCCCAGTATAACAAAAAAGCACTCCCAAAACTTAGGAAGTGCCAACGATTAATAGCGAGGGGGGGTCTCTTCAATTTGTTGCAAGATGTGTAAATAATTTTCGTAACGACTGGCAGGAATGGTTCCCCCTTCCACCGCTTGCTTGACCCCGCACCCGGGCTCTTGCTTGTGCAAACAGGAACGGAAACGGCAGGCTTGACCTTTGCGGCGAATTTCTGGGAAAAACAAACGCAAATCCTCTTTAGCAATCGTGGTTAAATCCACCGTACTAAAGCCTGGAGTATCCGCCAGGAAACCACCATTTAACTCATAGAGTGTCACTTCACGGGTCGTGTGGCGCCCTCTTCCCAAAGACTCCGAAATTTCTGCCGTTCGAATTTCTAAATCTGGAATTAACCGGTTGAGAAGGGTTGATTTACCTACTCCTGACTGGCCCATGATGACGTACAGACCTTCGTGAACATAGTCATTAACGGCCTGAATGGACGCTTCATCAGCGCTCACTACCAGTCGATCATAGCCCGCTGGCTCATAGACCTGGCGAATCTCGTCCACTTGGGCATCGGCAGCCGCTTCCCCCACCTCTTTGACCAGCAAATCATGCTTAGTAAGAATAATGGTTCCTTTGATCTTCTTAGCTTCTAGGGAGACCAAGAAGGTATCCAAGAGATAATAGGAAAAATCAGGTTCTACCAAGGACATGACCACAAAAGCATGATCGATATTTACAACGGAAGGACGTTTGATTTCGTTTCGACGGGGCAAGAGTTTTACGATTCGTCCATCGGAATCTGGATCTTCTTGGTTCAGCTCAAAAATCACCCGATCTCCTACCAAAGGGGTGATCTTTTGGTGGCGAAAAAGTCCTCTTGGCTTAGTCGTATAGCTTTTATTTCCCGACCAAACGTAATAGAAACCACTGATCACTTGGTAAATAATACCTTCCATTTGTTCTACTTGCTTGTTTGACATTCCAGTGTCTCCTTTAAATTATGGGGTAATCTCATCGTTTTCATCAATAATTTCTCCGTCTCGCACAACGCGGTATTGTCCCCGACCATCTTCTAAGAGGTACATCACAATTTTGATGGTGCGAGATTTTGTGATTTCAAATTCTTGAGCCACTTGCTTGATGTCATGATTGGCATCACCAATATATACTTCAATCTTATTGGGTAAGGGATTCTCTTCATCCTTGTCATTTTCATGATAGGTCGGCTGATAATCAATGGGAATTTCCACCATTTTGGACACAATGCGTTCCTCGGAAGGTCCCGTGGATACTAAGACTTCCAGGGTATCCCCTGCCTTGAGTGGCGCATTATGGGCCGGTGTTTGTTCGATGATCTGATTTTCGGGGATGAAATCATGGGGTTCGTAAAGATAATCCACATTCAAACCGTATTCCTCGGCAAATTTATCCACCATATCCACCGATAAATTATAGAAATCCTGCATCAAAATATCTTCTGCCAATCCATTCCCAACGGTTAAGGTGATGGATGTTTGACTGGGAACTACACGTGCTCCCGGCTCTAGACTTTGATCCAAGACTTGTCCCGCTTGAGCATTGGAAGTGGCTATCCCTCGTCTCTCAACGATGAAGCCACGTTTGGTCAAGATTTGGCGAACTTTTTCATAGGAATCTCCCACATAGTCTCCGACCTCTTCTTGGGCAGGACCATTGCTGACGCGCACGTCAACGGTTGAATTTTTGGTCATCTTGCTACCCGCTGTGGGTTTGCTATCAATGACTTGTCCGACTGCCAACTCATCGTCCCAATGCAATTCTTCTTCTCCCAGAGACAGGTGGTTGTCCTTCAACTCTTGGCGCGCTTCTTCCACGGTTTTCCCGTGCAAATCTGGCACCGTCGCATTCTTCATGAAAAGGCCGACACCTAGATAGATCCCCAGCACCAAACAGATGCTCAAGAGTCCCCAAATCACATACCGAATCCATGGTTTGCTCGGTGGCAAAGGCGGTTGGACCTGATCGTACTGACCATCCAATTCTTCATGGATGGCTGTAGGAGGAGGCACACTCTTGGGACCTGATTTGGCGCCGGTATTTTTTTTCGTGAGAGAGTTTTTTTGAAGAGTGCGCAAACTCTGAGTGGGAATGTACATCAGCTCGTCTTTTCGAGACTCATCCAAACAGGTGCTTAAATCCACCAACATGCTGTGAACACTGTCGTAGCGGTCATCGGGATCCTTGGCGGTCGCCCTCAAGACCACATTCTCCATGGCTTGTGGGACAGATTCCTTCTCTTCGCGGATGCGAGGAACAGGTTCTTGGAAGTGTTTGAGAGCAATGGCAACGGCCGATTCCCCTTCAAAGGGTACGTGACCTGTGAGTAGTTCATAAAGAACGATTCCTAAGGCATAAATATCCGATTTGACAGTGGCACTGTTCCCGCGGGCTTGTTCCGGTGAGAGGTAGTGAACGGATCCCAACAAGGTGTTGGCTTGGGTCAAGGATGACTCAGACAAGGCCAACGCAATCCCAAAGTCCGAGATTTTGACTTGGACATCCTCGCTCACCAAAATATTCTGAGGCTTGATGTCTCGGTGAATCAATTGATGGTCGTGGGCGACTTCGATGGCAGAAAGGATCTGAGTCATGATCGCCACTACTTCTTCCAGCGGAAGGGGCTTGTGAGCGTCAATGTAGGATTTTAAATCTTTGCCCTTGACATATTCCATGACAATGTATTGTTTGCCATCTTTCTCATCCACGTCATAGACTTCCACAATGTTGTGGTGCATCAGTTGACTGGATGACACCGCCTCTCGGTGAAAACGGGCCTTGGCTTCTTCATTGTCCTGGAAGTCATAGCGCAGAACTTTAATGGCCACTTCTCGGTCGAGAATTTTATCGTAGGCTTCATACACATTGGCCATACCTCCGCGACCGATCACACCCACAATCTGGTAACGATCAGACAATATTTCTTCAATTTCCACCCTTATCCCCCCCTTCCTGATAGATAATAATTGTAATGTTGTCTTTACCACCCGCATCGTTAGCTGCGGCTACTAAGTGTTCAGCGGCTTGTGTGACATCCTCGCTTTTTTCTAGAATGTCTCGAATCTTTGAGACTGCAACCATGCTGAACAAGCCGTCGGAACAAATCAAGACCTGTTCAATGTGGTCTTTGTCAACCAAGCATTCATCAACCTCGACTGCTTGAGTATTCCCAATGGATCGGGTGATCATGTTCTTATTGGGATGATTGTCCGCTTCTTCTTGCGTAATTTGACCACTTTTTAAAAGCTCATTCACAAGGGAATGGTCTTCTGTCAAAGGTTTTAATTCCTTCGGAGTTAATCCGTACACCCGGCTATCTCCCACGTGCACAATGAGATAGTGATCTGCCAAGACCAAGACGGCAGCTAAGGTCGTTCCCATGCCATGATATTCTTCTTGGGACTGGGCCTTGTCGTAAACGGCCTGATTGACTTCCAGAATGGTCTTCTTTAACCACTGAGCTCCCGATTGGTAATCCAGGGCGTGGGGATAATTCACAAACTTCTCTCCCAGTGCATGGGTGACCATTTGACTGGCTACATTGCCAGATTGATACCCTCCCAATCCATCACAAAGGACCAGCAGGTGCTGATTGAAAGAATTTTCAAAGATATCGGCATAATCTTCATTCTGGCGGCGGATCTGACCGATGTCCGAAATGACTGCTATTTCCATGCTTTCCCCTCGTTTCTTATGACTGTTTTTTGATTAAGCGTGCAATGAAAAAACCATCCGTTTGGTACTGGTCGGGCCAAACACGCACTTGGCCACGAGCAGTTAGAAGTGTTTCTGGCACACCCTCTTGGTGGGTAATCCTATCCGATTCGAAATTGTCATGACTTTCTAAGAAGTGATCCACCAGATCTTCGTTCTCTTTTTGCGTCAAGGTACAGGTACTGTAAATCAAGTAACCACCCGGACGAAGGTATTGGCTGACATGATTGATCAAGGCTTCTTGGATCTTGGTCAAATGAACCACATCTTCGGGAGTTTTTTCATATTTCACTTCCGGGTTACGGCGCAACAAGCCCAGACCTGAACAAGGCGCATCCAAGTAAATGCGGTCATACAAGACACCTGGCTCTGGTTCGAACTGGGTCGCGTCAGTCACATGTACATGAATCTTGTCAGCCACACCCAAACGTTGGGCATGGTCTTTCAAACGTTGCAATTTTCCCTGGGAAATGTCCAAGGCCAAGAGGCTTCCTTCATCAAGCAGATGAGCGATATGAGTCGCTTTGCCACCGGGAGCTGCACAGGCATCTAAGACCTGCTCCTTGCCAGACAGTTTTCCTAAGGGTGCCACCAACATGGACGATTCATCTTGAATGGTCAAGTCGCCCCGCTCAAACGCTTTCGAATGGATCAAGTTGCCACTGAGCGCTCGGATGCCATAAGGAGAAACCAAGCTGGCCTCTACTTGGAAGCCTTCCTCGGTCAATTCCTGAATCAGCGCTGGACGGGCTTGAGGATCGTCATTGATGCGAGCCGTTACAAAAGGCATCTCCAGGGTGCTGCTGAGAATCTCCTCAGTACGCTGGAGGTCATGGTGAGTCAAAAGCTCTTCAACGATCCAAGCTTGGATACTGTATTGAATGGACAGTCGTTGGACAACATCGTCAATGGCTTGAAGGTCGGGCAAGTCGCGACGCAAAAAGTTTCGTAAGAGCGCATTGACAAAACCTCCCAGGCCTTGATGGCCGTTGATCTTAGCAATTTTTACGGCTTCATGAACGGCTGCTCGGTTCGGCACCCGGTCCAAATAGACGATTTGATAGGCGCTCAAGCGCAGCAAGGTTTGGATCCAGGGATCCATTTTCTTGCCTTGGGTCACGGGTTGCAAATAATAATCCAAGGTATAACGGTGTTGGATGGTTCCATAGACCATTTGGACCACTAAGCGCTTGTCGCGTTCTTCCAAGGAACTTTCTTGGTGAAAACGGTCCAACAAGACATTGGAATATTGCTGTTGATGTTCCACCTGGAAAAGAATTTTCAAGGCTTGAAAGCGTGGGTTGTTTTTAAATTTCCGTTGAGCTTGCCGTTTAACGCGCATAGATTTTCCTTTCTAATCCTTCCAATGAAACACTTGGTGAAGAATGTCTGATTCTTGGACACCGTTTAAATATTGACTCACAGCCATGCGAGGTTTGCCACTTTCCTGCCATTGACGGATGGCGTAGTAGGTGTTTTCGCCACATTGCACAATGAGTTGGTCCTCATCAACGGCGACGATTTCGCCTGGACTGCCCGTTGGGTAATCTTCACCAGCACTTGCCGGCAGTGGCTGACCGTCCCATACTTTGACCCGTTCGTTCTTTAGCCAAGTAAAGGTAGATGGGAAAGGTCGAAAGCCCCGCACATGCCAATCGATGGCTTGAGCCGGCCTCTCCCAATCCAATTGTTCTTCTTCTCGTCGGATAATGGGAGAATAGGTCACCAAATCAGGATCTTGAGACTGAGCCTCAATTTCTCCTGCAAAAAGCCTCGGTAGGGTCTCCAATAACAACTCTGTTCCTAAAGTTGCCAGCTTGTTGAACATGCTGCCCACATCGTCAGTGGGTTCAATAGGAATGCTACGTTTAGACAAAATGTCTCCCGCATCCATTTCCTTGGTCATGTAAATGATGGACACGCCTGTTTCTTCATCCCCATTGCGAATGGCGTAATGAATCGGTGCGCCACCCCGGTATTTTGGCAGAAGTGAGGCGTGTACGTTAATGGAACCATACACCGGTGCGTCCAATAACTTGGTGGGAACGAATTGCCCATAGGCAGCGGTCACAATGAGGTCGGCTTCCAAGTTCATGAGGTCGGTTAATTCTTGGGATTGGCCAAGTTTTTCTGGCTGGTAGACCGGAATGTTATGTTGGAGAGCGAGTTCTTTCAC
>CALYPW010000062.1 GCA_945278685.1 uncultured Dolosicoccus sp.
TCTATGATTTATTGGCAGTCCGAGCCATTGTTGATCGAGAACAGGATTGTTATGCCATTCTTGGAACCATTCATGGCCGATGGAAACCTTTACCGGGACGTTTCAAAGACTACATTGCCATGCCTAAGACCAACATGTACCAGTCCATTCACACGACCGTCATTGGGCCAAAAGGAAAACCTGTCGAAATCCAAATCCGAACCCATGAAATGCATCAAGTGGCCGAGTTCGGGGTGGCCGCCCATTGGGCCTACAAAGAGGGTATCACCGAAAATGTTCAAGGCTCGAATCCCATTCAAGAACAGATGGAATGGTTCCGAGATCTTCTGGATCTTCAAGATGAAGCCCGAGATGCCAGCGAATTTATGTCCTTCGTTAAAGAAGACATCTTTAAAGACCAGGTGTACGTCTTTACACCAACGGGAGACGTTATTGAACTTTCTCGTGGCTCTGGTCCCATCGACTTTGCCTACCATATTCACACAGAAATCGGGGAGAAGACAGTAGGTGCCAAGGTCAATAACAAGATCGTTCCCCTGAACTATAAGTTACAAAATGGCGATATCGTCGAAGTATTGACCAATGCCAGTTCGAAAGGTCCGAGCCAAGATTGGCTGAATTACACAGCGACATCCAAGGCCCGTAATCGCATCCGTCATTATTTTAAAATGCGCGACCGTGACCTCAAGACCGATGAAGGTCAGGACAAAATTGAAAAATTATTGCGTGAGCGTCACATCCCGGTGCGTGAATTGTCTAGGAACCGCGTGGAAGAGGCCTTGCTGGGGCGGTTTAATTTCAAAACCATGGAAGAATTATTTGCCCGAGTAGGGCTTAGTGAATTATCCGCCTTAGCCGTTGTTCGTTATATTGAAGAAGTCACCGGTCTGGGCACAGAAGATGAAGATGAATTCAAGGACAGCAATGTGCGTCAAATATCCGCACCGAAAAGAAAGGCCCGCAAAGGTTCTGAGAACGGCGTCATCGTCGAAGGCATCGACAGCATGATGATCCGCCTCAGTCGTTGTTGTAACCCGGTGCCTGGCGATGATATCATTGGGTATATTACTCGGGGACGCGGTGTTTCCGTACACCGAGCGGATTGTGAGAACCTACAAAATGAATCTGATGTCTTGAACCGCACCATTCCTGTTCAATGGGAATTCAGCGATCCAGAAGGCAAAGCCTACGAAACCGAAATTCGGGTGATTGGTTTTGACCGGCCAGGATTGATCAATGATTTATTAGGAATCGTGAGTACAGAAGCCAATAATTTACAAAATGTGAACGCCAATGTCACTCAGGATGGTTATGCCAAGGTCATCTTTAAAATCGGGATCAGTAACATCCATCAGTTGCAAGAATTGATGCAAAAATTACGAGATGTTCCAGATGTTTATTCCGTTCGCCGAGTGACGCAGTAAGAAGAAGGAGAATATTTATGCGAGTAGTTATTCAACGAAGCAAAGAAAGTTCTGTCAGTGTCGAAAGTGAAGTGATTGGGGTCATTCCTCACGGGCTGGTCTTACTCGTGGGACTCACTCATGACGATACTCAAGAAGATTTGGAATATTGTGCAAGAAAAATCGCCAACATGCGCATTTTTTCTGATGAAGACGGTCACATGAATTTAAGCATCCAACAAACGGGTGGGGAGATTCTGTCGATTAGTCAATTTACCTTGTACGGCAATACCTCCAAAGGCAATCGTCCCAGTTTTATCAACGCTGCCAAGCCTGAAATTGCGGCTGATATGTATCATACTTTCAATGATTTGTTAAGGGATCAAGGATTAACCGTGGCGACCGGTAAATTCGGTGCCATGATGGACGTGAACATCATCAATGATGGGCCGGTCACTATCTTGTTAGACTCAAAAAATCGTTAAGACAAAATTTAAGCAGAACAGTGGAACTGTTCTGCTTTTTTGTTGAAATATTCATGATTAGTGAACATAGAATTTTTGTACGTTCACTAGCCGAATTTAGTGAGCTTCGAACCTGCGTTCCTTTTTCTGAAAAGCAAAATCTCCCACCATGAAAGCTAGGCGCTTATGGTGGGAGGTGTGTAATTACTGGTCAAAGTAGACGATTAAGCCTTTGGTGATAGCTTCTGAAATTTCTTGATGGTATTTATCCGACGGAATATATTTGCTGTCATTTTCGTTACTCATGTATCCAAGTTCTAACAAGAGAGCAGGGCGAGTATTCTCACGTAAGACGTAATAGTTTCCAAAGATGGTTCCGTTGTTGCCGATTTCGTGATCGGCCATTTGATCATTCACAGCAGTTGCTAAGGCTTCATCACTCTCGTGGAAGAAGTAGGTAGTTGTTCCGCCCATCTCTTCATAGTCAATGGCGTTGTCATAATGGAGACTTAAAAATGCGTCAACGGCTTGAGTATTACTGATGTCCGTACGTTCGCCTAGAGAGGGGTTTGTGTCGCCTTCTCGCGCCAGAATGACGGTGGCTCCCGCTTTTTCTAAGGATTCTTGGAGTCGTTGAGCGGTTGCAAAGGTTTGTTCTTTTTCAAGAATACCTTCCGCTTCGTTGACCGCGCCCGCATCAATGCCCCCGTGTCCAGCATCGATCATAATGACCGCATCTTTGATGGAACTCGCGGAAGTCTGAGTGACGTGACCGATGGAGTCCGCTTGCGTGGAGGCAATTTCTGCTTCCAAGTAACCAACGTTCCCATGTTGGTCACGGACATAATAATAATCCAGCCGTTCATCGTCGTCCACGCCGTAGACGTAATCAATGAGTTCGAATTGGTCACCGATTTGGGGCCCAATGACCAGGGCTGATTCACGGTCTGGTGCGCTTAGTAATGCTTGAAGTCCCACACGCACGGTGACGATGGGATCGGCTTTCTTTCGGGCTTCTTCGATAAGCTTGGGATCATAATCTACATCGGGATGATTGAAGTCAAAATGGCTGGGATAATCTTTAGCGTTGGCCAAACGTTGTTGCTTGGTTTGCAAGTAACCAGTTTTTTCCTGGAATTCGACTTCCAACCATCCGAGAGACTCGTTAATGACCGGGAGAACTTGCCCGATCAAGGCATGTCCGAGTATTTCACTGTTGTTTGTAGCTTCTGTATAGACGGCCATTTCTTTGTCGATGACAGCCACGAGTGAATCCTCTGTTTCCAACTCGGGATGATCTACGAACCAAGAAGGGATCCAACCGGTTTCAAGGGTATCGGTTGAGACCTTTAACCAGCCATCTTTCGATTGCTCCAAATTAACTTGTTGATGCTTGTCCAAAGAGGTAACCACAGCCGCATCAAGGGATGGTTGGTCATGCATTTGCACATTGGAACGTCCAATCACGACGGCTCCCATGGATGTGAGGAAGTGCAAGACAATTGCGGTGATTAGGACCACACTTAAAAGCAGAACTTTTGGGAAGTATTGCCGTGAAATGAGTTGTTGCCCGATGGCTTTTAATTGGTTGATAGTTACCCTCCTCTTACTCGTTAGTTACAGTAATTGTACCCCGAATATATGGCGAGTTCAATATCTACTTCTTTCATTCTTGACTTTTCGCTGGAATCTCGCTAGAGTGTATACTGAAAGTTTATGAAAGAGATTCGATGAAATAGCCAAGTAGTAGTCATAGATACAGAGAATAAGGACACGCTGAGACCTTATATTTGACTGCGAAGACCCTATGGAGAAGGATTGTGCAAAGCAATCCCGGTAACACCGTTAATGTTATGAGCTGTTTAACCTAAATTAAACAGGAAGATAGGTGGCACCACGTCTAATTACAATCCAACGTCCTATGACATATTTGTCATAGGATTTTTTTATTTAAAGGAGGAATTCATTTGATTCGTCGAATGATCGGAACGGTGGATATTCTGCCGGAAGAAGCCCACAAATGGCAATACTTAGAAGCGACCGCGCGTGAGGTCTTTAATCGTTACCAGTACAAAGAAATCAGAACCCCTTTGTTTGAAGATTTTGATCTCTTTCAGCGCTCAGTGGGCGAGACGACAGACATCGTTTCCAAGGAAATGTATGATTTCTACGATAAAGGCGATCGCCACAATGCCTTAAGACCGGAAGGAACAGCCGGAGTGGTTCGTGCCTACATTGAACATAAATTGCATGGACCTGAATACCGCAAGCCTTATAAGCTGTATTATATGGGACCGATGTTTCGTTATGAGCGTCCTCAAGCCGGAAGACAACGTCAGTTCAATCAAATTGGTGTGGAAGTTTTTGAAAGTGACAATCCTGCCACAGATGTGGAAGTGATCGCCATGGCTTGGAGCTTCCTGGAAGAATTGGGCGTTAAGAATCTTACTCTGTATATCAATTCATTAGGTAAACCTCAAGAACGACAAAATTATTTAGAAGCGCTCACTGCTTATTTCCAACCCCTCAAAGACCAATTGAGTGCTTCGTCACAGACTCGTTTGGAAGACAATCCATTGCGAATTTTAGACAGCAAGAACCCAGAGGACCAAGCACTGGTAGATGAAGCGCCAAAAATCCACGAATATCTCGGAGAAGAAAGCTTGGCTCATTTCCAGACGGTTATAGACATGTTAAATGTTTTGGGAATTCCCTATAAGATTGACGAGCGACTGGTCCGTGGTCTTGACTATTACCAAGACACTATTTTTGAAATCATCGCGAACGACCAGTCCATCGGTGCCCAATCCACGGTCTGTGGAGGAGGGCGATACGACGGTTTAGTTGCCCAGCTGGGAGGACCTCAAACGTCAGGTGTTGGCTTTGGTTTAGGGGTTGAGCGTCTACTCCTCCTCTTGGATCAACAAGAGATTGAGATTCCAGTTGAAGATCCCGTCGATGTATTTGTGGTCACTTTAGGAGAAGCTGTCAATACAACAAGTCTCCAATTGGTTCAAGCCGCACGCAACGCAGGTTTAATTGCTGAACGTGATTTCATGGGAAGAGGATTAAGGGCTCAATTTCGAGCGGCTGACCGCCACCAGGCCAAGCTGACCTTCGTGTTAGGCGAAAGTGAGCTTGAAGAAGGCGTGGTTCAAGTGAGAAATCAAGAAACCAGTGAACAGGAATCTGTCAACATTCAAAACTTATTGGATGATTTTGAAACAACCATTGCTCCTTATTTATAAAGACTGAAAGGAATTTACTATGTTACAACGTACAATCTATTGTGGAAGCATCAATCAAGACTCCGTGGATCAAACGGTTATCCTGAACGGTTGGGTCCAAAGAAGACGTGACTTGGGTGGTTTAATTTTTATTGATTTGCGTGACCGCGAAGGTCATGTTCAGGTAATCTTCAATGCGGATGAAATGGCAGACAAGATGCCTGTCGCCGAGAAGCTACGCAGTGAATACGTCATTGCGGTGAAGGGACTCGTCAAAGAGCGTGAAGAAGCCACAAAGAATCCAAACATGGCCACCGGCGATTATGAAGTGATCGCTCAAGATTTAGAAATCATCAACACAGCTAAAACCCCACCTCTTTACATCGAAGATGATACGGAAACTGACGAAGAAATTCGTCTCAACTATCGTTACCTAGATTTACGTCGTCCCAAAATGTTGGCCAATTTAAAATTGCGCCATCAAGTCACCCACACAGTTCGTAACTTCTTAGATGATTTAGGATTTCTAGACGTTGAAACACCAATGTTGACTCGTTCAACGCCGGAAGGTGCGCGCGACTATCTAGTTCCTACCCGTCGAGGGGCAGGGAAGTTCTATGCCTTGCCACAATCTCCACAAATATTTAAACAACTGTTGATGGGTGCTGGAATTGAAAAGTACTATCAAATCGTCAAGTGTTTTCGAGACGAGGATTTACGTGGGGACCGTCAACCAGAATTTACGCAGATTGACATCGAAACCAGCTTTATGACCGATGAAGACATCATGGGCTTCGTGGAAGAGATGCTTAAGAAGGTTGCCAAAGAGACAAAAGGCATTGAAATCACAGAAGACTTCCCTAAAATGACTTACGATGAAGCCATGGCCAACTATGGAAATGACAAACCGGACATTCGTTTTGAAATGACCTTGAAAGATTTGTCAGAATTTTCTCAAAACACCGAATTTGGCGTCTTCAAGAATACCGTCGCCAATGGCGGTCAAGTCAAAGGAATTGCGTTAAAAGGTTTGGCGGACGAGTACACGCGTCGAACAGCGGATGACTTGCAAGCCATCGTTGAGCCCTATGGTGCCAAAGGATTGGCCTGGATGAAAGTAGAAGACGGTGAATTCTCTGGACCAATTGCCCGTTTCTTCAATACTGCTGAAGATTATGCTATCATCACAGAAACCATGGAGGCCGAAGCAGGAGACATCTTGTTCTTCGTGGCCGACCAATCGGAAGTTGTCGCCGCTTCGCTGGCAGAGCTGCGCTTACATTTAGGGAAAAAGCACGCCTTGTACAACCCCGAAGAATTGGCCTTCCTATGGGTCGTCGACTGGCCATTGTATGAGTACGACGAAGAAGACGAACGCTATGTCGCCATGCATCATCCATTCACGGCTCCTCAGAACATGGATCTTTCAGAATTGGAAGCCAACCCAGGCGATGCCCGTGCTCAAGCTTACGACATTGTCTTGAACGGTTATGAAATCGGCGGAGGAAGCATTCGAATCTTCGAGAAAGAGCTCCAAGAAAAAATGTTCGAAGTTCTTGGCTTCACCGAAAAAGAAGTCCGCGCCCAATTTGGCTTCCTAATGGATGCATTTGAATACGGTTTCCCACCTCACGGCGGAATCGCTCTAGGACTTGACCGACTGGTCATGATCCTGGCCGGAGAACCAAACATTCGTGAAGTCATTGCTTTCCCGAAAACAGGACGTGGTGTTGACCTCCTAATGGATGCGCCAAGCGATGTCGACCCTTCACAACTGGATGAGTTGCACTTAAATATAAAAAAATCCAAAAAATAAACCCATCAGGCAAACTACAAGGAACATTGACTTGACGTTTGCCTTTATTTGACAGAAAAAGGAGACGATGATTTGTTATATCTAGGTTCTCACGTATCTTTAAATAAAACGAACGGCATGTTGCTAGGAGCTGCTAAGGAAGCAGCTTCCTACGGTGCCAATACCTTCATGGTCTACACCGGTGCTCCCCAGAACACGCGCCGCCAGCCAATTTCGGAATTCAAAACGGAGGAAGCCCAGGCCTCTATGAAAGAGGCAGGGATTGAACTCTTCACGGTACACGCCCCTTACATCGTAAATTTGGCCAATACCACCCGAGAAGGGCACTTCGAGTTTGCGGTTGATTTTTTAAGAAAAGAAGTGGCGCGCAGTGAAGCCATCGGAGGCAAGCAAATCACTTTACACCCGGGCGCTCATGTTGGCGCGGGAGTCCAAACAGGCATTGCCTCCATTATTCAAGGACTGAATGAAGTCATTGATCCTCAACAGAACGTGCAAATTGCCTTAGAAACCATGGCAGGAAAGGGTACCGAATTGGGAGGCAACTTTGAAGAGTTGGCCATGATTTTAGACGGCGTTCATTATAATGATCGCTTGTCCATTACTTTTGATACTTGCCATGTCTTTGATGCGGGCTATGATCTCGTCCAGGATTTGGATGGGGTATTGACAGAGTTTGATACGATCATTGGACTGGATCGTATCAAAGTCTTGCACATCAATGATTCCAAGAACCCATCCGGCAGTCACAAAGACCGCCATGCCAACTTAGGCATGGGCAATATCGGTTTTGACGTTTTGAATGAACTGGTGCATTTGCCAGAGTTCGGGGCAGTACCCAAAATTCTTGAAACACCTTGGGTGGCAGTCTCCCATAAAGAAAAACGTGCCCCTTATAAGGAAGAAATCGCCATGTTGCGTCAACAAAAATTTCGGGAAAACTTTCTAGAAAACATTGTTCAAGACCATTAAAACACCCGCTGA
>CALYPW010000063.1 GCA_945278685.1 uncultured Dolosicoccus sp.
CTTTCACACCTTCTTCAATCATACGATTAACAGCGTTTCCACCCTCTCCACCAACACCAATAACTTTGATAACCGCACCCTCATGCGACACCGTTTGATCAAATGCTAATTCCATATAATATACCTCCTGAGGTAAATTCAAAAGTTAATCGAAAAAAGATTCGAAGAATGCTTTGATTTTCTCAATAAATTGTGAAAATTTCCCTTGACCTTTGTTTCTTTGAACAACTGGTTCAATTTCTTCGTAATAATCGGATTGATTCGAAGCTTGATAATCATTGTACCCAGGAGCTGTCTCCTGTTTTGCAGCCCGAACATTTGACTGTACGTGAGACCTTGCTTGTGGAACTTCCTGTTGGGGCGGTAAGGATGTACTTGTTGATTGAGTCGCTGGGCGATCGATCTGATAAGTACCCTGAGCAATTCGATGAATATCATCCAATCCAGCTACGTAGTGGCTAATTCCTACGCTGGTTGTGTAGATAGGATTACGCACACCCATCTGTTCTGGGATAAAGAGTCGAACACGTTCTCCAAAGTATTCCTTGGCTAAGTCGATGACTCCTGGCAATGTCGCGCCCCCACCCGTAATGACAAATCCACCGGGCAGATCGAGAGCATCAATTTTATCTAGCTCGTCCAATAGCGTTTGGAAGATTTGACGCATTCTTGCTTCAATGATTTCAGCTAAATAATGTTCATCTACGCGAACAGGGTCTTCTTTTCCAACAGTTTCCACTGGGAAATATTCTTCATCTGAAGTCTGACTAGCAATGGCATAGCCATATTCTCTTTTCAGACGTTCGGCGCTCTCTTCAGAAGTGTTCAAAATAACGGAAATATCTTTGGTGACATAATCTCCACCTTCTTGATTCACATAGGAATACTTGAGTTGCCCGTCGTAGTAGATAGAGGCACTTGTTTTGCCACCACCCATGTCAATGATGACTGTCCCGAAGTTCTTTTCATCCGAAGATAGTGCCAATTCAGCAATCGCTTCAGGTTGAAGAACTAACTCATTAATCTTTAATCCTGCTTGTCGAATGACTCGACGGATATTGTGAATAATGGTCTTCGGTCCTGTGATCAAACTCGCATATAATTCTAAGCGGACACCGATCATTCCTCTTGGATCACGGATGCCACTAAAGCCATCCACAATAAATTCTTCCGGCTTGATTGAAAGTATTTCTCTTTCTGGCGGAATTGAACGTGTGCGGGCAGCTTGGATAACGTTATCAACGTCTACAGACGTGATTTCACGGTTTTCACTGGCAACAGCGATCATTCCATGAACCGTTTCAATGGCTAATTGATTACTTGGTACACCAACAGCAACTTCCTGGATGGATACGTTAGCTTTCTGTTCTGCTTGATGAACCGCACGGCGAACAGCTTCAGCGGTGGCATCAATGTCGACAATTACCCCGCGACTCAATCCTTGAGCTCGTTCATTGCCGACACCAATAATATTTACTTGTCCATTAATTTCTTCGGCGACAACGACTTTGATAGAGGTCGTTCCTATATCCAAACTAACAAATATATTTTGGTTCCTCATTCAGATGGAAACCTCCTTAGTGATTAAAAATTACATGATTTCTCTCGTATCATAATAACATAAATAAAAGACCAAAAGTAGTTAAACCCCATTATAACATGGAATTTCTTACTTGTGGTCTTCTTTATTCGTAGGGTTCAAAATAAGCGCCAACTTCTAAATGGATGATTCCAATTTGTCCAGCCAAAGACTCAGCAATTTGTGGATAGTATGAGATCTTATCAGAAATTGTTGACAACAAAGCATGGATTTCATTGCCATCCTTCAAAGGAATGATGACTCGACGGTCATATTCTTGCAATTCAATACTTTCCATTTGCGCGATAAGCGCGGGATCGATATGCTCGAAGGATCTAACAAGTAAGTCACGTTCATTGTCTAGCTTAAAATTTACCAAATCTGGAAATTCATCGTAGGAATGGTTGGCCAATATTTTTTGACTCTCTTCTTCACTCAATAGTATGGCTTGACGATCGCTGGAGGTGAGAAGTTGGTAACCCGTTTGGGTTGAAACCTTGCCCACAATCGGATTTTCTCTAACCTTCACTTTTAGATTGCTGGTATCTTGAATCGACAAGGAGATGCTATCAATCAAAGGAATATTTTCTTGTAAGCGCTCATTGAGGACCTGTTCCTTAGACATTATCTGACGTCGATTGTCAAAAGGATGAACATCCAGGACACTTAGTAGCTGTTGGCGATTGGTGAAATGATTTCCTTCCACTTCGACTTTTTTCACCATGTCGAAGGGCAGAGAACAGTAGCCACTCACAATAAACACCAGAAGTAAAATTCCAGTCACAGTGACTTGCGAGACCTTTGCCGTCTGTCTTTTGGCACGATGCTGGGTACGACTTCTTCCTTCTGAAATGTTAAGTGGATGAACATTTGAGAAGCGCTCATCCCTTGGAAGACGATTATAATCATTCAAAGTGCCAAACACTCCTCTTGTTTTAAACGATCTTTAACACTTCATTCAGTAACAGTTCCGCTGATTGTGGCATACCAAGATCTTTAGCTGCTTGCGCCATCTTGTTGAGTTGTTCAGGATCCTTCATCAGACTTGTGACTTCTTCAGCTAAGTTAGCAGCTGTCAATTCAGTTTCTCGAATCATATGAGCTGCTCCGTTATTAACCAACGATAAAGCATTGTGCTCTTGATGGTTAGCGGTAACATAAGGGCTGGGAATAAGAACACTTGGGAGTCCTAGCCCAGTGACCTCTGCCAACGTGGTCGCTCCACTTCGTGAAACGATTAAATCCACTAAACGGAAAAGTTTAGGCATCTCATCAATATATGGAACCACACGAATGTTGGTAGGTTCTGGATTGAAAAGTTCCGGATGATTCAACTTTTCTTCTTCAAAATGATCTTTTCCAGTAGCGATAATGATCTGGAAATCTTCATTCATCCATTGACTGGCAGCATGCAGGGCAGCTTTAGTGACAGCTGGTGCGCCGCGACTTCCACCAAAAATAAGAACGGTAGGTTTATCAGCTTTTAACCCGAAACGCTCTTCAAAAATTGAGGTTTCTTTGGGTGTTTCCAAGACCTGTTGACCTCGTGGATTTCCTGTGTAGACGGTTTTATCTTGAAAATTTCCAAAGTTGTCTTTAGCCTCTGGAAAACTGAGAGCGACTTTATCGACGAATCTTGCAAGAAATTTGTTAGCCATTCCTGCAACACTGTTTTGTTCATGGATCAGGGTTGGAATACCCAATTGACTGGCTGCTAACAGAACCGGAGCAGCGACATAGCCTCCGGTACCAATCACCACATCTGGTTGAAAGTTTTTAATAATCTTTCTTGCTCTCAAGGTGGAAGTGACCATCAATCCAAGAGATTTTAAATTGGACAATGACAGACTTCGACGGATTCCCTGAATTTCGACAGTTTCAAAAGGAATTCCAACTTTGGGAATAATCTGTGATTCAAGACCGGTAGAGGTTCCAATATACAAAACTTCAATGTTTGGAAATTGCTTTTTCATGTAATCAATTAAAGCCAAAGCGGGATAAATGTGTCCACCTGTTCCACCACCAGAAAAAATAACACGTTGTATTTTTTTCATTCTTATTCCTCTTTCTGACTTTGATAAATATTTTGGGCTTTCAAACTTCCCACAATTTCAATGAATCTCTCTCCGCGAAGTTCGTAGTTTTTGAATTGATCCCAGCTGGCATTGCCTGGTGAAAATAAGACAACTTCCCCTTCTTTTGCCTCTTTGTATGCGGCTTCAGTGGCTTCTTCCAGAGTTTCAAATTCTTGAACAGTGTCCAGATCCGCTTTATTAAATGCCGCTGCCATTTTGTCTCGAGATTCCCCGTATAAATAAGCAGCACGTACATTTTCCGTAAAAGGCAACAAGGCATCAAAGGTGACTCCACGGTCAAGTCCACCTCCAATGTAAATAATTGGTTGTTGGAAACTTCTCAGAGCAGTGATTGTGGCAGACTCGTTGGTAGATTTTGAATCGTCATAGAATTGACGTCCTTCAATGGTATCCACATGTTGAATTCTGTGGGGGATACCTTCGAAATGATCCAACACTGCTTGAATATCATCATTGGAGATTTCTTTAAGTTTCGCCACACAAACTGCCGCCAACGCATTCTCAACATTGTGGATACCAGGAAGCTTGTAATGATCCAGTTGAGCAACCGCTTCTCCCCTGAAATAAATGCTTTGTTGATCGACGTAAGCACCGTGTTCCTTCACAAAATCATCCGGTGAATCTTTGGTAAAGGGGATTGGAGTGGCGACAGAGTTTTTGACCAATTTCCGCAATTCTTCTTGATAGTAATTAAAAATCAAAAAGTCCGTCTTGGATAATTTGTCAATATTTTGAGTTTTTGCTGCCACATACTCTCCGTGCGATCCGTGATAATCCAAATGCGCCGAGTAGATATTTGTGATGACTGCGATTCCAGGACGGTAACTATCAGTACCCACTAATTGAAAACTGGATAATTCTAAAACGATGTCATCAATCTTGGAAGCACCATCGATCAAATCTAGAATTGGTACACCAATATTACCACCTAAGAAAGTTTGGTAATGCGATCTGTTTCGAAGCATTTCATAGATTAAACTGGTCGTCGTTGTTTTACCATTACTACCGGTAACCCCAATAAAAGGAGCCTTACTGAACCAGTAAGCCACTTCAATATCTGTATAAATTGGAATTCCTCGCAGCGTAGCCTCTTTTAAGAAAGGGATAGAGTAGGGAATACCCGGATTTTTCACAATGAAGTCAAAGTCTTCATCGAGTAGCTCCAGTGGATGCCCGCCCCCTACTAGCTCAACGCCTTGTGCTTGAAGTTGTTGAGCTGATGCATCGTTTAATAGATCGCTTTGATCATTAATGGTCACCTGAGCGCCTTTTTCATTGAGAAAAGTTGCAACGCTTTTACCCGTTAATGCATAACCGAGAACCAAGATTTTTTTATTAGATACATCCATTTTCTTGCTCATTCCATTACCCCTTCCTGACGACTTTATAAATAAAAGAAAAGAAGTGCTGCCACCAGTCCGACCAACCAAAAGGTTGTTGTAACTCGTGCTTCTGGCCATCCACTTAATTCAAAATGATGATGAATTGGACTCATTTTAAAAATTCTTTTGCCTCGAAGCTTGAACGACAACACTTGTAAAATAACACTCAACGTTTCAATTACAAAAATGATTCCGATAATCAGTAAACTCCACGGATTGTTCAAAATCAAAGAAATGGTTGCCAATCCAGCACCCAAAGCCAAGGACCCCACATCTCCCATGAATATTTTGGCAGGCTTCTTATTGAAAATAATAAAGCCAAGTAAAGAACCGACAACTACTAAACAAGCCAAAGCCACTTGCGGTTCATTCGATTGAATGGCCAAATAGAAATAAGCACTGTAGGCAATGATGTTTTGTCCAGTAGCCAATCCATCCAAACCATCTGTAAGGTTCACAGCATTGGAAAAACCAACAATCCAAACCACCCCGAAAAGCAACACCAAGACAGGCAGGGTCATGTCAGCAAATCCAAAGGGAATATAGAGGGTCAATTGTCCAAAAGGACCAATCCCTATGACAAGAATGGCAAAAATCAATTGTGCTAAGAATTTTTGTCGTGCGGTTAAGCCTTCGTTTTGTTGTTTATAAATACTGATGTAATCATCAACAAAACCAATTCCACCGAATAAAAATAAGGTTAGCAAAATCATCAGCATGGGAGTATCCAATAGGTTAAGCATCCAGGCTGAGAAAAATAGCACCAGCAGAATCGACAGCAGAAATACTGTCCCGCCCATGGTTGGTGTTCCAGATTTCTCGTCGTGCCATGAAGGACCTTCTTCGCGAGTTGTCTGACCAACCTCACGTTTTTTTAAATAGCCGATAAAAAAAGGTGTTGCCATCGCTGTGATCGCAAATGCAATCGCCATGGGCAATATGTATTCAAGCATCTGATTTTCTCCTTTGAATTATTTATGTAGAATGGTTTGAATAATCGCCACTTCGTCATAAGGAAGCGATTCTGCGCCAATGACTTGGAAAGGTTCATTGGCTTTTCCAAGAAATACTACCATATCATTTTTCTCTGCATTTCCAATGGCAAATTTCGTAGCCTCTTCGCGGTCCTCAATAATCACATAAGGTTTCTCATCGTGATCTTGTATCATTTCTTGGCTGATTTTTGTGACATTCTCAAAACGAGGATTGTCAGCAGTGAATACGATCTTGCTCGCTAATTTGAACAGGGTGTCACCAATCTCGGGGCGGGCACCACTGTCTCGATTCCCACCACTATGACCGAAGACCACTATCAAATCTTTATGGGACACTTTTTTTAATTCACTGAGGACTTGTTCGATGGCTTCGACTGTGTGAGCGAAATCCACCACAATCTGAAAATCTTGTCCTTCTTCAATGGATTGCATGCGTCCTTCGACACCCGTGAATTTTTCAGTCGCTGTCAAAACATCTTGAACATCATACCCATAGTATTCTACCAAGCATAGGAAAACAGCCATGAAATTCATGGCATTATAATTCCCCATCATGGGTAGTTGTACGTGGTATTTGTCAGAGTTGTAATGAAGATCAAAACAAACGCCACGATCGTTGGCTCCGTAATTTGATCCATAAGCTGTCGCGGTTGAATCCTTCAAACTGTAAGTGAATACTTCCGATGCTCCTGCTTGTATCATCATTTCCGCAAACTCATCATCTTGATTAATAATCGCCACACGAGGTTTGCCATCGATAAAACGCTGCCCCATCTGAGAAAACAGCAAGCTTTTCGCTTGAGCATAGTTTTCCATGGTGTGATGAAAATCTAAGTGTTCACGAGAAATGTTCGTAAAAATTCCACAGTCGACATCCGTGTACCACAAACGTCCAAGATTCAGTGCATGGGAGGATGCCTCAATGGCAACATCTTGGCAACCGACTTCTACCATTTCATAATAAAGCTGTTGCAAGCGCATGGCATTTGGGGTCGTATTGATAGCTGGATAAAAAGTGTCAGCCACTTTGTAATGCATGGTACCGATGAGACCGGTTGAATGATCCAAGATTTCCAATAAATCACTGAGCATTGAACTGGTCGTTGTTTTACCATTGGTGCCAGTGATTCCTACCACCCGGAGTTTTGTCGATGGTTGATCAAAGAACTGATTGGCAAGAATTGCTTGTACACGGTAAGAGGAAGAGACTACAACGAAAGTTGCTGCCAGTTCCTTCCACTCATCCCGATATTTTTCAATGATGATGAGCTTTGCACCGGCCCTCACCACATCCTTGACAGCATCATGTCCATCGAAAGTTTCCCCTCGAATGGCGACGAAACAACAATTCGCTTGTATTTCGCGATTATCATTGACGATTGTGCTGATTTCTAAGCCATCAATACTCTCACCGATTAATTGATAATTGTGCAAGACACCTAAGAGTTCTGTCGCTTTCATTGTG
>CALYPW010000064.1 GCA_945278685.1 uncultured Dolosicoccus sp.
GGCCGTCGGAACAATGGACTCCAACAAATCAGCATCGATTTCATCAATGAAACGACTGCGCGGATTTTGCTGATAGCGACCATACAACATGCGGCTTCTAGTGGACAAAAGATACAATTCCTTTTCCGCACGGGTCATGCCCACATAAGCCAGACGACGTTCTTCTTCCAGTTCGTCCATATCTTCCAAAGCACGACTCAAAGGAAAAAGCCCTTCTTCCATTCCAACAATGAAGACGTAAGGAAACTCCAGTCCCTTCGCAGCATGCATGGTCATGAGGGTAATCTGGTCCGTGTCATCCCCATCGTCCAAATCGGTCACTAAGGAAAGATCTGTCAAGAATCGAGTAAGATCGGGAAGTTCTCTATCCTCTTGTGAAAAGTCAGGATCCTGTTCGACCAAGGTTTCAGCCGAAGTCGCATCAAATTCCTGGGTCACTGTCTCAAATTCTTTTAAGTTTTCTAAACGGGCTTGCGATTCCAAATCATCAGACTTTTGTAAGGCTTGAAGATAACCACTTTTCTCCCATACTTGCTCCACTAAATCGGTAATGGGCAGATAATCCGCTTGTTGACGCAAGGTACTAATCATGGCACCAAATTCTGCCAAACGATTTCGGGCCGCTCCTGAGATGTTTGAGTGCGGCAACTGCTCAATGGCATGGAACCAGGAGATTCCCAGACTGTCCGCAAAGGTTTGTAGCCGTCCTACTGTAGCTGCACCAATGCCTCGGCGTGGTTCGTTGATGATCCGGTTCAAGCTGATGTTGTCTTCAGGATTATCAATGAGTCGCAAGTAGGCCAGAGTGTCTTGAATTTCTTTACGGGCATAGAAGCGTAACCCACCCACAATCGTATAGGACAGGTTAGCCTTGAGAAGTTTGTCTTCCAGGTTTCGAGACTGGGCCTGGGTACGGTATAAAATGGCAAAATCCTTGTTTCGCGCCTTTTGAGCTTGTTTGATCTCGGTAATCTTGTTGATGACAAAAGTTGCTTCTTCAGAGTCAGAATGCGCCAGATAATACTGAACCTTCTTACCATCGGTGGCATCCGTCCATAATTTTTTGTCACGGCGATTAAGATTGTGCTGAATCACACTGTTGGCAGCATCCAAAATATTTTGAGTCGAGCGATAGTTCTGCTCCAATAAGATAATCGTTGCATCTGGATAGTCTTCCTCAAAGTTCAAAATATTCTCCATGTCAGCTCCACGCCAACCATAGATGCTTTGGTCTGCATCTCCAACCACACACACATTGCGCAAGAGTCCGCCCAATAATTGAACCAAGCGGTATTGAATAAAGTTCGTGTCTTGGTATTCGTCCACATGAATGTATTGGAACTTGTGTTGATAAAACTCTCGAACCTGCTGATTGATTTCCAACAATTCCACGGTCAGCATTAACAAGTCATTGAAATCCATAGCATTGGACTGTCGCATTTTCGTTTGGTAAGTGGCATAGACCTTGGCTTGAACTTCTTCGATAAAACCATTGGCTTCTTCAGCAAAAGCCTCTGGCTTCAACCCACGAGTCTTGGCGTCATCAATGACGCGCAACATGTCCCGGTAGCCAAAACGTGTGGTATCCAAATCCAACTCACTCAGGACTTGCTTCATGAGTGTTTGTTGTTCGCTTTGATCTGTAATCGTAAAGTTTCGATCGTATCCAACAGCTAAGGCTTCCCGACGTAAGATTCTGGCACACATGGCGTGGAAGGTAGAAACCCAGACGGACTCGGCCCCAGGACCCACCAAAGCTTCCACCCGTTCTTTCATTTCATTGGCTGCCTTATTGGTAAAGGTAATCGCCAGAATGTTCCAAGGATTGATCTCTTTTTCTTTAATAAGATAAGCAATGCGGTGGGTCAAGACACGAGTCTTTCCACTTCCGGCACCTGCTTGCACCAATACCGGACCTTCCGTTGTTAATACTGCTTCTCTTTGTTTGTCATTTAATCGATCAATACTTTCAAGTAAAGATGACAATTTCCAGCCCCCTTTGGTGTTTATAAGGAAAATACATCGCTTCCCATTGTATCAAAATATGCATTCAAAACATAGTCAGACCAACAAAATAAGCGGACAAAAAGCAAAAAGAACCCACTCTTGAAAAGTAGGTTCCTATTCTGAGTCACTGGCGACTTTATCATATTGATCCAGATCCCATTCATTGATAATTTCTATCAATTTATTGGCATAATCAGGGTCTGTGGCGTAGCCCGAAGATTGCAAACCTTTGGTTTGTTGTTTGAAGTTCTTTTGGCCCAGAACTTGGGAATATTGGTCCTCATTCCAAGATGTTCCGAAATAAATCAATTCGGCATGTTGAAGCATGGACTCTTCCCAGCTTTCATAGACTTTGAAACGATCCACAATCTCGATCCATTCGCCATCCACAAATTCTGCCGTTGTGAAATCAACGCCTTGAGGATCGCTGGCATCGGTCTTCACACCAAATAAATTATAATAATCGGCCGCCAACTCACTGTGCCCATATTCTGACTCCAAAATAGCTTGAGCGGTGGATACGCTGGGCAGGATCCCATACTGACCGTACAACTCTTGGGCAACTGGCACAATTTCTTGAATAAATTTTTTCTTTTGGCTTCGTGAAATATACTCGGACGAAGTCCAAGAATCAAACACATCCGTGATGGTATGGATATAACGGTAAGCCAAACCCGTCAGAAGAAGGGCTAGGACGATTAGGAAAAAAACCACTTTCCCGAAGCTTTGATAGAAATTTCGGCTCCAAGACTTGAAAACCGTTTTGAAGGAACGGTTCTTACGTTTTCGACTCAATGAACCATTCCTCCCCTCTTCTACATTTACTTACTAAGTTTCTCGGCTTCATCGTCAAAGTACTGCAACAATTTCACTTCATCTTTTTCCAGTTGCTGGCGCATGACGCCGGGCAATCGGACTTCTAGAACGTCTTGATAGCCCCAGAAATGGTAATCCGCAATCAATTGCAAAATAGTCATGTTGGACTTGCGCGTGCTGTCCGGATCATTGGAATCACTCTGGAACCATTTCAACTGCGCCAAGCCGTGATTAACCCAGGATTTGGCAATTTGATACTTTAAAAACAGATATTCTTTGACCGCGTCTCGGCTAGCATCCACATTGATGTCAGCATGGCGGACAACCTTTTGAACCAACATCCACTCATAATCCGTAAACAACCGCGCAATGCGATTGGTCTGTTGATAGGGTATGAGATACTCGCCCTTTTTCCAGGATTCCCATTGATCATGGGTGAGCCCTAACTCTTCCTGGTAAAAAGCTTCTTCTGATACGTACTTCTCTTGGACAACGTGAGACACTATTTGAATCAAAGCTGAAGTCATACAATCATTCCCTTTCTTATGGCAATGTTACTTCTTTATTATAACTGATTGAGAGGACATTTAAAAAATAATACGCTATATCCATTAAAAAAAGGAGCTAAGAAGCTCCTTTTGATAAATTAATAATGAATCGGTTGACCATACTCATCAGTGTAACCTTGCCATGGTTGCTCATAAACCGGTTGCTCGTAAGCAGGTTGTTCGTAGTAATAGCCCGGTGCGGGCTCTTCGTAAGGAACATATTCCTCCGAAGGAACTTCCTCTGGGCTATCCTCGCTTACACCTTCAGCAATGGTCAATAAAAGACGTTTCAAGGTTGCTCGCACTTCCCCATTAACGGTTTCAGCATCTCCACCTTGATTCAAGATCACGACCACATAGGTACCACCAGCTTCTGTGCGAATAATTCCTGAATAGTGATGGCTGGTAGTGGTCTCGTCGGCACTGATCAGCTCGGATCGTGTATGGATTCCCGCCAACTCATCATCTGGGAATTTCACTGTCAGTGGTGATGAACGCATCAATTCCTCAAATCTCCCATCGAATTCCTCATCGATCAATTCACCTTTTGCCAAGTGTGTCAATAGCGCCGACACATCTAGAATGGTAGTTTGAGCGCCAGTCACTTCCCCAGATTCAGTACGGGAGAAACGACTTTCCAATTGAGTGCCAAAGTATCCAGATTCATTTAACCAAAGGTTAAAGGCATCAGGGCCTCCCAAAGTTTCTAGTAAAGCATTCATCAAGTCCGCATTGTTTAGATCTATCACGATTTGTTCCAGCGTCTGAACCAAGGTCAATGGCTCTTCACCTGTTCCTTCGACGTTTCCTTCAAGATCAAGATTTCCAGCAGCTACTTCTTGGTAAGTTTTTTGAATGAGGAACCATGAAATCAAGCTATCCGCTTCCATGGACACATTGTTTTCTATATAAGGAGCTTCTGAAGCATCGATCTTATTGACAAACACGCTTTTATTCTCGGCACTGGTCAACTCTTCGCTTAAGATGGTTCGAATGTTCTCTTGGGCTTCTTGGTCAATGGCCAACTCTGGACGGTGGAATGTCGCTGTTTGGTCAATACCCAATTCTTCCGATGTCACAATCAATTCTTGATCCCCTGCGCCATATTGCTGGTTAGCAAAGGCTGGGTTGTTAAAGAGTAAGAGTAATTTATCCTCCTTTTGGATCAAGGAGTAGTGAGCGATCTCAGTGACTTCTTCGCCATCTTTCACACTGAATTGCAAGATGCCTGGAGCTAATTTTTCTAAGTCTCCGGCAACCGTCATTTCTGCGTGTACTTGTGGGTAATTGTCTGTATTCACCTGGATACCCTCAACGGTTAATCTTTGAGCCTCTTCCTGGGATTCTAATTGGGTCGAATCAGAACCTTCTGCTTGCTCATTCTCCTGGGCTGGTTCTACTTGTTCTGTTGGGGAATCATTGTTTGAACCGATCAATGTTTTGACCAGGGTTGGTCCGTAAAGAAAGGCACCAAAAACAATGAATACAGCCACAAAGACACGAATGACTCCTCCAAGGAGTCCCATGGCGCCACGTCTAGGAGTGTGGGGAACTACCGGTTCGTTATTAACCGATCCCGTTTCGATCAGCTCCTCGCTACCTTTGACTTTATCTTCTTGACTAAATAACTCTCCACAGTGTACACATTGGGTCTTGCTGCGGACCGTTCGCTTACAATTAGGACATTGCATATAATTGTGACCTCCTATGTCGTTGTTAATCGTTGTTCGTACTATACCACAAAGGTTAGAATTATTCGACTGCTTTCAATGCTTCTACCATATCTATGTGACGCAAACGTTGATGCATGTAGAGCATCAGTACAGTTGCAAAAAGCAAAGTAATGATCACTGACCAAAAATAGCTACTAGGCGCAATGAATATTCCTAATAACATATCCTTTAAGGACATAGCTCTCAGAATAAAATCCGTCAACCAGTAGCCCGCTCCTAGACCAAGAACAGCCCCCACAAAGGTGATCAGAATAATTTCATAATAAATATACAAACTGACTTCATAATCATAGAAACCCAAAACTTTAATAGTTGATAACTCTCTGAGACGTTCAGAAATGTTAATGTTTAGTAAATTATAAAGCACTACAAAGGCCAATCCCTCGGCCGAAATGACCAAGACCAAGGCAATGACATCCAAACTTCCAAAGGAATTTAAGACAAAGGCTTGAGCGGTCGTCATGTCAATAACCGCTGCAATGCGATTGTCGGCTCCATAGTCATGAATGAAACCTTCTAAATCTACCCCGTCAGCTAACTGAATGTACAGAGCGTTCATCTCCACCGGTGGATCAAAAATCTCGTTGAAAGCTTCCGGCAAAAGAAAGAGATTGTGCCCAATATAATTTTCAGCCACTTGTTGTGGATTGATTGCATAAGCCTTCTCATCCACATCCAGAACTAATCCTGAATAATTATTTTAATTGAAAAAATTATTCTCTTTCAACTAGTGATAAATCTAAATCTACACTATATAATGGAAATTTATCGTTCCGTGCATCGTTATAAAATTGAATTTCAATTGGCAAGTCTGTATCTTCTAATGAGGCACTTATTGACATTTGGACTATGCCTCCAGGCTTTACTAAATCATTACTTCTCGACAAATAATCAGTTCCAGGAACATTCGCACTAACCAGTTGATTAATCGTGTTAGGTGTTTCTTGAATCATTCTTACAGAATTACGCCAAGCATTAGAAGCAGTAATGGGTTCTTCTCCTTCTTTTAACTCAAACGTATAATATATTGCTATTAAATAGTTTTGCGTTACATTATCTTCATGTTCAGGTGAGAGAATCTTTGCATTGTCTATTTTAAAATAATAGTTGTCTAACTCGAACCTTTGTGAGTAAGCATCTGAAAGTTGTTCATAGTTACTTAGAGTCTGTTCAAGTGCTTTTTTTGTTTCAGGGTCTTTTGCTACATCTGATTGAGAAAAATTATGTGCACTCTGAATTAGGGCGGACTTAGCATCATCTGTTAGGTCATATCCTAAATCCACTAAAATATCTTCAACGAGTTCGGTTATTTTTTCTTCTGGAATTTCGTTAGAATTTTCTAAAGCTTCAACTACTGAGAGATTAATCATTGTAATAAGTCTTGAAATCTCTGCTTCAGATAAATTTGTTTGTTCTAAAAGTAATTGCTCAATTTGAATTTGTCTTTCAGCATTTCTTATATCTTGAGAGTTTAGTTCAATACCCGATTGAGAAAAAATTTCGTATACCCCCGCTAAAGCTCCTTCACCCGTAACTGGTACAACCGAAGCTATTTGAATATCTGCATTGAGTGCACCAGCAGCAATAGCTGCATTTTGATACATACTTTCTGTAACAGAGGAAATGTTTTCGGGTGTCAATATATTAACCTGAACACCATAACCGGGATTTTTAAACTCAACCTTTGCACTTGAGTATATGTCAGTTGATTCGTTTGAGCCATCTTCTAGATATAAATTGACTGAATTTCCGTCAGTAACAACCGCAGTTGAAATTAACTCCGAATTAACATCAAAAATCTCCTGTAAAAGTAAAATTTGATTTCTATCTAATGATACTCCAATCGACAGTCTAGTCATTTCATTATTCGTCTCAAAACTAGACCCTAGAATTTCAGATTGAGATGACGGCGACTCCTGAGCAGTTCCTCTAATTACTACTAGAGTATTGGCAAGCGTTAATACGAATAACGATGCCAGTAATACTTTATTTTTCATTAAATTCTCCTTAAAAACATTTAGTGCTGGATTGTATAATCAAGTTAGCCACTAAGAAAGTATT
>CALYPW010000065.1 GCA_945278685.1 uncultured Dolosicoccus sp.
GCTTAGCAACCGTGTCAAAACCGTCAATATCATTCAAGATATCGACACCCGCTTCAACGGCTCGTTCCATGACCCAAAGGCAATTGGAATCAACGGCCAATAAAAGTTCGGGAAAGGCTGTTTGAATCCCATGGATAAAAGGTTCAATCCTGGCCCACTCTTCTTCCTGGCTCAAAGGGGGCGCTTGGGGATGGCTGGATTTACCGCCCAATTCAAAAATAAGTGCTCCTTGAGAAATCTCTTGTCGAATGCGCGCCAGCACATCCGCCAAGAGAATATTTTCTGATCCGTCATGAAAGGAATCAGGCGTAATATTAATAACCGAATAAATCACGGGCTCAACAGTCAGATCCAGCACCTGACCCTTGATCTTCCAAAAGATTCCTTGAGCCTTGTAGATCTCACGCAAGGTCTTCAAAGACGTTGGGTCTGGCCAGTGACGCATCAAGGCCTCAAATTCTTGACCTGAAAGACTCAACGCGCAACTTCCTGAATGAATATTTGCGGGAAGTTGCAAGTCCTCGAGAAGTCCTTCTAGAAATGGATAGCGCTTGGTAGAGAGCAATAATTGATGTTTGTTGTAGTGATAACCCAGTCCTTGCATGAGGATCCTCCTACCCGATGGACTGGAGGAATTCGTTGCGTAATTGAGGATCCTCCTTAAAAAGACCGGTAAATTGGGTCGTTCGGGTGATGGAATTGACCTCTTTAATGCCCCGCATTTCCATACACATATGACGGGCGTCGACAATCACTGCCACCCCGTAAGGGTCTAGAATCTCATTCATAATTGTGGCCACATCTCGGGTAACTTCTTCTTGGACACTTAATTTTCGGGAGACAAAATCCACCAAACGTGGAATCTTGCTGAGTCCGATAATTTGACCATCCTTGGGCAAATAGGCCACATGGACAGAACCAAAGAAAGGCAGCATGTGGTGCTCACACATGGAATAGAAAGTCATGTCATGAACCATGACCATTTGGGATTCTCCAGAAATTTCGGTTTCAAAGAGTTTGTAATCCGTGAATTGATCCCCCGGTTTGGAGGAGAAAATCTCCTGATACATCCGCGCCACGCGGTTAGGGGTCTCGAGTAGTCCCGGGCGGTCTGGATCTTCACCCATCTGGATCAGAAGGTCTTTGACATGGTCCTCAATGGCTTGCAAAGAAGATTCTTCCCATTCTAATTGACCGATGTTTTTTACGGTCTGTCCCAGCCCTTCAAGCATTTGGATACGTTCATCGATGGTTTCCAAGGGCAAGAAGGTAGAGTCTTCCAATAATTCTCGCAAAGGAACCAAGACAAATAAACGTTCCATGACTTGGGAATGAGGCAAGGTTAACCGACGTTCGTTCATCTGGATCTGGTCAAAATACAAGAGGTCGATGTCAATGGTTCGGGGTCCCCAACGCACATCGCGAATCCTTTCCAGATTTGCCTCAACTTTGTGAATTACTTTCAACAATTCATAGGGGGAATAAGTCGTTTGAATTTCAAGCACCAGATTCAAGAAATCCTCCTGCTCCACCGGACCTACGGGAGAGGTTTCATACAAGGAGGAAACTTGTAAAACTTCAATGCCTATGTCTTGGTCCAAAGCCTGAATGGCCTTCTTCAAATAGTCGACACGTTCACCAAGATTGCTGCCTAAGCCTAAAAATACGTTCTTTCTCATAGCTACCTTTCCATCTCAATTTCTACACTGTCAAACACACCGTCAATGGGCACATTCATCTTGCGAAGGCGCACACGCACACGGTTGGTTCGTGAAGGGTCAATTTGTCCAACTGCTTCAATAATCTCTTCAATTAGAGCTTCAATTAAGTCGACACGGGAAGCTTTGACCACCTGGGCGACTTGCTCATAAATCGTGGCATAGTTGATGGTCGCTTCTAACTGGTCAGCCTCCCCTTGGGCCTTGACAGACACCTCAATGTCGACTTCCAAGTCTTGCCCAATCACTTTTTCTTCTGGGTAATAGCCGATGTGTCCCCGAAATTTCATATTGTTAATTTTGAGTAGGTACATGCTGATCTCCTTCCTGATCTGCTCCTTCTAATTGAGCGGCCAAAGCCACTAATCGGTGATCCTGGTTTCTAGGGGCAATTAATTGCACACTTTCTTCACCAAAGGGAATGACAAGGGCTGGATGCCCCGTCATGTTCAATAAATAAAAATGATTGGAGTTCTTAAAGGAATACTCGCTTTGGTAAAAGGCAAACGCCTCCAAACTCATCTCTTCAACGTCTTCCCACGTCGGCAAAGGCTCGCCCGCCGGTCGCTTCTCCACCAAACTGGGGGTGATCACTGCATCAATGCCGAGGGATTGAAAACTGTCTTCCAGTCGTTGGGTCCACTGATCCCACACATTCATGGATTGACTGTAACGGTAGGCCGGCACTTCTTTGCCTAACTGCCAATACTTGTAGGTGGCCGGTTCCAAATTCTCCAAGCTCAAAGGAATGGATGAATGGATGGTCTCCAAGGTGGCGGCCGTTTCAACACTGATCATTTCATGGAATTTTAGAGCCAAACCTTTGGGATACAAGACTTCTTCAAGATCGACCGCTTGAAAAGAAACCGTGGAGCCATCTTTGAAACGGGCGATCACCGACGCCAATTCCTCGGCATGGGTGGACAAATAACCCACCCGAAACTCTTGATCTTGGCAAGTGGGCAAATGGGGGGCAAAAAGTGTCAAGAGTTGTTGGGTTTCACGGGCCGACTGGGTCAAAAAGAAATGACTGACTGCCTGTTGCCAACTGCGGTAGGTCCGAGGGCCTTCCACGATGCTTCCCCGGCTCGGTTTGAGACCCCACAACCCTTGAGTAGCAGCGGGTATGCGTATGGACCCTCCCCCATCACTGCCGGTGACTAAAGGGACCATGCCCGTTCGAAGCGCCGTTGCAGCTCCGCCACTGGATCCCCCACTGTTCATGGAGGGATCTTCCCCAGATAAACATTCACCGAAAAGATAGGAGGACGTCGAATCCCGCAAGCCTAATTCCGGTACATTGGTACGTCCCATGACAATAAATCCTAAATCCGAGATTTGTTGAACAAAATGATCCGTGACAGATCCCTTGGAGTCCTTTCGAACCTGCATGCCATTGGTCATGGGTTGCTTTTCTTGCATCTGACCAAGATCCTTTAAGAGAATGGGCACTCCGTAATAGGCCGGTAAGTCTTCAGGATCCTCCACTGTCAATAAAAATTGATCATAAATCAAGGCTTGAAGCCGCGCTTCATCGAACTGAGTCGACACAACCGCCGAGTAGGTATCGTTGAGGGTTTGAATATTGTCAATGGCACGTTCGACCAATTCACTGACTGTATAGACCCCTTGACGAATCTTCTGGGCGTAATGAATGGAATCCTTTTTAAAAGGCTTCATGCAACTCCTCCTTTTTTGAAGATTATATCATAAGTGGCGAGTATGTTAGAATAGAAGGCAGAATTCTTAAAGGAAGGATCATACAGATGATAAATGAACAGATACTCAAAAAAAATATTCAAAACATTCAAGAAAATGTGGCCAGCCACTCTCACGCCGGGCAAGCCCCCACAGTGGTTGCCGTGACCAAAGGACGCACCGCAGAGGACATGCGTTCATTGGTCGATCAGGGACTTCAACACTTCGGTGAGAATCGTCCCCAAGAACTCCTACGCAAGATGGATGAACTGTCCGATATCAAGGACCAGATCGACTGGCATTACATCGGCCGCTTGCAACGTCGACCGGTTAAAGATTTCATCAATAAAATTGATTACCTCCACTCCTTGGACCGAGACCGTCTGGCCCAAGAAGTTAATAAACGTGCCGACCGGTTGATTAAGTGTTTTGTCCAAGTCAACGTGAGCCAAGAAGAACAAAAAGCCGGCGTATCTCCCGAGGAGCTGGACAGATTCATCCAGAACTTGGCTCAATACGAAAATATTCAAGTGGTAGGCCTTATGACCATGGCGCCCTACGGGGCTGAGGAATCGGAACTACGCACCCTCTTCCAAACCATGAAGCAACTTCAAGTGGAAATTGCTGGCAAACAGTACTCCCATGCCCCCTGCCAAGAACTCAGCATGGGCATGAGCCAAGATTATGTCATTGCCCTGGAAGAGGGAGCAACCTTTGTCCGCATTGGTTCTGCTTTCTTCCAAGAATAATCCTTTGAGTCAAAAGCGACCTTCTACTTAAGTGTAAAAGGTCGCTTTTACTTTATTTTTTGAGTACGGAAATCCAAGGACGTTCCGCATCCCAACGAACACGAATAGGAACCCCATAAGTTTTACTCAAGGTCTCATTGGTCAGTACGTCCTGCTTGGGTCCTTGAGCAACAACGTGACCGTCTTTCAATAATAGAGCGTGGGTGATGGATTCAGTAATTTCTTCAATGTGGTGGGTGACATACAAGAGTGTGGCGCCAGACTTTGTAATGGTTCCCATCAAGTCCAACAAATCCTCCCGGGCAGCGAGATCTAATCCGACGGCGGGTTCATCCAAGATCAAAATCTTCGGATTTGCCATCAACGCACGGGCAATCTTCACTTTCTGTTTTTCCCCTTGGCTATAAGTGATGTAATCACGGCCCTTGAGATGCTCAATCTTCATGTCACGAATCATCACATCGACCCGGTCCCACTCTTCCTGGCTGGGGATCTGGTAAAGACCGAAAGATTGATAAACCCCAGAAACGATGATTTCTTCCAGGCTTTGACGGTAGAAAACTTCTGAAAATTGGTCAAAGGTTGAACTGACGTAACCAATTTTTCTTCTTAAATCTGGAATCCGTCCACCCTTTCCAAAGTGAACGCCCAAGACTTTGACGTCTCCGCGGGAAGGAAACTGGTAACCCGTGACAATGTTTAATAGGGAGGTTTTCCCGGAGCCATTGAGACCGATAATGGCCCAATGCTCGCCAGGATTGACGTCCCAATGGATATTTTCAAGGATTTTACTGGTTCCCCGATACCAGGTAATGTTTTTCATGTCGATAATCTTCTGCATGATCGTCTCTTCTTTCCTTGCTTTTATAGTTATTATACCTGAAAGCCATCGAGTTTTTATTGAATCTGTGAGAATCATGAGATAAAATTAAAAGAACATTAAAAAGGAGTACCCCTATGAAGTTTTTGAATCGTTACCGCTCATGGGTCATTTTTCTAGGAATCGTGTTGGTTTCAGCCAATTTGCGCATGCCAATTACCTCCGTGGGAATTGTCCTGTCCCAAATTCAAGCGACTTTCCATTTAACGGAAGTAACGGCCAGTTTAATTGGTGTTGCCCCTTTGGTGGCCTTTGGCTTGATGTCCACTTTTGTGCCCACCATCAGTCGCCGACTAGGCGTCAAGCACACCATTCTTTACAGCCTAATGGTCATTTTCCTGGGTCTTTTTCTGCGAAGTTTTTCTGATTTTTTAGGATTTATGGTTGGAACTTTTCTCTTGGCTGCGGGCATCCAATTTCCCAATGTGTTAATGCCGAGCTTTATCAAAGAAAACTTCCCTGCACAAGTGGGGCTGGTCACAGGGATTTATTCCGCTTCCATGAATCTGACGTCATCCATCTTCTCTCAAGTAACAGGTCCTATCAGTCTGGCCATTGGTTGGCGAAAGACTTTGATCCTTCCATTCATCGTGCTGGTGGCTGCAGTCCTTGTATGGAGCTTGCAATTCTTCTTAAAAGACTGGGAGGATCATGGCCCCAGTAGCGATCATGTCCTGGACGATCCAATCTCCAACACCAATATGTGGCGATCACCCTTGGCCTGGATGATCACTATTTTTATGGCCTTACAGTCCCTGCAATACTACACAGCTGTCAACTGGTTCCCCGTTTATTTTATGGATCGAGGCGTGACCATTGAAAATTCCAGTTCCTTGATGGCACTGATGCAATTGACCAATATCTTTGCCAGTTTTGCCGCCCCTATCATCATTGCTCGAGCAAAATCTTCCAGGCCTTTTGTCCTGGCGGCTTGTCTTTTTGCCCTGATTGTTCAATGCGGCCTCATCTTTGGTCCCAATCAATTACTCTGGTTCTTTGCAGCCATGTTTGGAGTCAATGCTGGATGTTTCTTTGGCTTAGTTACTCTCTGGTTCACCTCTCGTACCAAAAGTGCCCACGATGCGGCCCAACTTTCTGGAATGTGTCAAGGGGTAGGGTATCTTCTTTCCGCCGTCGGCCCTTTTCTCTTCGGAAGTTTGCATGGCTGGACAGGCCACTGGATGTTGTCATGGACCATGATGTTTATCAACTTGTTCGTTCTCTTTGTATCGGGTATGGGGGCTAGTCAAAACAAAATCATTGAATAATTGACGCTTTCTTGGAGCGAATACTTGTCAAAATCTCTAAAATATTGTATATTGAAAGTAAAGAAAGAAGGTAATAACTATGTTAAATGCAAACAAACCATTCGACGGTCATAAAACCTACTCAAGCTTATTAGCTTTTCAAGCAGTTGTCGCAATTATTGTATTCAGTATCGTTGGAATTTACACATAATCTATTACTGATTTGACCAAGAAGATTCATTTCTTCTTGGTTTTTTTATGAATTCATTTAAAGGAGAATCGCAGTTGGACACAAATGGATACAAACTCATCGCCATCGACATGGATGGGACGCTTTTAAACTCTTCCTTGGAAATTACCCCAGAAGTTAAAGAGGCGCTTCGGCGTGCGAAAGCTGCAGGATTGAGAATCGTCTTGGCGACAGGACGTCCCATTGACGGCATGGATGATTATTTGCGGGAATTGGACTTCTTCCATCCCGGTGAATACGCCATCACTTCCAATGGTTCTTTGTTGACAGAACCTGCCACCGGTCGGGAAATTGTCCGCCACGCTATTTCCAAAGAAGATTTTCAGCGCATCCACACCTTGGCGACGAAGCTGGATGTGGGCTATGTCATTGAAACGGATCATTGTTATTACACGACCCACACCCATTTACCCGTAGAAGTGGCCTATCTTTCCTACATCAATAAGCTTCCCCTGGTCATCATTGACCCAGAGGATTTGCCCGACGATGTGCGCTACATCAAGGGACTGATCTCAGACGCTCTGGACCGCATGGAAGACTTGCCCAGCCAACTGCCGGAGG
>CALYPW010000066.1 GCA_945278685.1 uncultured Dolosicoccus sp.
AAAAAATGAATCAAGCAAATAGTTATTAGGACAACGTTAGTTACCATTAGTAGAACAAGTGTGAATTATTCAGGATAAATTAATACATTCTTTACAAAATATAGACTATCCGTATAGACATTTATCATAATCGTTACTTATATGCGTATTTCTAATAACGTTGTGGAAATCTCGAATCATGACTTTGAAATATCAGAGATTAATAAAGAGTTTTGATACAGTATAGTAATAATACACGAGTATTGATGGTCCTTAAGTGTACGAGAAAATGCTAGTAAAAAATTTAATGAGTTTAATAAAACATAGGCGTATGCGTGAAAGTTTAGTCCAAACCATTACTATAGCACTATAAACATTGACACGAAGGGGTTCTGGTGAGCCTCCTCAGCTCCATGATCAAAAACGAAAGCACCTAAGAAAGTTGATTTAATCACTTTCTTAGGTGCTTTTTTTGTGGAAATGGGAGGTTCAAAGAATGGATCTAAAGATATTTCTAAAGACTTGGTTGAGGTAATAAAACAGACGGATCTAAAAGATTAGTATAGATCTTTCAAGATCAAAATAGAGAATTTTTTCACGATGAATTATAAAGTGACCACCTTTCATGCGGGTGATTGTTTTATATTTGAAGAAACATTGACGAGAGTGGCTTTCTTTGTTATAGTCAATCCATAATCAAACGATCACTTGATCGTTGAATCGTTGGTTGAATTGTTGTTTGGTTAGTCATGGAATGGAGGTTACTCCCATGAAACATCTTTTTACCTTTGATCACGTCGATTGCGGACATTGTGCGTCGCAGATTGAAGAGGATTTAAATCGTCAAGAGTTTGTGTTTCAGGCGCGTATGAATTTTATGACCAAGAAATTAATGGTGGATTCAAAGGTTCAAGACTCCCAAGAGTTACTGGCCATGATTTTACCTGTGGCTCAAAAGCATGCACCGGGAATAGTATTAGCGGCGCAAAATACGCAAGTGACCCGTTGGCAATTCGAGGGCATTGATTGCGGCTCTTGCGCCTTGGAAATTGAAGAGGACTTGAAGAAGTTAGAAGGCATTGACGATGTCCAGATGAACTTTTTGCGAGAACAGATGACCCTGACAACCTCTCAAGAAGTGGACCAAGGGCTTCTGGATACCATCCACCAAGTGGGCCGTAAAGTAGAGCCTGAAGCGAGGTTCTTCTCTGAAGCAGAAGTTGAAGTGGAAGAGTTCGGACAAGAGAGTAGGGGGTTGGATCAATCCTTGAAGCGAATTCTCATCTCCTTGGCCTTGTATGCTGTGGGTCTCTTGGGACTCTGGCAGGATTGGTTGCGTCCCTTGATGATTGGGCTTCTATTGGCAACCTATGTCTTGATCGGTCACGACATCCTTGGTCGAACCTGGGTAAACATTCGTAACCGCCAGTGGTTTGATGAAAACACCCTCATGACCATTGCGACACTTGGCGCCTTGGCCTTGGGAGAGTATGGGGAAGCGGTAACGGTCATGTTGTTCTATCAAATTGGGGAATACTTCCAAGACCGTGCGGTCCATCAATCAAGGAATTCAATTCGAGAAATTCTGAATATTCAGCCGGAGACTGCCCACGTGGTTCGTGAGGGAGAACGGATGGAAGTTCCTGCCAAAGAGGTTGCGGTCGGAGAAACAATCGAAGTACTGGTCGGGGAACGCGTTCCCCTGGATGGACGCTTGCTGGAGGGTGCATCGGATGTCGATGCCTCAGCCCTGTCAGGTGAATCGCTACCCGTGCGTGTGGAGCCTGGGCAAGAAGTGTTCAGTGGTTCCATCAATTTAACCCACCGCATGCGTCTGGAAATTACCCATGGTTTCGAAGACTCAACGGTGGCAAAGATTATTGACCTAGTAGAGAATGCTACGGATCAGAAGGCTGAAAGTGAACGCTTTATTACACGTTTTGCCAAGTATTACACACCAACCGTTGTTTTTGCGGCCATTGCCTTGGCTTTGCTGCCCCCCTTAATCACGGGACAAGCCTTCGGTCCTTGGGTGCACCGCGCTTTGGTCTTTCTTGTCGTGGCCTGTCCTTGTGCCTTGGTGGTCTCTGTCCCCTTGAGTTTTTACGCAGGGATTGGTGGCGCCTCCAAGGTAGGGATCTTGACCAAAGGTGGCAACTACCTGGAAGCCTTGAGTCAAGTGAATACCCTCTTAATGGATAAGACGGGAACTTTGACCAAGGGAAATTTCGTCGTGACCAAGACTCATCCATTGACCCTGTCGCAGGATGAATTATTGAAGATGACCGCTCTTGTGGAAGTTCATTCCACCCATCCCATCGCTCAAAGTGTGTGCGAGGCTTATGGAAAAAGATTGGATGTTGAAGCTGTGGAACAAGTGTCCGAGGTCGCAGGACAAGGGTTGATCGCCACTTATCAAGGTCAAGAAGTCTTGGTGGGGAACCGACGACTCATGGACGCTCACGGCGTGGATGTCTCAGCTTACCAAACAGAGAGTACGGGGACTTTAATATTTACAGCTGTGGACGGCCAACTGGCCGGTTGGCTGGTGATTGAAGATGAGGTGAAGCCAACAACAGCCCAAGCCTTGCAGGAACTTTCCAAGTTAGGCATTCAAAAGACAGTCATGCTGACTGGGGATAATGTGGCTGTGGCAGAGCAGATCGGCCAAGAACTAGGCATTGACCGCATTGAAGCGGAATTATTACCAGCCGATAAGATTCGTTACGTGGAGAAGTATTTGGAAGGTTCTTCCCAGGGAACGGTCGGTTTCGTAGGGGATGGGATCAATGATGCACCAAGCCTGGCCCGGGCAGATGTAGGAATTGCTATGGGCGGTATCGGCTCTGATGCGGCTGTAGAAGCGGCGGACGTGGTGATCATGAACGATGATCTCTTGACCTTAGTCAAAGGCTTGAAAATCAGTCAAAAGACCATGAGGATCGTTCACCAGAATATTTTCTTTATTTTGGCAGTGAAATTTATCATCTTGGGTCTGAGTTTGTTTGGCTATACCTCCATGTGGGCGGCTATTTTCGCAGATGTGGGTGTGACCGTTCTAGCGGTCTTGAACGCCATGCGTAGTTTGAAAGTTGCTTAAGAATTTCCATACAAAAAGAGTGAAACCAACAGGTCTCACTCTTTTTTTCTTGTTTAGTCTTTCAATTCTCGTTCCTCCAAATGGTAGGCTCGTTGATGAAATTTCAAGGCCACATTGGTCAAATGACCACCCAGGAGTCCTAGCAGGCTTCCTAATAAAATTCCTAAGAAACGCGAGGTGAGGATGGATTCATACTTGACGGCAGGGGTGATGGTTAACAACATGATGACCATGGGTTGAATAAAGATCATCCCTAGTAGGTAGTTGCGCCGCAAGAAGATCTCTAACCCCATGTCACAAAGGAGAATTAAGCCAATAGTGACGGCTGGACGGAGGTCGAAGGCCAGATAGACAGCTGCGAAGACGACACCGATCAAAGCGCCGATGACCCGTTGGATTTGACGGACCAACATGGCCTTTGAGGTAGGCATTTGCAAGATGGGGACAGCGGAGACAATGATCCAGGTGTTATTCTCAATGTTGAAAAGGCGGCTAATGTAGACAATGATGAACAAAATTCCGCCGAAGAAGAGAGAATCAATCAAAGCCCCGGGATCTTCGTACAATAATTCCTTGGTGGATTTTCCGCCCGTCGGGCTAATCACTCCAGGCTCTTTTTCCGTGCGTTGGACGATCATGGCTGTCACGATGGCCAGTCCCACCCCAAAAGCGAAGTAGAGGGACATTTTTGGAATCATGTGAAGTCCTAAAGCCATGCGGGAAGAAATGGTGGTAATCATAATGACAAACATGGCTCCGGGGATTGGACTCTTTCGCAGTCGGAAGATTAACCGAGCGATGATCGCAATGGTTGCAATGATGATAGGTTCCGACCAAGGGAAGTGGGGGATCAAGAATCCCAAGTAATTTCCCAGAATCATGGCAGCACCAATGGTCATCATACGTCGGAACAAGTCGCGGGGTTGCAAGTTTTGGTAATAGACATAAGTCATCATGCCAATGGTTGAAAGACCGGCAAACAGCATGTTATCCATGAGGAATCCCGTCACCAGACAGATGCCTTTGGAAATAACTGTTCCAAGAATGCGGTACGGATTGTCTTTAGCCTCTCGATTGAAGGCAAAAACTTCACGAAGGACTTCTAATGTCATAGAATGCTCCTTTTTTATTAGTGGTATTCCTATCTACCTTACCATATTGAAAGAGCTCTTGTTTAAACTCGGGAGAGTTTCGGTATGATAGGAGTATGAGGTGATTAATATGAAGATTGGATTCATTGGAACGGGTGTGATGGGTGCAGCCATCGTGGGACATTTGTTAAAGGCAGACTATGAAGTCAATGTTTTTAACCGAACAAAAAGCAAAACAGATCCTTTGGTTGAGCAAGGAGCGATCTGGCAAGAGACCTCTCAAGCCGTGGCTCAGGCCAGCGACTTGATCTTTACAATGGTCGGTAGCCCTGAGGATGTGTCGGACATTTACCGCCGTGAGGACGGCGTATTTGCCGGTGCGGGTTCTGAAGTGATTGTGGTGGATTTAACGACTTCGACGCCAACCTTGGCTCAGGAGCTTTTTGAAGACGGCCGATCACGGGGCATTCAAGTGCTCGATGCACCCGCATCCGGCGGTGACATTGGCGCTCGAAATGCCAGCTTGAGCATCATGGTCGGCGGCGATCAAGAAGCCTACGCACAAATTTTGCCGGTCCTTGAAGTTTTCGGCAAGACCATTGAACACGTCGGACTCGCCGGCAGTGGTCAGCACATGAAGGTGGCCAATCAAATCATGGTGGCGTCAACTCTTCTTGGAACCGGGGAAACTCTGGCCTACGCTAAATCCGCAAGCCTTGATCTGGAACAGATGCTGCGAATTGTCGGCAACGGTGCGGCTGCAAACTTTAGTTTAAACACTTATGGTCCTCGCATTCTTGAAGGAGATTTTGCGCCTGGTTTTTATGTTCATCACATGATCAAGGATTTAGGCATTGCCTTGACAGAAGCAGAGAAGTTTCAATTGAAGCTTCCCACTGCCGCCTTGGCCAAAGAAATGTACCAGCGTTTGCTGGACGAAGGATGCGGCGATGAAGGAGTACAGGCCATCGCCAAACTTTGGTTTGACAGCTACCGATGATCGGTCTTTTTAGGCATAAAAGTTTTTTAAAAAAATCATTCAAAATAGAAGTGAAAAATCACTTGAGGTGTTACCGTTTTCATGTTGTAATAGCTACAGGAGACACACCAAAGATCGTTCGGACAATCCTTGGAAATTTTAATAAAAAATTAGGACATTCACGAGGAAAGGAGAGGGGAAGTATATGAAAGCTAGACACATCCTCTTTTTTATTTTTTAAAAGGGGTTGGTCACGGTTTGTTTGTAGAACTCACAAGTTCCAATTAACTTCATATGTGAAACTAATGACAGTAATAATTAAGCAACTAACTTGTATTATCATTCAAAAAAAAGACAAATAAAGGAGTAAAAATGACACATAAAGGATCTATTTTTAACCGTTTGAAAGAGAACTATCTCTTTGCTGTTGTCCGTGGTAAAAGTGAACAAGACGGTTACGAAGTTTCGAAAGCTGCCTATGAAGGCGGTATTAAGAATATTGAGGTAACGTTCTCAACACCTGGAGCGGAACGTGTAATTAACCGTTTGGCCGAGGATTTCGCTGACACTGACATGGTCATTGGTGCAGGAACCGTCTTGGACGAAGTAAGTGCGCGAATTGCGATTCTCAATGGTGCGGAATTTGTGGTAAGCCCCTCCTTCCACCCAGAAATTGCAACGATCTGTAACTTATACGCTGTGCCATACCTACCAGGGTGCGGGACAATTACCGAGGTAAAAGATGCATTAAAAGCTGGCTGTGACGTTGTGAAATTGTTCCCGGGTGGCTTATTGGGGCCTGGATTCATTAAGGATCTACATGGACCAATTCCTTGGGTAGAAGCCATGCCTTCCGGTGGGGTCAGCGTTGACAACATGGAAGAATGGATGAACCACGGAGCCTGGTCTGTAGGAGTAGGTAGTGCTTTAACAAAGGACTTGACCGACGGCAACTACGGCAGTGTCGTCGCCAACTCACGGATATTCTCAGACAAACTCAAAGAATTGAGGGGTTAAGTTGGCGGAAAGAACAGTCGTAACATTAGGTGAAATTCTTATGCGACTTTCGCCAGTGGCTTATCAATTGATTCGCCAAGCCAAGCACCTCGACTTAGAATACGGTGGTTCGGAAGCAAACGTCGCCTTATCTTTGGCCAACATGGGCATCGATACTCGCGTGATCACGAAACTTCCCAATAATCAGCTGGGAGATTCCGTCAAATGGGTATTGAACCAAAATGAAGTAGACACTCGTCACATTCTTCGTGGAGGCCCACGTCTAGGCATTTATTTTGTTGAGAAGGGATTCTCCATTCGTCCTTCCCGCATCATTTATGACCGTGAGTACAGCTCCTTCGGTTTGTCCACCTTGGGTGAGTATGATTTCGAGAAAGCTTTTGAGGATGCCGGTTGGTTCCATGTCAGCGGAATCACAGCAGCTTTAAGTCCTGAATTGTTCGAGATCACGAAAGAAGCCTTACGTGTAGCAAAAGACATGGGATTGACAACCAGTTGTGATTTGAACTTCCGTCAATCCTTGTGGGACTTCAATACTGCACGCGAAAAGATGACCGAATTGATGCCTTATGTGGATGTTTGCATAGGCATTGAGCCTTTGATTTGTTTGGGTGAAAATGGTGAAGATATCAAAAAAGATCTGGTTCGTCCGTATGACTTGTACGAACTTGAACCAGTTCTCGCCAAATTGAAAGAACACTTTGGTTTCAAAGCCATTGCTTTGACTAATCGTCGCGTGCTTAGCGCCAATAAGAACGTCCTGCAGAGTTGTTACTACGATGGAAAGCTTTATATTTCAGACGAAATGTCAGTAGAGATTGTAGACCGCATAGGAAGTGGGGATGCTTTTGCCAGTGGTTTAATTTACAGCTT
>CALYPW010000067.1 GCA_945278685.1 uncultured Dolosicoccus sp.
AAAAAACGCGGAAGAGAATCTTTGATGTCCCGCAAATCATCTTTCAATAGGGGGGACATAACCTTCACACCTTTCTACCAGACGACTTCTTCAATAGGTTGCGGTTCTGAATTCAAATACATTTCTTCAACTTTTCCGTTGCGGATTTGAATGATTCGATCCGCAATCTGGGCGATGGATGAGTTATGGATGATGACAACAACGGTTGTCCCCTGTTTCTTGGAAGTATCCTGAAGAAGTTTCAAAATATGCTGGCCTGTTTCAGCATCCAGGCCACCGGTGGGTTCATCGCATAATAAAAGTTTAGGCTTGCCAGCAATGGCCCGAGCGATGGAGACGCGTTGCTGCTCTCCCCCAGACAATTGGGCCGGGAAATTATCGGCTCGGTCGGCCAGTTCTGTTTCTTCCAACATATCTATGGCATCTTCGCCACTGTCTGCCACTTGGATCATAAGCTCCACATTCTCCTTGGCGGTTAAGTTGGGAACCAAATTGTAATTTTGAAAAACAGAGCCCACACTGTAACGGCGGAAAGTGGTCAGTTCTCGTGAATTGTAGTTTGCGATGTTATGACCATCGATCCAAATTTCGCCGGAAGTGGCATTGTCCATGCCACCGAGAATGTTCAAGGTGGTTGATTTCCCAGCTCACGACGCACCGAGGATGACAACAAATTCGCCCTTTTCAATTTCAAAATTAATGCCATCGTTTGTCCGGGTAATCACTTCCCCCGTTTGGTACTCTTTGACAATATCTTTCAATTCAATGTAAGCCATGGGAATTCTCCTTACTCTTGCTTCAATGCGTAACCATCGTTTTCAAAAAACCAACCTTCTAGTCATTGGAAAGATGCTCAGGGTCTTGCTCAGTCAATTGGTCATGGTATTTGTTGAAGTTTTTCTCCAATAAATAGTTAAAAGCCTCTTGGGAAAGGGTCTTTAAATCTTCCATCTCAGGAAGGTTGCGATCCGTTGGTTTGAAACGGTAATCAATGCGCAAATCGTAGGAACGAAAATTGGCAGGCTCGCTGCCGAAGAGATCCAAGTTCAGATTCGCATTCTCACTGATTCCAGTCACGTTGGCTTCATAATGATTGTTGCGTGGATCGAAAGAATAATTCACACGGGTTATTTTTGAACCTACCAAGGCAGTTTGTAGATCTGAAGACTCTCGGAAATCACGATCGTCCTTTTGGAATCGATGATCGATCTGAGCGTTGGTCATGGATTTGAATTGGATGCCAAGATTTCGCGATGTATTCAAATCAATGCGATGGTTGAAAGACGTCAGCCACTGATTTTTATTTTCCTGCCAGCGAATTTCTGGTTGCAACTGATAGACCCATTCAAAGCGCCCTGATTTTCTAAACAATAAATCCGGAATGTCTACCAATTCCATATAACCGGTTAATCGGTCGTCGCGTTTTTGTAAAAAGCGTCCCTCTGCTTCTTCTAGTCTATCAAAATCTGGCAAATAAATCAGGGATAACAGGTCCGTTCCTGGATTGTTTTTATTTTTCCCTTTGGTCAGCGCGATCGGCGTTTCTACATAAACATCTCGAGATTGTTCCATGATTTGTTGGAATTCTTCATTGAGTTGGTAATGGTCAAAGAAATTCATCGATAGCAAATAATCAATGGGTTGAGTATAGACCAAACGAAAATCGTCATAGGCAACAAATTTTAAACGGTAGTCACTGGGAGTTCGATCCGGATGATAATAGATAACTTCTCCTTGCAAATCCCTAGACCCCTGGCTACCGTACAAATAGACCTCAGCCACCTTGTGATTCGTTCGATCATTTGAAAGAGCCATATGAATCTCGTAATTCTCTACCTCTTTCAAAGCATCGATACGCTCTCGAAATTCCTTGACCGAATATTCTTTGAAATCTTTCCGGAACCTGAGTTGATGGATGCCTTCAAGATCGAAATTATTCTCGGAGATTTCAGAGGCCTCTGCCACATTCTGAGTCGCCCACCCAGTCATAAGCATCACGCTTAAAATAAATTTTAAAAGCTTCACGGCCCTTCCTCCTTTCATCAAAATCCAAACAAAAAAACCTTCTTCCGAACGGAAGAAGGTTTAGGATGCGGCCGAGAAGATTCGAACTTCCACGGATATAATCCACTACCACCTCAAGGTAGCGCGTCTGCCTTTCCGCCACGACCGCTCAACACTTTCTCTATTATAAACAAACTATTTGGGGAAGTCAAAACACTTTCACAATAATTAACCTTTTCGCTATACTGGGGGTGTAGAAAGGAGATGCTTCCATGAAATTTTATTGTTTAAAGAACTGTTCCACCTGTCGGCGCGTGCGCCAACAATTAGAGGACCAAGGGATCGCCTACGAGGAAATTGATATTCGTGAACAACCACCCACTGATAAAGAAATTCGTTTGGGTCTTTCCTTTGCCCAGGGCAATCCACGCAAAATTATGAATACTTCTGGTCAACTCTACCGAGAGAAAGGTTTAAAATATAAATTATACCACTTGGATGATCAGGAAATCATCGGACTATTGAGTCAAGAAGGCATGTTGGTCAAGCGTCCATTCATGGTCGACCAAGAAAAAGCGTCAGCTGGTGGAAGACCTCAAGATCTAAAGAGTGTTTGGGGAATAGAAGAATAAGAATGGTTCCCATTGCAGGGAGAAACAACTTTCGGTGTGCTTCACATAATCTTTTACTATTTTTCAACCGACACAAAACCGGCCATAACCTTGTTAAGTAAGGTTATGGCCGGTTGGTTTTATAGGTTTTCTTTTTATCGATGTGATTTTACAAGCGTTTCAATCCGATGCGGTTTTGTTCTTTTTCTAAGTTGACTACTTCCACTTCGACAATGTCTCCGACAGCAATCAATTCCGAGGGATGGACGTTGCGCTTACGACGTTTGCTCAGTTGTGAAATATGAATAAGACCGTCTTGGCCTACCCCGATGTCCACAAAGGCGCCAAAATCGACCACATTACGCACCACACCTTCCAACTTCATACCGATTTCCAAATCATTCATGCTCAAGACATCGGAACGTAGAATCGGCGCACTCATTCCATCACGAATATCTGCCAGAGGATTCATTAAGCCTTCAATGATATCTTCCACAGATTCCTGACCCATTTCCAACTCTTGGGACAATTCGGATGCTGACAGCTTCTCCAATTTTTGTGTTGCTTCGTCAGAACCGATAGACGCCAATTCAACACCTGCAAGCTCCAAAATTTTCAAGGCTTCTTGGTAGCTTTCTGGGTGAATGCCTGTTTGATCCAAGGGATTATTTCCACCAAGAATTCTCAAGAATCCAGCCGATTGCTCGAAACTCTTAGGTCCCAAGCGCTTCACATCTTTAATTTGCTTGCGAGAGTCAAAACGCCCAATTTCCTCTCGTTTTTCGACAATGTTCTTGGCAACTGCTGCTGAAACTCCCGACACATGTTGCAACAGTGGCACGCTGGCCGTGTTAACGTCCACTCCCACTTGGTTAACAGTGACGTCCACCATGAAGTCCAGTTGCTCATCCAGTCTCTTTTGGGTCACATCGTGTTGGTATTGACCGATTCCAAGCGACTTGGGATCAATTTTAATCAGTTCAGCCAAAGGATCTTGGAGACGTCGGGCAATACTGGCCGCACTTCTTTCCTCTACTGCTAAATCGGGAAATTCTTCACGACCAATTTTGCTGGCACTATAAACAGATGCACCTGCTTCATCAATGACAATGTATTTAACCTCCCGGTCTAAACCTGCAATCACATCGGCCACAAACTTCTCCGATTCGCGACTGGCTGTTCCATTTCCAATGGCAATGACATCTACCTGGTACTTCTCAATTAAGTCACTCAAATGAGGACCGGCTTGTTCCCTTTGACGTTTGGAAGCTGGAGGATGGGGAAAGATGACTGAAATATCCAGCACCTGTCCGGTGGCATCCGTTACCGCCAACTTACACCCCGTTCTAAAGGCCGGGTCAAAACCAAGAACTATTTGACCTTTCAACGGTGGTTGCAGAAGTAAATGACGCAAGTTTTCACTGAAAACATTAATGGCCTGCTCATCCGCTTGATCGGTCAATTCGTTGCGGATCTCGCGTTCGATGGCTGGTCCAAAGAAACGACGGTAACTATCTTCAATGGCCTCTACAATCAAGTCTTTCTGTGCCTCTGGCAATGCTTCTTTCAAGGTTCGGCGAGTCATGTAATTCATGATAGGAGCCACATCCACCTTTAAGGATACGGATAGAACATCTTCACGCTCACCGCGGTTGATGGCTAGAACTTGATAAGATCTCGCATTATTCACTGGCAATGAAAAATCATAATACAATTGATAAGTCTTGCGAGGATCCTTGGAAACATCTTTTTCTTTTACTACCAACTCAGCATTATAGCGAACATACTTTCGAATGAACTCGCGGTATTGCGCATTGTCAGAAATATATTGAGCGATGATCTCGTGACTGCCTTTTAAGGCCGTTTCCACGTCCTCTACTTCTTTCGTGATAAATTCCTGCGCTTTTTCTTCTGGAGTCACTGTAGGATCTAAATCTGTCAATAACCAATCTGCCAACGGTTGCAAACCATTTTCTTGGGCGATCGTTGCCAGGGTTCGGCGACGCTTGCGGTACGGGGCATAAAGGTCATCCACTTGTTGCAGGGTGGTTGCTTGTTCAATCTGGCCCGACAATTCATCGGTTAACTTCTCTTGCTCGTCAATTAATCGCAGAACTTCCGCTTTTCGAACACTTAATTGTTGCACATAGGTATAACGTTGTTGGATGTCATATATTTGAACTTCATCCAGGGAGCCAGTTTGTTCTTTTCGGTAGCGGGCAATAAAAGGAATCGAATTCCCGTTTTCCAGTAATTGAAGTACCGATTGAATCTGAGAGGGTTGAATCTTACTTTCTTGACTAATCTGTTGAATAATTTTTTGCATAATGGTTCCTTTATTGATTGGATCTAAACAACTATAAAATACTGTGATAAATCAAGACGTCTAAACAAGAAAATCTACGAATCACAGCGACTCGTAGATTTTGTCATTACATCAATTCTGACAGAGCGGTATAGGATTTGTCTTGCGCTTTGGCCACTGCCTCATTGGTTAAATGCCCTTGATAAGTATTGACACCGGTCGCTAAGGACGAATCATTCTTCAAGGCTTGGGAAATACCTTGGGTCACAATGGCATCAATGTAAGGCAAGGTCACATTGGTTAAAGCTGCCGTGGATGTTTTTGGGACGGCTCCAGGCATATTCGGAACGGCGTAGTGGATCACCCCATGGCGCTCATAAGTGGGATTGCTGTGATCTGTAGAATGGGTCGTTGTTTCAAAAATTCCTCCCTGATCAACCGCAAAATAAAAAACCACGGTGCACGGTACCATGGTTTTTACCATTTCTTATGAAACAAGGGTCGGTGAACGACCTCATGGCAAGAGTACTTCACCGATGACAAAATCAGCTTGAGGAAGAACCTTTTCGAGGTTGTAGGAATTGGACATTAGCGTCTGTAATTCACTTCCAAAACGTTCGCTTAATTCGGTCAATCGTTGTTGATTCACATCTAATAAGGTCACATTGGCCCCAAGTCCCAAGGCCATGCGGGCTGCGTTGCTTCCAACGACTCCCCCACCAATGACCACGACGTTTCCTTTGTTAACTCCTGGAACAGCTCCTAGAAGAATTCCTTTGCCCCCTGATTGCTTCTCGAGGTAGCGGGCACCAAGTTGAACGGCCATGCGTCCTGCCACTTCACTCATGGGCATTAACAATGGCAAGACCCCCTCAGAAGGTTGGACCGTTTCGTAACCAATGGCTGTTACTTTGTTGGTCAGCAATTGATCCGTTAATTCATCAGAGGCTGCCAAATGAAGATAAGTAAATAAGATCAATCCTTCACGGAAAAATTGATACTCATCGCGGGTTGGTTCTTTGATTTTAAGAACGAGGTCTGCAGCCCATACCTCCTCGGGAGTCTCCTTGATCACTGCTCCCATTTCTTCATAAAAAGCATCTGAAAAGCCTGAACCAATCCCGGCTCCCTTTTCCACCCACACTTCGTGACCTTTTTGAACCATCATTGAAACACCGGGTGGTGTCATGGCAACTCGGTTCTCGTTGTTCAATATTTCTTTTGGAACACCAATTTTCATCACGAATCCCCCTCTAATAAATTAATAGTTTCTGCTATTATGCATGAATTCTCTTGGGAATTCAACTGTAAATAATGGATGCACAAAAAAGAAAATCTCATTGAACACAAAAAAGCAGCCCTTAGGAACTGCTTTTCTTTATTCTTAACGAATTAGTACCACTTTTTCGCGTTCCAGTGATCAACGGCTCCTTGGACACCGCCATAACGCCCAGCCATGTAGTCATACATCCACTTTAATTGAGTTTCTGGGTTCGTCATGTAATCATCACCGTGGGAAGCATAGCGGGTACGGTCGATATTTTGAGCAAGACCGTAAGCACCTGAACTTGCGTTCTCTGCTTGAGGGTCCCAGCTGGATTCGCGATCGATAATGTAGGCCCATCCATCAACTTCTGCTTGGCTCAAATCTTTTTCTTGAGCAAGTTTGTTAAAGGCGCGCTCAGCTTCTGTATTTCCAGCAATGTAAGTCACACCCGAAACCGGTGTAGCTACAGGAGCTTCTTCAACAACTGGTGCCTCTTCGACGACTGGCGTTTCCTCAACAACAGGCGCCTCTTCGACAACTGGCGTTTCTTCAACAACTGGTGCCTCTTCGACAACTGGCG
>CALYPW010000068.1 GCA_945278685.1 uncultured Dolosicoccus sp.
GATTCCGGCGCTTTTTGTTTACCGACGACTTCTGAGAAGGCGGTGTCAAATTGTAATTCACCGTCAATGATGTCAGCATATTCAGGAGAAAGCTCCTTAGCCAGGCGAGTGGCTTCAACCATCTTCTTAACTTCCGGTGTGTTTCCACCGGAGCCTTTAGTGGAGAAACTTAGCATGGCAACTTTTGGATCAATGCCAAAAACCTCTGCAGTTTCAATACTTGATTCGGTAATTTCTGCCAGCTCCTGAGCAGAAGGCGAAATATTAATGGCACAGTCCGCAAACAATAACATTTGATCTTCTGGATCTTCTGGAATCATGACGAAAGCTCCACTGGTACGGGAAACTCCTGGACGAGTCTTGATGATTTGCAGAGCTGGACGAACGGTATCTCCTGTTGAATGAACCACTCCACTGACAAGGCCTTCGGCCAAGTCCATTTGTACCAGCATGGTTCCGAAGTAGTTGACGTCTTTCAACATCTCGCGCCCTTGCTCTTCCGTGTTACGGCCATTTCGACACTCCACGAAGGCTTGAACCATCGCTTCGAAACCTTCTGCCGGATACTCGTCAAGATCAATTAAAGTCATCTCATCGAGATTGTTAATGCCCATTTCCTGAGCGAGAGCTTCTACTTCTGCTCTATTTCCTAATAGAATCGGTTCCATCAAGTTGTCTGCTTTCAAACGAGCGGCTGCCCCCAGCACACGCGCGTCATTGGCCTCTGGGAATACCATACGAATCCCTTTGCCAGCAACTTTATCTGTCATATGTTTAAAAAAAGCCATTCTCAATTCCTCCTATTGTATGAGTCACAAATCCTAGACCTTTGTCTGACGCCAGACCTTCCAACGAGTCTTCACCCATCGATTGTGCGCATATTCACAAACACCCAAGAGTAGTACACGTTTGTAAATCTGTTTCAGAAAGCGGTCCCATTACATTTATGATACATGGAATAGATTCTTATTTCCATTATTTTAAGTGTGTTTTTACAAAAAGATCACAAACTTTCACTCCTTCCGATTCTTGAGCGACTTTCTTGGTATTTTCAGAAAGCTTTGGTAGGATAAATTCTAGGATTACAATCGTAAATCCTTCGAAAAAAGGACTTGTCCTTGGAAATGATTACACCGGCTGAGTAGCACGTGTGTCAAATCGTGTGAACCAACCCTGAAATGACCAGTCGTGAAATTATCGACGCCCTCCAGGAGATTACTCCATGGAAAGAAGGCACAATCAAGACATTGATCCACCGTCTGCATCAAAAAAACATTCTACACATTGTCCCTGACAGCCGCCCTTACCGCTGGATCAGCCAGCTTTCAGAAGCTGATGCCTTAAACCAGCAACTGCAGGAAATTTTTGACCAAACCTGTTGCAGAAATCATGGGTCAAGTTTGGGGCGCTTGAGCGATGGAAATGCCCTGTCAGTTGCTGATTGTCAGCGACTGATTCAACTTTTAGAAAAGAAGCAAAAAACTGCCTCTGACACATTGACCTGTCACTGCCCCCCCCTTATCAATGTCACTGTTAGAAAGGAGTATTATGACTCATGACTCATTCTTATACCGTCGAGGGCATGACCTGCGCCTCTTGCGCGCAAACCATTGAAAAAGCAGTGTCTTAGCTTCAGGTGTCCAAAGTGCCCATGTCAATTTAGCCACCGAGACCCTCTTCGTCCAGTGGCAAGGATCTCCCCAAGCGGAAACCATCCTTCAGGCGGTTGAAAAATCAGGATATTCTGCGACTTTGTCCCTGTCCCCCTAAGAACAATTCGAGCAAGATCAGGCCTGCAAAGAAGCGCGTTTACAAAGACTGAAGCAACACCTAATCTGGATGTTGGTCTTCACGGTTCCACTCTTTCTCCTCACCATGGGACCCATGGTGGGGGGCCCTGTGCCCAATATCATCAACATCCAAAGCCATCCCCTTCATAACGTCTTTTTGCAACTGGCCTTCAGCTAGCCCGTCATGGTCTTGGCTAAAGACTTGTACCGCCAAGGATTCACGAATTTGTGGAACCGCCACCCCAACATGGACTCTCCCTGGCACCGGCCAGTGATTTTGAAAGCGTCACGGGACAAGGAGTTCACGGTCTGGTTAATCAGCACCAAATAGCCATCGGTAACGAGCAATTGATGAAGTCTCTAGACCTTTCCGTCGCCTCTTTCAAAGACCAAGCACAGTCCTTATCTTCCCAAGGAAAAACGGTCATGTACATTGCCATTGACCAAGAACTGGTAGGAATTGTCGCAGTGGCCGATCCCCTGAAGGATACCAGCGTTCAAGCCATTGCTACCATGCAAGCGATGGGTTTGGAAGTCCTCATGGTGACGGGAGACAAAGAAGAAACTGCCCAGGCCATTGCCCAAGAAGTGGGAATTGAGCAAGTGATTGCGGAAGTCCTTCCTGAAGATAAGGCGCAAGTCGTCGCCCAGCTCCAAGAGGAAGGCAAGCACGTTCTCATGGTCGGTGACGGCATCAACGATGCCCCGCGCTTACTTAGGCCGACGTGGGACTGGCCGTTGGGTCTGGCACAGACATTGCCATTGAGTCCGCCGATACGGTGTTGATGCACGACAACTTAGAAGACGTGGTGGAATCCATTCATCTCAGCAATGCCACCACCAAAAACATTCGCCAAAACCTCTTCTGGGCCTTCATCTACAATGTGATCGGCCTCCCGGCCGCCATGGGAATTCTCGAGCTGGTCTTTGATGGCCCCTTATTGAATCCAATGGCCGCGGTCTTGGCCATGAGCTTGAGCTTTGTGTCCGTCTTATTAAATGCCCTGCGCTTGAGAAATTATTAAGACTTGTCAGTAACTTTCTGATATAATTATTTCTCACCTTTATACAGAAAGGATGGTGACATTGACTCCGATTGATTTCGACGATGAGTCCCATCATAACCCCATTATGTCTCCCAGCGACGCCTTTCGCCGCTTGCAAGCGGGACATAATCGCTTTAAACATTCACAGATCATTGCATCTCCAACGATCACCAAGGAAGAACTTCGTAAGCTGGCCCATCGCCAACGTCCTTTTGCGGTGGTAGTGACCTGTTCAGATTCCCGCGTACCACCAGAACTACTCTTTGATTTGAGCTTCGGCGACCTGTTCGTTATTCGTGTGGCAGGAAATATCCTAGACGGCGCAGAAATTGGCAGCATCGAATACGCCCTGCGCGAACTGGATACCCCACTCGTTGTGATTCTGGGCCACGAACGCTGTGGCGCAGTCATGACGGCCGTCAAGAAATACGGTGAAGGAACTAATGTTGACACTAGCCCTTACATGGATGATTTCCTGAATAACATTCATCCCGCAGTCCTCCGAGCCCAGATGACGGGCTACGAAGACCAAGCCTTGATCGAAGAAACTTGTCGATGGAATGTCATTTACGCCATGAAAGACTTGGTACAAAGAAGTTCCATTATCCAAGAGAAGATCTCCAAAGGGAAAGCCAAGATCATTGGTGGCAAGATTTTCTTGGAAGATGGTCATATCAATTGGTACGAGCAAGATTTTAATAAAACAGTCTCTGAAGACTCAAAAGACCGTGGGCACTGACAAGCGCCCACGGTCTTTTTGTGTGTCGCTATTAGTGGATGGCCCGAATGATTTTTTCCACGGCTTCTTGGATCACGCTGCGGGGACTAGCCAAGTTCAAGCGCATGAAGCCTTCACCTTCAGGACCGAACCAGTCGCCACCATCTAAGGCTACTTTAGCGTCTTTGAAAATCTTCTCACCCAAGACATCTTGGGAAATTTCCAAGGCATTGAAATCCAGCCAAACCAAATAAGTGGCTTCCAAGGGAGTCACCACAACCTCCGGCAACTCCTTAGCAAAGGTGTCTCGCAAGTACTGATAATTCCCGTACAAGTAATCCAAGAGACCTTCTAGCCATGGCTCGCCGTGGGTATAAGCCGCTGTGGTGGCTTCAATGGCGAATGGATTCATGCCGCCGATACCGACTTGGCTCATGGTCCGTTGGAATTGATGGCGCAAACGGTCATTGGGGATGACAATGTTAGACAAATGCATGCCCGCCAAATTAAAGGTCTTGCTGGGTGCCATGCAGGTAATACTGTGGTTGGCATACTTTTCGCCCAGAGAGGGCACCGTCACATGAGGGTCTGTCTCCGGCATAATGAGATCATTGTGAATTTCATCGGACACAACCAACACATCATTGGCCACACATAGATCCATCATGCGGACAAGCTCTTCCTTGGAAAAACTGCGGCTGACAGGGTTATGGGGGGAGCAAAGGATGAACAATGTTGTGTCTGGATCCTGTACCTTGCGTTTAAAATCTTCAAAGTCAATCTCATAACGGCCCTTTTGGTTGACCAAAGTATTGGAAACCACCTGTCGCCCGTTATTAACAATGGCATTGGTAAACGGGTAATAGACCGGCCGTTGGATCAAGACCTTATCACCCGGCTTGGTAAAGGTTTGAATGGCCAAGGAAAAGGCGGTCACTACTCCAGGAGTATTGATCACCCATTCGGGGGCAATGGTGTAGTTCATGCGGCGCTGGACCCAATCCACAAAAGCCAGATTATGTTTGTCACTGGTCACATAGCCGTAAATGCCGAATTCGGCCACGCGCTTAGTTGCCTCAATGACTTCGGGAACCGTGCGGAAGTCCATGTCTGCCACCCACAGGGGCAAGGCTTCCGATTCATCGAACAGCTCATCCATAATGGTTGGCGACCACTTCATGGAATTGGTGCCCCGTCGATCAATGATTTCATCAAAATTATACATGGTCATGCTCCTTTTTTGAATGCGTGGAATTTACTCCATTCTATCATGAATGTCTGAAAGTTTTTCAATCATCCCTACATATCCAAGACGGACAATCTGTGATATGATAGGGATGTTTGACAAAAGAATTTAAAGGAGCAATTGCATGATTAGTGTATCCAATGTCAGCTTACAATTTCCTGACAAAAAATTATTCGAAGATGTAAACATTACCTTTTCCCCAGGTAACTGTTATGGAATTATCGGCGCCAACGGTGCTGGAAAGTCCACCTTCTTAAAAATCCTTTCTGGGGATGTTCAACCAACGACCGGAAATGTCTCCATGGACCCTGATGAGCGTCTGTCCGTCTTGAAGCAGGAACATTTTGCTTTTGATGATTATTCCGTGATCGAAACTGTCATGATGGGGAATGAAAAACTCTATCAAATTAAGAAAGAACGAGACGACATCTACGCCAAGGAGGAATTCTCAGAAGAGGACGGTGTCCGCGCTGGTGAATTGGAAGGATTATTCGCCGACATGGGAGGTTGGGAAGCAGAATCTGATGCCAGCAACATGTTGCAAGGCCTCGGAATCACCACCGACCAGCACTACCTCTACATGCGTGAACTCACGGAAGGCGACAAAGTCAAGGTATTATTAGCTCAAGCTCTTTTCGGAGAACCGGACAACCTCCTCTTGGACGAACCGACCAACGGTTTGGATGCCCAAGCCATTGATTGGTTGAGTGATTTCATCATGAACTTCAACAACACCGTCATCGTTGTCTCCCACGATCGCCACTTCTTGAACACAGTGTGTACGCACATTGCGGATGTGGATCACGGCAAGATCGAACTTTATGTGGGAAACTATGACTTCTGGCGCGAATCCAGTGAGTTGGCCGCCCAATTACAAGCCCAAGAAAACGCCCGTAAAGAAGACCAAATTAAACAGTTGGAAGAATTCATTGCCCGTTTCTCCGCCAACGCGGCGCGCTCCAAGCAAGCCACGTCCCGCCAACGCCTCCTGGATCAAATTTCGCTGGACGATATTCAGCCTTCTTCTCGCCGTTATCCTTACGTCGGTTTTGAACCGGACCGTGAAATGGGGAATGACTTGTTACGAGTAGAAGGATTGACCAAAACCGTTGACGGCGAGAAAGTCCTGGACAATGTGACCTTCACCTTGAGCGCCAATGACAAAGTGGCTTTCCTCAGTCGCAATGACATTGTGATCTCCACCCTCTTTGATATTCTCATGGGAAAAACTGAAGCAGATGCTGGAACTTTTGAGTGGGGCGTCACCACGTCCCACACCTACTTGCCCATTCATACGGGAGAAGCTTTCCAAAACTCCAAGGAAACCGTTCTGGACTGGTTGAGGACTTACGCCAAGAAGGAACAACAAGACAATACCTTCTTGCGCAGTTTCCTAGGCCGTATGCTCTTTTCAGGGGAAGATGTTCTTAAGGAAGTCAATGTCTTGTCCGGAGGCGAGCGTGTGCGTGTCATGCTGTCCAAGATGATGTTGTCCGGTGCCAATGTCCTAGTCCTGGATCAACCGACCAATCACTTGGACCTTGAATCCATTACCTCCTTGAACGAGGGACTGATCAAGTTCCCAGGAGCCATACTTTTGGCTTCCCATGACTACGAAGTGTTGAATACTGTAGCTAACCGTATCATTGAAATCACACCCGGCGGCGTGGTGGATCGGTTGGATACGCAATACGAAGAATACGTCAACAATGAAGGCATCCAACAACGCTTGGAAGAACTTTATAAAGATGCCTAGTTATTTTGAACTGCTGTTTCCAAAAAGAAATGGCAGTTTTTACCATGAGAAGAGAAATTATCGATGACCATTGATTCCATGGGCGCCTTGCGCCGTAGCAATATGCCGGTGAATTACAATTTGATACCGCCTTCTCAGAAGTCGTCGGTAAACAAAAAGCGCCGGAATT
>CALYPW010000069.1 GCA_945278685.1 uncultured Dolosicoccus sp.
CTCTTGGATGATCCCAAGCAAATCGAGCGCAAAATCCGTAGCGCCGTGACAGACTCTGTCGGTGCCATCAACTATGACAAGGAAAACCAACCCGCTGTTTCTAACTTGCTGGATATTTACGCCGCCTTTTCAGGTGAACCTGTCGACGAGATTGTCGCCCGCTACGAAGGCCAAGGCTATGGCCCCTTCAAAAATGATTTGGCACAGGTTGTGGTGAATGCGCTGGAACCTATACAAGCCCGTTATCACGAGCTCATCGACAGCCCTGAACTCCAAGAAATATTGGACCAAGGCGCTAAACGCGCCCAGGAACAAGCCGACCAAGTCTTGGCACGCATGGAAAAAGCCATCGGACTGGAGTACCGTTCTTAAATCCTATCCCCAAGTACGTTCATGTGCTCGGGGTTTTTTATTATCTTTCTACTCGCGAACTGTCGGTTTTTTGTAAAGTTTGGGGTTTCGGGTGTTGGGGATGTGTTCATGGGTGTTTAAATAATGGGTGATCAATCTTCTGCTGATTTTCTCATCCAACAATTGATAAAGCTGATAACTTTCCAAAGACTTATCCCAATGAACCCATGCATAATCCTCTATGAAATTTTGAAGATAGATTCCTTTGAAATGACGAGAACCGCATTGATTACAAATGATTCTCAGGTGGTTAAAGCTTGTTTCATAACTGAAACACTCCGAACAGTTCACCCCTCTTCGTACAAATTCCTGCTGTGGTAGCCAACCAACTGCGTACTTAGCTCGTACAGAAGTTAGAGCTTCTGCGTAACTTACTCTTCCCTTTGGAAGTTTTCTGAAGTTTACCTAATAATTGCGGTGTTTTATTTCTCGTATAGAAAGTCGTTTCGTCTTGGTCTGTTTCCAGAGTCATAAATTCATGGGTAAAAGCAAGATAAGACGTGCCACGAACTGACGAATGGTGGTTCTGTAAGTGACTGCGTAGTTTACGGTTAGCGTTCTTCACTTGATCAAAAGGACAACTAATCTCGCGACCGTTGACAAATGCTTGCCCGTCCCCGACACACCAATTGGCCTTCGTAGTTTTTAACCTCTAGATGCACCGGATGATTTCGCGCAAGTATCAGAAGGTCAAATTCAACTTTTCCATCGAGATTTAACAGCTCGTTACTCAAAATAACAGCTTCTAAATTTAAAGACTCCACCCATCACCGCAACTCCTGCTCCGCTCGGCGTCCCTTTAGCCTGTTTTTTAATTCAAATTGCTGGCGTTCATCAAGTTCGCCTCTTCAATTCAATGCTTCCAATATTTTTAATTGCATCTCCTACACCTCCACCATACAAATATGCAAAAAATTAAAAAAGCATTAATAAATATTTTGAGGTTAGTTACAAGACAAAATACTCAACTCAAAGGCAGTCGAGGTTAGTTACAACATAAAACTCTCGCCCTACCTCCAGACAAAATAAAAAGGCGAGACGCGAAGTCTCACCTTTTGAATGAATTAGTTATTAGGATTTAACAAGCAGCCTCGACAACAGGGACAGAGTCCGTAAATCTCGATGTTGGAGTGAGTGACCTGGTAGTTGGTCACTTGGCCGGCGTACTCCATGACTTCATCCAGGCCTGGGACTTCGAAGTCGGTGATCTTGCCACACTTTTCACAGATTATGTGACCGTGCTCGTGGCCCATAAAGTCGTAGCGGGTCACGTCGGAAAACCGGAGCTCGTGAATGATGCCGTGTTCGACAAGGACATGTAAGTTATTATAAATGGTTGCCAGGCTTAAACCCGGGAACTCTTGAATTAAGTCGTTGTAAATTTCTTCAACGGTGGGATGGGCGTTTGATTGAATCATGTAATTCAAAATTGCCTGTCTTTGTGGGGTAATGCGAACTTCTTTACGTCTTAAATCATTAATCACGTGCTGGAGAAGGTCCTTGTGAGATTTGCAAGCATTTTCGTAATGGATACAATTTTTACAAGTTTGCGAGTAACGTTCTTCGATTTGCTTCAATATCTCTGCCACAACACATCCCCCTCATTCTTTCCTTAGAATAGTATACCAATCTTCAGAAGACTTTAGCAAGATACACGCACGAAAACTCTTGAAAGACCAGTGGTGTTTCAACAATTTACTTATTTTTGAAAAATGGAATGGCGCTGTAGCTTGATAATATTTGACATTGGCGTAAGATAAAGGTGTTAGATTATTTTTCGAAAAGAGGTTTATAAGATGAAAATCGGAGGACGGGTGATAAAGACCGGTTTGGCGATTGCGATATCTATCTTTGTGGCCACTCTACTACTTCCCGACTCAAACGGTGCCCTTGCCGGAATTGCCGGCATCCACGCGACGGAAACTTCAGTCCGGCGCTCATTTGATTCTTTCTTGAATCGGATCTTAGGAAACATTCTGGGAGCAATCATTGCCCTAGTCATTATCCAAACCGTGGGGGTCACCCCTGTGACGGTGGGAATTACCGTGATCTTGTCCATTTCTTTACTCAATTATTTCAAACTTAGCGACGTGATGATGCTCGTCAATACTACGGTGATCGTCATCATGATAGGCTTTGAAGGCTCGCCCTACTTGTTCGCCTTGAACCGAGTCCTAGAGACTTCTATCGGAGTCATCATCTCCTTCGTCGTTAACTCCCTGATTTATCCGCCCAAGTACGATACCCGTTTTTATCAAGGGTTGGAGTACTTAACTTCCCAGACATTGATCTGGATACGAGCGTCTGTTCGCAAGAACACGGATTTCGGCCTGATTCAAAAAGACATCACCTGGGCCCGGGAACAGCTTGATTCCATCAATGGACTTTTTGATTTGATGCAAGGCGAAATGGCCCTGCCCAACAAAAATAAATATTCGGAAATGCGCCGCTTAGTGGTTTATCGCCAAATGACCCGCACGACCCGCATTGCGATCGACCTACTGGCGGCTTTCCATTACAACGCCCAAGTCTTTGACGAGTTCCCGCGCAAACTTCGCCACGAAGTGCGCGACCGCATCGAAGTGCTCACCAGTGCTCACGAACAGATATTATTGAAATTCAATGGGAAAGTGCCCCCGGAAAATGTCAACTTCCTGCAACAATCCACCAAAGAACGCCTCTCCTACATGGAAATGTTCTTCGACCAGGCCAAGGATCAAATGGTCTTACCGGATGACGAAGTTGATGCTACAGGAGTTATCCTCATTATGGGAGCGGTCTACCGCTACGAGGAAGAGTTGAATCACCTCAACGTCTTGACCCGTGTCTACATGCGTCAACCGGAACCGGATCAAGAGACTGTCGAACAAATTGAAATTAATAAATTGTAAAAAATCGCGCCACCTCTCCAGGTTGCGCGATTTTTTGTTTTAATAAACGATGACCGGCATGCCATATTCCACCAGGTCATAAACTTCTCCCATGACTGACGGTGAAATGTTGATACACCCCAGAGACCCCGACTGTAAATAGGCGTCCCCACCAAAAGTTGGTTGCCAGGAAGCATCGTGTAACCCCTGGGCTTGATCATCAAAAGCCACCCAATACTGAACGGGTTGCTCGTAATCTCTTTTATTGATCGGATCATAGTCCTTGAGCACATTGGGCGATTTCTTCTCCCAAACACTGTATGCTCCAGGAATTGTCTCTGCACCGACCATGCCGCTGACAATAGGTGTTTCAAGAACCAGCTCATAATCGATATAGATCCACAACATCTGGTTAATCAGGTCCACCTCGACAAAGGAAGCGCCAATGTCATCATCCAAACCGTAGCCACTCCCGTAAATATTTGGTTCGTAGGAAGTGCTTTGGTGGGTATTCAATAGATGGAGAATGTTCTGCGTCTCTTCATCAATGTTCAAGTACCACCCCAACGTGCCCGGATCCACACTCACCCAACCACGCAGTGTCCCTTCGAATTCACGGTGAGCTAGACGGGTACTGTACTCTTTATTCAAATAGGACACGTAATCGTTGACTTCCTCTTCACTCAAGTAGGCGTGACCTTCTTCATCGAAAAGAATCCAACCGGCAATCTCCTCCGGAGGAATGGTAATTTCATGACCGTCAAATTTGATGGTCACCTTCACTTCCTGAAACTGACGGGCCTCTTGAGCCATCGCATTCAAAAAGGCATCATCCTTGGTGATGGCTGCAGGCTCATAGGCCGTTGCCAGATCCAGACTGTCCACATTTCCTTGCCGCAAGGCGTCGTAAATAGCTTTCTCTAAACTTTCAGGAGTAATTTGTGTCCCTAATTCATCAGGCATCACTTCGTAATACCCGTCATCGTTGACCGATAGATAGGCATCCTGAGACTGCTTCCGATCCTTGTTGTTAATTCCTAAGGCTTGGTACAAAAGCTCTGCGGCTGGGCGGTCAAATTTAATAAACTTATCCACCGTGCGAGTGATCTCCAAGGGCTTGAAAAAATACAAAGGCCAACGGGCTGGGGACTGCTGAGCCAGTAATTCTTCAAACAGCGGATCAAAATCCGACTGAACCTTCAATTGACTCAGCTGAATGTTCCCCAAAGCCTCACCATTCTCGGTAAATTCTAAAGAAGTCTTTTCCAATCGTTGTTGAATTTCTTCTTCGGCTTTTGTGGCTTGATCTCCATGAATAGACACGCCGGCGACCACGGTTCGCGGAACAAACCGCGTTTGGTAATAGCCAATTCCTATCAGATAGCTCACCAGCAAAATTACCATTAAGGCAAATGCAATGCCCCAATGGTCATGACGCCTCAAATAATTGAAAAACTTTCGAATCGATTCCAAAGACTTCCCCCTCTCTTTTCATGCTTTATCCTTATTATACACAAGTTTTATTTTTACCCTATTACATTTGCTTTAAATTTGCCTACAAAAAGGGCTTGAATAAGCGCCTTTCAATTCATGGTTTACTCATCGGTGGTTTCTTCACTGATTTTCTCTGTCACAGCTACTTCTTCAAGAACGTCGGCTTCTTGTTCTGAGGCTTCTTCTTTCTCTTGGTCCTCAAACTCTGGAGTTTCCGAGGCTTTTTCTAGATCTTCACTCTCTTGATCTTTATCAGCTGCCTCATCTTCTTGGGCTGTCTCCTGAGCGTCCGTTTCAGCGCTTTCCTCTGCAGCTGTCTCGCCATCGACTTGGGAAGTTTCCTGAGTGTGTTCAGATACTTCTAAGTTGCCGGAGATATTTTCTTGTTGAGCATCTACCGCCTGTGTACTTTCAGCTTTTGCGACTGGAATTTCAATAGGATCTACCAATTCCCAGTCAATGATGTATTGATTAGGACCGACCCAGTTCACATGGTAATTGTGATGAAGGGCTGGATAAAAGTTGGCTTTGGCAAAATTTTTGGCATCTTCACGGCTGGCAAAGAATTGTTCTTCTCGGACAAAACGGCTCACAATGACATCTTCTCTTCTGTTGGAGAAGTTTCTGGAGTGGCTGTGTCCGCTTGTTCTTGCGCTACTTTGAGGTAGGCATCCACCCCGTCCACATCCACTACTGAACGGAAACCTGCGCCAGTTGGTATGGTTTTTTCAGATTTCATTTGCCAATCCACCACGTAATGGTTAGGACCTAGCCATTTAACCTCGAAATTTTCGTGGCGTCTCCAATCGAAATCTTTGCGGGCATATTTCAAGGCTTGGTCAACGGTGGTAAAGGTGTGATTGTCTCGAACCACATGATCACCGGTCGCAGGAACTACTTTGGAAGTCTGTTTATGAGGTTTGGCAGTGATTGGAGTCGTTACCGCGAACTTGTCACCAATTTGTACAAAGTCGGAGGTGAGGTTGTTTCACTCTTTCAACTGAGCCACAGTGACCCCGTATTTGTTGGCAATTTTCCAGAGATAGTCCCCTTTAACGGCGGTATAAACCTTCTGACCTTGGTTGGTGGCTAAGGAATTTGAATGATCAGGGGCTAGTAGCTCCCAATCAATGACGTAGCCATGGGGTGAACAGTTGACATAGAATTCGCGATATTTGTGCCAGTCAAAATTCTCACGACCATATTTAACAGCCGCATTGATACTTTTGAAAGTTCTGTAATCGCGAATAAATTTATTTTTTACGGGAGTTACGTGGGTATCGGCTTGTGAATGTTCGCTGACTGGAATCTTATCCTCGATTTGAAGGAAGTCAGAAGTGAATCCATTGATGCGTTTAAGTTCTGAAACGGTGGTTTTGTAGCGTCTGGAAATAGACCAAAGACTATCTCCGGCTTGAACATGGTGTACAGTACCTCGAGCAATCGCTGGATTTTGTACAATCGCAAAGGTTGCTAGAGGAATCAATGCCTAAGTACCTATTTTTATAAGCACGTCTGTATAACATTGTAATCACTCCTCTCAATCATTGATTTGCTAGTTCATGTGTTTCATGGGTCAAACGTTGTCCTTGAAGCTTAATTATCTTGCTGAATTCACCACTTTCCCAACACGTACTCTTATCCTATCGCCATCATACTCCTACCTGTATAAATTTACAATCAATATCATCATAATTATAGAGACGTTTTATCGACCACTTCCCTTCAACAACAACAATAACAACCTTATGAGCGCCATCAAAAAACATATTTTTCGTAGAAATATTGTTAAAAAGAACATTGATTGACGGTTAGAGAAAGTGTTCATTTTATGCGAAAAATATTTTATATTATTTAAGTCGTAAAAAACCGGTTCTCGAAGCTTTGGAA
>CALYPW010000070.1 GCA_945278685.1 uncultured Dolosicoccus sp.
CGAAACTGTTCCGGCCAAAGCCACTGTCAAGGAGCAGGTCCACAATGTCTTTGAGGCGCACCCGTTCGTTGTTGATTAAATAATGGCTATCCCCATTTCGATTATAACTACGGGTAATACTGATCTCATTAAAATCATAATCCAAATAACGATGCTCATTGTTCAATACCAAGGTGACTTGAGCGATGTTGACAGGCGCACGGTCGACGGTACCGTTAAAAACCACATCTTCCATGCGGTTCCCACGCAAGCTACGGACCGATTGCTCTCCTAAGACCCAGCGAATAGCTTCAGAGAGGTTGCTCTTGCCACTTCCATTGGGTCCGACAATGGCGGTAACGCCCTCTGTGAAATCAATAACGGTCTTATCAGCAAAAGATTTAAAGCCATTTATTTCAATTCTTGTTAAAAACATTGAATGACATTACCTTTCTCATCCATGCATTGACAGGCTCTTTGGGCGGCTGCCGTTTCGGCTGCCTTGCGGCTTTTTCCTTGGCCCGTCGCAATTCGTTGTTGATTCAAATACAAGCCAACAGTAAACGTTTGGTCATGGGCCGGGCCTGCTTGTTGTTCGATGCGGTAATCAATCTCCACCGCGCCTTGTTGTTGGGCCAGTTCTTGAAAGGCCGTTTTATGATCTTTGTTCAAGGCATTGATGAGATAATCCATTTCTTGGTCCATGAGTTGGTCGATGTAGTCGGCCACCATCTGGTAGCCTAAATCTAAGTAGGTGGCCCCGAGGAAGGCTTCAAAAACATCGGCCAAGACAGAATTTCGTTGATTGCCGCCGTGTTCCATCTCGCCGCGTCCCATGAGAATATATCGATCGAAGGAGAGTTCTCGGGCCAAATAGGCCAAACTCTCTTCTCGGACCAATTGTGCCCGCAAGCGGGTCAAATCCCCTTCCGCCTTGTCTTGGTAAAGGTTGAAAAGGTACTCACTCACGGCTAGTTCCAAGACTGAATCGCCTAGAAACTCTAAACGCTCATTGTTCTTGCGCCCTTTTCCAGGGTGTTCATTGACATAAGACGAGTGATTGAAAGCTGTTTGGTAGTAATGGACATCCTTGGTTTTTTGACCTAGGATGTCTTCAAGGTGTGCAATTAATGACATGGTTCCTCCTTAAAGTCGAATAAGCCAGCCAATGATCGAAAAAAATCATTGTGCTGGCTCGCTAATTTATTTGGCACTGAGTAATTGTGTGACTTCGGAAACCACATCGCCGATGGTTTTGAAACTAGCGGCGGTGGATGAGCGAAAACGAATGTCAAAAATATCTTCCACTTCCATGGCGACTTCCACCACGTCCAAGGTCTCGGCCCCTAATTCATCAAAGCGTAAGGCATTATGGACACGGGATTGCTGAACGCCGAAACGCATAACGATCACGTCGCGAATTTTCATGAAAACATCTTCTTCTAAAAGCTTTTCGATGCCTTCGTGGATGTTATTACTCATAATCCTCATCTGATTTCGCAAAATAATCCGAAATCTGCTCCACCATCTGGGATTTCAGAGATGTTCGCATCTGAGCGATGGCCGTCATTATGGCGATCGGACCGGAAGATCCATGGGTTACCATGACTGGTGCATTGACACCAATGATCATGCCGCCCCCCATTTGCTCATCGTCGAATTCTGCCAAGAGAGAGTTAAAATCGTCTTTTAGAAGGAGGCCACCCAACTTGGACTTGATGCCACCATCTTCAATTTTGCTCTTAATCAAGGAGAAGAGGGACTTGGAGACACCTTCCATGGTTTTTACAACAATGTTTCCGGTATAACCGTCAGTCACTAGGACATCCACCACGCCGGACAAGATTTCACGCGGCTCCACATTGCCTTTGAAATTAATGTTTGGATTGGCTTTTAGTAAATCATAAGCCTCACGAGTTAAAGCATTTCCTTTTCCTTCTTCCGTTCCATTATTAATTAAACCGACCGTTGGATTAGCCACGTTCAAAATGTTGCGTGAATAAAAAGCACTGGCAATGGCAAATTGCTCAATATTGACAGCACGCATGTCCGGGTTGGCACCCGCATCTGCCATGAGCACGCGAGGACGGCTCGGATTAATCGTAGGGAAAAGTGCCGTAATCGGCGGACGGTCGATGTTTTTACAACGTCCGATGATCAGTAAAGAAGAGGCGTAGGTGGCGCCAGTACTTCCTGCCGAAACCATGGCATCGGCTTCGCCACTCTTCACATCGTTGGCTGCCACGACGATGGAAGCATCTTTCTTACGTCGCAACCCCCGCACGGGCTCTTCTTCATTGGTAATCACTTCCGTGGTCGGAACAACGACCACACGGCTGGAAGGCTTTAAATGTTCTTGAATGCCCGCTTCATCCCCATAAATTCGGATGCGGATGTCGTCATACCGTTCAATGGCCAAATTGACCCCTTCAACGATGGCATCAGGGCTGTTGTCAGCACCCATTGCGTCCACTGCGATTGTATACATAGTTAAACTCTCCTTAATTCTTACAAATCAATTCTTTGTTGACTCACACTCATTAACTGATCAAATTCTTCCGGTGTTAAGCGTTCCGCGTGCCCCAACAAATGGGTCACATCTTGCCGGGCCACCTCCAAAATATGTTGATCTTGGAAGATGTCGGCGTAATGAAACTTGGGCAAACCACTTTGGCTTTCTCCTAACAATTCACCCACCCCACGAATCTTCATGTCTTCCTGACTGATCAAGAAACCGTCTTGGTGTTGGGTGATAATTTCCATGCGTTGCTGTCCCTCTTGGGTCGTTGGCTGGGCAATTAAGAGACAATAGGACGGTAAGTCCGAACGTCCCACCCGGCCCCGCAATTGGTGCAATTGAGCCAAACCAAAGCGTTCGGCGGATTGAATGACCATCACAGTTGCGTTGGGCACGTCAACTCCGACTTCCACCATGGTTGTGGCCACCAGAATCTGAACATCGTTGTTTATAAATAGCTCCATCATGTGGGCTTGCTCTTCTCGGTGAAGCTGCCCGTGCATGACCCCAATGTTGTACTCTGGAAAACGCTCCAACAAGCGGTCATACACTGCTGTGACGTTCTCGACTTCTCCCATATGTTCGGAACTATCAATGAGTGGCAAGACAAAGTACACCTGGTGATTCTTTGCGAGCTCTTGTTGCATTATATCATAGACGTTCGTCATTTGGTGATCCTTCATCCAAAGTGTTTGGATCGGTTTGCGACCTCCAGGTAATTCATCAATGGTCGCCACCGTCATCTCCCCGTAAAGAGACAAGGCCAAGGTTCTAGGAATAGGAGTGGCCGTCATTTGCAAGAGATTGACCGGCAAGCCATTGTGACCTTTGTCCAAAAGGGTTTGACGCTGGCTCACACCGAAACGGTGCTGTTCATCAATAACCACCAGACCTAAATGATTGAAATCCACCCCGGCTTGGATCAAGGCGTGAGTCCCAATGACCAAGCGAATGCGCCCCGTCGCAAGCCCATCCAAGATATTCTGGCGCTCTTTCTTGGTTTGTGAACCAATGAGAATCTCAGCACGCAAACCGATGGATTCAAAGACCTGATTGAAAGATTCCACGTGTTGTTTGGCCAATATTTCTGTTGGCACCATGAGGGTCGTTTGAAAACCAGATTGAACAGCGGATACCATGGCCAAGAAAGCTACCAAAGTCTTTCCACTTCCAACATCTCCCTGCAACATCATCTGCATCGGGTAAGGTGCGCGTAAATCATAGTGAATAGCGTTGACCGCCCGTTTTTGAGCATCGGTTAATTCAAACGGAAGCATGTCAATGACTTGACGCAATTGATCCACGTCGTACAAAATCTGAACGCCATCTTCTTGTTTGAAACGTTGACTGGACAATTGTAGGCGAAACTGATAAAGAAAGAATTCTTGGTAAATCACCTTTCGTTTGGCTTGTTCAAAGTCTTCTTGACGCTCTGGAAAATGCATATAGTACAAGGCTTGGGGCAAGGAACATAGGCAATAGCGATCATTGAGGTACTCAGGAACAATTTCAGGAATAGATGTGCCATAGTCCTCAAAGGCTCTTTGAATGGCTTGGACAATTTGCGCTTGACTCAAGCCTTTGGTCGTTCGATAGACCGGAGAAAAAGGATTGTCTGAATTCCCCAATTGAATAACTTTCATGCCCGTCAATTGAGCCTTGGGGCCTTGCCACTGGCCGTGAATGGCCACCTCTTGCCCCACCTCCAATTGTTTCTTCAAATAAGGCTGATTAAAAAAGACGACCTGGGCAATGTCATGGTCACTGAGGGCAAAGTTGAAGACCAGGCGACTGCGTCGTTTGCCAAAATAACTGACCGTTGGAGTTGAAATAATCCGCCCCTTCAAAGTCACTTGTTCCTTGTCCGTCAAAGTTGATACGTCTCTTACCGATAAATCTTCAAAGCGAAAAGGGAAGAAAAATAGCAAATCTCGAATACTTAGCACACCTAAGCGATGGAAAGCTTGGGCACGTGCCGACCCGATGCCTGACAAGACGGTGATGGGATCCTCCCAATTCTTTGTATTTGCCATGAAATTCCTCCTTTTTACTGAAAGTAAAAAAGTGCCAGAATTGGCACTTTTGATCGTTTATTCGACTGCTAGAATGTAGTTGTAAACGGGTTGCTTCCCGTCAATGACTTCTACATCCATGTAATCATTGGCATCCATGAGACGATCGCCGACACCTTGTGCGAAGTCCAGATCGCCATCTTCTCCGACAAGGATAGTGACGATTTCTGTATCTTCATCTAACATTTGATCAAGTGTCTTCTCAAAAGCATCTTCCAAGTTTTTCTCAGCTAAGACGATGTCATCGTTGATTAAGCCCATGAAGTCGTTTTCCTTGATCTTAATTCCGTCGATTTCTGTGTCACGGATGGAATAGGTGATTTGGCCGGTCGTTACTTCTTTGGCCATTTCTGTCATCTCTGCTTGGTTGTCTTCCAGAGATGCATTGGGATCAAAAACCATCATGGCCGTCATTCCTTCAGGGATTGACACAGTTGACACAACGACTGCTGGAACTTCTGACACTTCCGCCGCTTGTTCGGTGGCCATCAGAATATTTTTGTTATTCGGTAACAAGATAACCTTGTCCGCATTGGCTTTTTCGATGGCTTTGACGAAATCCTCCGTGGCTGGGTTCATGGTCTGACCACCTTCGATGACAATGTCGACACCGACAGAACGGAATAGATCTGCCACGCCTTCACCTGCTGCAACCGCGATCACTGCGTAATCCTTGCGGGGTTCTGGGGCTTGGTCGGCTTCGATTTCACGAATTTGTTCGCGCATGTTATCGACCTTAATCAAGATGAGCTCTCCAAATTCAACTCCTCGTTGCATAATGGCACCAGGATTTTCCGTGTGAATGTGTAACTTCACAATGTCATCGTCTTCAATCAGCACAATGGAGTCCCCACTGTCTTCCAAGAACTGACGGAATTCATCGGAATCGTAGTCTTTGTTTGCCGTTGGGCCTTCACCAAGACGAACCATGATCTCTGTACAGTAACCGTAAGTGATGTCTTCCATTTTGACTGGATTTTCATCCATGTCATGGATCATTTCGTGGGAAGTATCGCTAGGTGCTGTGTGGTAGCTGATGTCGACCGGAGTTTCACCTGTCAAAGCAGATAGGAATCCTTCATAAATCGTTAGAAGCCCTTTCCCACCACTGTCAACCACTCCGACTTCTTTAAGAACCGGTAATTGCTCCGGGGTATTGTCTAAAGAAACTGTCGCCCCTTGGACGATGGCTTCCATGATTTCAATAATATCTTCAGCATCATGAGCTGCTTGATCTCCTGCCATGGCTGATTCGCGGGTGACCGTTAAGATCGTTCCTTCCACTGGCTTCATGACGGCATTGTAAGCCGACTCAACACCACCAACGAAAGCTTTGACGAAATTTACTGTGTCCAGAGTCTCACATTCTTCAATGGCTTTGGAAAAGCCACGAAAAATTTGTGAAAGGATAACTCCCGAGTTCCCACGAGCACCCATTAAAATTCCACGGGAAAATTGGGCGGCTAAACGTCCCACGTGTTCTTCGTTGGATTGTTGAACAGCCTTTACCCCGGATTCAAAGGACATGTTCATGTTCGTCCCAGTATCCCCATCCGGCACTGGGAATACGTTTAGTTTATTGATGAGGTCAACATTCTCGGACAATCGCTTCCCTCCGGCGATTACCATTTCTCTAAAATTTTGAGCGGTTAAATGGTTCAGTTTCAAAAATATATCCTCCTATTGTGTTAAAAGATGATTAGTCAACCTTCACGCCTTGAACATGGACATTGACAGCGTCCACCTGGAAGCCTAGCAAACGTTCGACGTTGTAAATCACAGATTGTTGAATGTTCTCACAGATAACAGAAATCTTAGTTCCGTAAGACACTAAGATGTAGACATCGACCGAGATCAGCCCTTCTGCTTCAGAAATGATGATCCCTTTGGAATAATTATCTTTTCCTAAAATTTCAATAATATTATCCCGAACAATATTCTTACTGACCATTCCGACAACGCCATAGTTGTCAGTGACAGCTGCTCCAACAACCGTTGAAATG
>CALYPW010000071.1 GCA_945278685.1 uncultured Dolosicoccus sp.
CTAAGCCTGTAGTGGACTTTCACCACCAAGTTATCGCCCATGCTGGGCGCACATAGCAAAAAAGTCTGCCCCTAAAAGGACAGACTTTCATTTGAACTTATTGGGCTTCTTTCCAAGCTTTCTCTGCCAGGTACAAGCATCCTATCAGACCCGCATCATCGCCAAGGCCTGGGGAAACTATATAGTCCTCCAAAGAATGAGGCAACTCCATGTAGTCGCCCCACCCCGCTTCAAAAGACTGGCGCACCTTTTCCAGAAGTCCGGGTTTGTGCATGACGCCACCACCCATAATGATTCGTTCAGGCGTTAAAATCAAGGCATAGTTGTGAAGGGCCTGCCCCAGATAATTCGCCACATAATCCCAAACCGGATCTTCTGGATCCAAGTCTTGGGCTTTGACGCCCTCTCCAAAACGGTTCCCAATGGATGGACCTGCTACAAGGCCTTCCAAGCAGTCCCCGTGAGTGACACAAAAGCCTTCATAAGTATCTTGAGGATCTTTTGCCACTTGAATGTGACCCATCTCTGGGTGACTGAAGCCAGTTAAGAATTCTCCTTGTGAGATGGCGCCACCACCCACACCGGTCCCCACGGTCAAATACAAACAAGAAGACAAGTCTTTGCCCGCTCCAGCTTGGTATTCCCCGTAAGCCGAACTGTTCACGTCCGTGGTCCAATAGACAGGGATCTCGTAACGGTCTTTGACAGCTCCCAGGAAATCAAAATGCCGCCAAGGAAGTTTCGGTGTTTGAGTAATATACCCGTAAGTTTCTGAATCCTCCAGAACATCAATGGGTCCAAAAGACCCGATGCCCATGGCTGTTAAATCATGCTGGTCAAAGAAATCAAAGACATGTTTCAAGGTTTCATCCGGATCGGTGGTTGGAAATTGTACTTGGTCAATGATTTTGAAATTTTCATCACTGACTGCACAATTGAATTTCGTTCCACCGGCTTCAATTGCTCCATAACGCATATTATTTCTCCTTATCGTGGCTCAAGTGCCAAAAATCAACATCAACCGCGTGCTTATTAGTCAAGGTGACGGATTGTTTAGAAACGTTGGGATAAACTCTGGTCGACAGAGTGTATTGCCCGAAGTTCACAAAAATCTCTAGGGAAGATCGGTCGGAAAAGATCTGCAGACGATTCACTAGGTCCACACGCAAATAGCGTCGCCGGCGTCCGTAACCCGAAGGGCCATGGCTCAAACAAAGACGTTGGCCATCATAAGTTACATGGGTGTCTTGACGCAGTTTTAAGTCAAAGGTGTCCAAGTCGCCTTGAATCAAGAGTTCAAAGATTTCTCCTTCCAGCACCCCTTCTGAAATCTCTTTCACGCCGTGAAATTTTTGGTGACCCTGTCGTAATTTTTGGTATTCTTCCAAAGGTTGTTGATAGAGATGTCCTTTGCGGACCAAGAGTTGGCGCGGCATGGTCAGGCAATGTTGCCACCCATAAGCCACCGTGGGATTGACATAATCCGGTTCGTGGTCTGGAACACCCATCCAAGCCCAGAGAATTTGACGGCCCGCGTCATCAGTAAAAGATTGGGGCGCATAAAAATCAAAGCCATAATCCAATTCTTGGAAAGGAGTGTCTGGAAGAAAGGTTTCTTTTTTCCAGTCGACGTGTCCCAAATAATAACCGGAACTGTATTGGTTCTGATAGGTGTCCAAGGTTCCCAAGACTCCTTGAGGTGAGAATAAGAGCACGTCTTGACCCTCTTGATGGAAATAATCGGGACATTCCCACATAAATCCTTGGCCTTCTGTTCCTTGAAGGAAGACCCCTCGGTAGTGCCAATCTTCTAAATTTTCGGATCGGTACAAGAGAATGCTTCCCAAATTGTCAATACTACGCGCGCCTAAAAGCATGTAAAAGTGGTCCGCCACTTGGAAAACTTTAGGGTCCCGGATGTGATTGGTATAACCTTGGGGGAAACCCTTGGCATCAATGACCATCTGACGCTTTTCGATGTGATGACCGTCTTTGCTAGTCATGTGGATCACATTTTGTTGACGACCACTGAAGGTATAATCATGATAACCTTCGTCGCGCACATTGCCTGTATAAAAATAGTGAATCCGGCCATCGACCACCAAGGCACTTCCTGAATAGGCCCCGTCCTTATCAAAAGGTTGATCGGGGGCTAAGAAATTTTCCTGCTGGGTGAAAGTCACCAAATCCGGCGAGGTGAAGTGGCCCCAATGACTGGGCGCCCCTCCACGGGCTTGACCGGGAATATACTGATGGTAAATGTGGTAGATCCCGTTGAATTGAACGGCACCGTTTGGATCATTCAGCCAGCCTTTGGCAGGCATCAAGTGATAATGTTGAAGCCACGGATGATCATTTGGACGTAATTCTTGACCCATGGTTGTCGGTAACCTCCTTAGCGAATATGAATAAAGCTGTCCTTGGCAGAGGCCGTCGCAACTTCATCAAATTCCGCACTGTTAGTAATAATAATCGGTGTAATCGTTGATTTGCTGGCAGCCTCAATGGCTGGTAAATCTGCTTCGAGTAACAGTTGACCTTGTTGAACCTTGTCACCCACTTGCACATAGCTGGTAAAGGGTTTGCCTTCTAATTCCACGGTATCTAAACCAACGTGGATCAAGACTTCGACCCCTTCGTTAGACCTTAAACCAATGGCATGCTTGGTATCTGCAACCAGCATGATTTCACCATTGAAAGGCGCTAAGACACGACCATCTGTTGGAAGAATGCCGCATCCAGCACCCATGGCTCCTGAAGCAAATACAGGGTCTGGCACCTGATCAAGCTCCATAATATCACCAGCCATCGGCTGAATCAATTGAACGTCGATGGAAGTTCTCACAGAATCTTCGCTCGGTGTTTCAACAACTGTTTCCTCAACTTCTGCTTCTGGTTCCAACTCCTGACGAATGGCCTTGGCTTGAGCACGGACACATAGAAAGGCAACCACAAAAGCAGTCGCAATGACGGATAAATACTTCACCACTGAAGCCACTTGGTCAGTATACAAGAGTAAACCAGGAAGGAAAGTAATTCCCATTCCAGTCGCACTTAAATTCAAGAAGTAGGCCATGAGTCCAGCCACTGCTCCTCCGACCACTCCAGATCCGAGGACTCTTAAAGAACGTAAGTTAACCCCAAATAAGAGCGGTTCGGTAATTCCAAAGACCGTCGGTGTCGCCGCAGAGATCATGTTGGAACGTTTGACTTTTTGGCGCATCAAACTCGCTGTTGCGATGGCCGCACCAAACTGTCCCGCCATGGAAGCGCTCATCAAGGGGTTCAAGATGTTACGCCCCGTATCATTCAGCAAGCTGATTTCGATAATGCTCAAGGAATGGTGAAGCCCTGTCACCACTAACAACTGTTGTAACCCACCAAATAGGGCATATCCAATTCCAAAAGGTGCTTGAATAACTTTGACGATGGACCCAATGACTGCCCCTTCCACCAACTGAATAATTGGTCCAAGGCCAAACAGCATCAAGACCAAGGTGAAGACGATGGTGAGGAAAGGCGTCACAATTAAGTCCATCGCTTGAGGCACAAATTTACGAATTTTCTCCTCTAACTTAGACAAAAGCCAACCCGCGATGATGGCTGGGAAAATGGTCCCTTGATAGCCCGTCACGTTAACTCCTAGAAGATGGAAAGCTTCTACTTCACCACTGGCCACCCCATAAGCATTGGGTAATTGGGGAGCGACTAACATTAACCCCAGGGCAATCCCGATGATGGGATTGCCGCCAAATTTCTTCGTGGCGCTGTAAGTAATAAAGACCGGTAGGAATGCAAAGGCGGTGTCCGTTAGAACTGCAAAAAGTTCATTCCATTCACCGGATAGGCTTACTCCTAATTCATTGAGTAAACCACGAATACCCATGAGCAGTCCGGTGGTGACCAGAACTGGAATCAATGGGACTAAGATGTCTGCCAGGATTCGAACAAATTTTTGAACCGGGTTCAATTGGTCATAGGCATCTTCCTTGGCCGAACTTTCGGAAATTTGAGTAACCCCTTCGGCTTCCATCAACTGACCCAAAGCCGCATATACCTCGTTGACCTTGCCAGTTCCAAAGACAAATTGGTGCTGACCGGTTGAGAAGAAATACCCCTGCAAACCTTCCAAGGCTTCTGCTTGATCAGGATCCACCACATCGTTGTCTTTCAAAACCAGCCGCAAGCGCGTGGCACAATGTTCATAGTTGCGAATATTAGATGCTCCACCAACCACTTCCAAAAGTTGACGGGCGACTGCTTGATAATCCATTTTTATCCCTCCAGAGATTGTTTGTATAGAAATGTAACCACTTACTGGTACCGGTTCCATTGTAAGTGAAAATTATCTCCAACACAAGATAGAAAGCAAAGAACCACTCTTTTATTTAAGAATGGTTCTTCAATGAACGGGTACTGTGACCTGTTTCTAATTCAGTTGGCAAGACCACATGAATCTTGCATGGCGTAGCTTTGACCAAATCCAAAGCCAGTTTCATAGCCTGTCGACCTGCCTCCTCATAAGGATAAGTCACTGTAGTCAAGGTTGGATGAACAAAACGTCCTTCGCTGTAACCCCCAAAACCTGAAATGGACAGATCCTCCGGAATGCGAATGTTCAATTCTTGGGCTGCCTTTAGAAAGGCAATGGCCATTCGGTCGGTGGCACAGATGACATAAGCGGCCGAGGTTTTTGGTAATATTTCCAGTGCCAAGTCATAGTTGGCAGACCGCTGGAAAGAAGAGCGGATGATTTCTAACTTTCCGTCAAACTTGTCCAAGCCATCCTTGAATCCCTGCAAGCGCTCCTGCCCCACTGCCGGATCACTGCCATCCACATTGACATAAAGAACGTCTTGGTGACCCAAGTCTTGCAGGTACTGGGCAACTTTTTGACCGGCGCCATAATCGTCGTAAGCCACATAGGCCAAGTCATCATAATCTTGCCCCAAGACAATCAAATGGGCGTCAATTTCTCGACTGACTCGGAGCAAGGCCTCTTCTTCATTGCGTGTAAAGACAATAATGGCATCCACCCGTTGCTTGTCCAAGGCATAAATATGGGCCAGTTCCCGGTCGGGATCCAAGTCGGCATTCACAATCAATAATTGTTGGTGATGGTGATGAGCGACTGAGTCGATCCCACCCATGACTTTAACCACAGACGCTGAATCGAAGCGTGGGAGCACCACACCTATGAGATCTGTGGAGCGCGCTTTCAAACTTCTGGCCAAATTGTTGGGCTGATAATTCGTAGCATCCACCACTTGTTGAATGCGGTCTCGCGTTTCTGCACTGACTTGTCCTTGGTTAAAGAAGCGAGAAACAGTACTCTTAGACACGCCAGCCATGCGGGCAATGTCATTCAAAGTTGTCATAAGTATTTCCCTTTTTTTCTGTCTAAAATAATTGGTGATATATTTCACAAATAAAGCACCCTTATTCTAGCCTACTTGAATCTTTCTGACAAGGAGGAGCTTATAAAGAATATTCGACAATGATCAAGCCTTCTTACGTCAAAAGCTTTTCAGCAGCTGTTAACAATTCTCGGGCATATTCCGTCGACAGATTGCCCAAATCATTCACGGCACGCACCTCAATCAACTCGCCGTCTTTCATAAAAGCCACCCGGTCGGCCAAATAAGTCACTGACGATAAATCGTGGGTGATAAACAAATAAGTAATGGAAGTTTTTTGTTTGAGATCTATTAAGACATCCATCAATTCCAATTGCACGGAAATGTCCAAACTGGACAAAGCCTCATCAAAAATAATCAAATCCGGTTCAGCAATGATGGCCCGGGCAATGCATACCCGTTGCAACTCTCCGCCGCTCAACTGGTGAGGATAGCGGGATAAGTAACTGGCAGGCAGTTGCACTTCTTGCAAGATCTTTTCAAAGTCTCCTCGCGTTTTCTTTTGATCGATGACCGGTTCTTGAATGATTTCTTGAACAGTCATGTGGGAATTAACCGAATTTGTATAATCTTGAAAGACCACACTTTCCTTTTCGGAGCCTTTGCGTTCAATCGTTCCTGAGTCGAAATCTTCCAACCCTAGGATTAATCGTGACAAGGTTGATTTCCCACTGCCGCTCTCTCCCACCAAAGCCAGAGTTTCTGAGTCATAGATGGATAAGTGGATATCTTTCAAAATCGGAACGTTCACCTTTTTAATGATTCCCTGGCGTTGGGGATAGCTTTTGTAGAGAGATTTGATCTCAATCATTGAATGGCCTCCTCCAATCCTTGGGCTAACTGCTGGTTGATCCGAACCAATTCTTGTGTATAGGGTTTTTGTGGATGGTCAAAAATCTGGTCGGTGGAACCATATTCAATCATTTGGCCCTGACGCATAATCAAAACATCATCC
>CALYPW010000072.1 GCA_945278685.1 uncultured Dolosicoccus sp.
CTGTTGATCGATCGGGGGGCGGTCGCTAGTTCCTGTGACATTTCCTCCTGGTTGTTCCAAGGAATTGACAACACCAATTTGAACAGGATCATTAACAGCCGCAAAGAAAACAGGTTTTTCCCGCTCGATAGCTGCCAGACTCATAACTGCAGGTGTCGCAATGGCGTAAAGAATATCGTTGTCACGCGCTAGCTTTTCACCAATGGATTGCAAGCTTGAGTTGTCGCCGCTGGCATTTTGGACATCGAATTTAATCCGGTCGCCATATTCCGACGCTTTCAACTCTTCCATAAAACCTTCTCGCGCATCATCCAAGGCTTTATGTTCTACATACTGAAGAATACCGATATTGATCGAATCCTCTTGAGCAGAGATCAAAGGCGCCCAGGTGCCCGAAAAGACGCTGACTAGTAGGGTTAAAACTCCAAATTGACAGACGATTTTTGGGCGCTTGATCACCGCTCGGCGCAGACCGATGATTCCCAACGAGATGATTGTGGATTTTATCACAAATAACATATGTTCCTTATCCTTTTCATTTATTGTTGAATCGCTTTAATATCAAGATTTAATTTTTTAGCATTCTTTTCGTTGATGACCAATTCAAAGTTTTCTCCTAGCTCTACAGGCATTTCACTAACTTCCAAATCTTGATCAAGCATGCGAATCACCATTTGCGCCGTTTGTTTTCCATATTCCACATAGGAGTTGGACAGAGTCATTAAACCGTTTTTCTCAACAACTGGTGCAGATGACCCAACCATCGGCTTGCCTGCATCAATCGCCATGTCGCCGACTAAGGCGATGGAGCTATCAATGGTATTGTCGGTCACCATGAAGAAGGCATCCACATCAGCGACCAAAGCAGCCATGGTTTGTTGGATATCATTGGTCGATGTGACAGTCCCTTCTACCAATTCGAGGCCAGCTTTTTCAATGTGGGTTTTGGCTTCTTTAACTGCCGCAATGGAGTTCATTTCTCCTGAATCATAAATAACACCGATTTTTTTAGCTTCTGGGAAGTTTTTGATGAGCAAATCTACTTGCTTTTTAATTGGAGCCATGTCACTGGTTCCGGTTAAGTTCTTGCCCGGCTTTTCAAGGGATTCTACTAACTCAACATCCACAGGATCGGTAACTGCTGCAAAAAAGATAGGTTTCTCGCTTTCAACCGCCGCTAAACCAATGGCTGCTGGGGTAGCAATGGCGTAGAGAATGTCATTATCGCGAGCTAATTTTTCACTTAAGGATTGCAAGCTAGCATTATCTCCACTGGCATTTTGGACATCAAACTTAATACGATCGCCATATTCAGAAGCTTCTAATTCTTCCATGAACCCTTCTCGGGCGTCGTCCAAAGCTTCATGTTCGATAAATTGTAGAATTCCAATGTTGATCGTTTCTTCTGCTTGCGCCGGTTGGACCAAGAATCCACCACTAAAAACAGATAAGAATAAAATACAGGCAACTAGAATTTTTTTAAATGTGTGAGACAAAGAACTTCCTCCTCATTATTTCTCTTTAGCTTTTTAAAAGATTTACCCAGAGATGCTGAATGAATCTTTTAAGAATATGGTTCATTGATGATTTTTGATTAATCACTGAACTTTCACATTATTGACTTATGTGATATTTTAACAGTTATCTGAACAGAATCCTAGAATTCATCGGTTTTATTTTGCTTCACTCAGAAGATTCATTGAACTTTGTAGGCGCTTGAATGCTAGAAGGATCCACATCGATTTTCTTGGCGTATTCCTCGTTGACAAACAAGTGCAATTGATCGGCTGTTTCCACAGGAACGTCACTGGTGGCTGTTCCTTCTTCGATTTGGCGGACCAACATTTGAGCTGTCTGAATCCCTAGATCATAATAGTCCAATCCATAAGTAGCTAATCCATTGGTCTCGATCATATCAATGGAACCACCAACAATAGGGATCTTATGTTCGGCAGCGACATTCCCTACCAAGGCCATGGCGCTAGCAATGGTATTGTCTGTCACTAGGAAGATCGCCTCTGATTCCTTGGCCAGTGCATCTAAAACTTGAGAAATGTCGTTGGTAGAGGTGACGGCTCCTTCGACTGTTTCCAACCCCTTCTTTTCAATGAGCTTTCGAGCGATTGAAGCTTCACTTTCAGAATTTGCCTCTCCTGAGTTGTACAGAAGACCAACTTTTTGAATGTCAGGTTGGATGCTCAACAGAAGTTCCAATTGTTCCTCAATAGGTGCAGCATCGACGGTACCGGTTAAATTAGTGCCAGGATGATCCAAGCTTTTAATAAGTTTGGCTCCTACAGGGTCGGACACTGATGAGAAGTAAATGGGTTTCTCACTTTCAACCGCTGCCAATGATTGCGCGGCTGGTGTTGAGATTCCAAACAAATAATCATTGTGGTTGGCTAATGTTTCACTCATAGATTGCAAATTGGCATTATCAGAAGCAGCATTTAAGTATTCGATCTCCAGATTTTCTCCTTCGATATACCCAGCCTCTCTCAAGCCCTCGATAAATCCTTCGCGATTCGCTGTTAAAGATTCGTGCTCCACATACTGTAAAATTCCAATTTTAAGCACTTCTTCTACGCGGGCGTTTGATGTTGGTGCAAGGACTCCAACCGCAACCGCCAGCATTGCCATTAATGTTAGTAATTTTTTAGTTTTTTTTGATAAATAATCACACATGGTAATTGCTCCTTTTTTGAGTTTCTGATTAATCAAATGCTAAATTTTTGGGTGTTTGATTTTTTGGATCTACGCATCACAACGAGTAATCCATCCGCATCTTTTAAGACAAAATCCAGTGCTGATGGAATATCATTGGTGGATGCAATGCTTTGGACATTGACTGTAAAATTCCAATCTCTACCGTTTCTTTTCCTGCACAGAAGTGAGCGAGAAAAACACTGACAAACCTATTCCAAGAACGACAAGTAGATGGGTAATCTTTCATAACATGTGATGAACCTCCATTAAAAAATAACAAGAAAAAGGCCAGTTAGATATATCATCTAACTGGCCTTCATAACTGATAGACTCCCTCCTGCGAAAGGAGTCCCCTCTTTAGATAAAAAGAGATTGTCGCTATTTAACCACATTAGATGTTATATCGATCTATGTGGTTAGTTTCGCATACCAAATTGGCAACTTCCCCATAGATACAAACTACTCGTTCGTTAGTCTGTATCTGTGAATCTGAGATACAGACTTATCTAAAGTAAAAGTTGCTAAAAAATAATTCAGCATGCAAGTGGTGTTGGACAATCATAATTATTCTTACCTTTCTTTGTGATGCGCCCATTATAACTAAAAACTTTTAAATCTGTCAAGGGATCTCTAATTTTTTTCTAATGAATCTTTATTATTGGTCAAGTCCCCATTCTTACTGAGGGAAAAATCATAATTATTTGTGGGTCGATCCGGCTGGAAGCCTAAGTAAGCTACTGAGAAATCTTTCACTCGAGCCAGCACCTCTCGTATTTCCCGTTCTTTTCGTGTTGAAGGATTCTCATCCGCAGCGACTCCTATCGCATCGATACCTAGGCTTCTTGCCAACATTAGGGCCCTGGATAAATGGTACTTCTGTGTCACAATGATTGCCTGATCTTGATGGAAGACATATTTCAAGCGATACAAACTGTCATAGGTTGAATAGCCCGCATGATCCAAATAAATCTGTTCACTTGGAACCCCTTGCCCAAGGAGATAATTTTTCATGACGCCCACTTCATTATAATTACTTTCGCGGTGGTCGCCTGTCATAATTAACTTCTTATCGGGGTAGCTGGCATAAAGCATTTGACAGGCTTGTAAGCGCAATTCCAGAATCTTGCTTGGATGAGCATTGTCAATAATGCCTGCCCCTAAGACTAAAACAGGTATATTTTCTTTTTGATAACTGTCTGGAAGCTGACCTAATCGATCTGTCCCGTAAATCTGGGACTTGGCGCTGCCCATGACAAACAAATTAATACCCAAGACAATAACCATAAATAAACCAATCAGTCCTGTCGACAAGCTCAACAATCCTTTAAGCATTCGTCCCAATAAATAGACGGTGACCACCCCCCATTCGTCTGTAAAGCTGAACCATTATAGCATATTTACAGACAAAAATCACCCTTCCCAAAGGAAAAGTGATGCAATCTAGCGTGGAAGGTGAACAAGCTGTATCCAGCCCTCTGGCGCTTCTTTGTCACCCAACTGAATACTGATCAGCTCGTTGTATAATTTCTGAATCACAGGCCCGATCTTTGTGTCTGAGTAGAAAGCGTGCCATTGTCCTTGATGAGTAATTGTGCCGACGGGTGTAATCACTGCCGCAGTGCCGCTTGCGCTCGCTTCCACAAATCGGTCCAATGGATCGACATAAACGTCTCCCATCTCTACTTCCATACTCAAACGATTCTGTGCAAGAAACATCGAAGCATCTCGCGTCACCCTTGGAAAAATCGAAGGTGATTTGGGTGTCACAAATTGACCGGCTTTGGTAATTCCAAAGAAATTCGCCGCCCCAACCTCTTCAATCTTCGCGTGAGTAAATAGATCTAAGGACATTACGTCTGAAAAACCTTGTTGACGAGCTTCGATGGCCACCTTGAAACTAGAGGCATAATCTCCTCCAACCTTGGCCGCTCCAGCTCCCTTAAGTGCTGCGCGGTCCTAAGCAGACACCATGAAATGAGCCGGCTTCATCCCTTCTGTGAAATAGGGATCCACCCGAGTGGCGTAGATGGCAAAGATGTATTCTTGAGCTGGCAAGACGGTGGTCATTGGACCAGTACCAATCAAGATTGGGCGCAGGTATAAACTTGCACCGCTTCCATAAGGGCACCCAACTAGCATTGGCAGCTAAGACTTGGTGAACGGCCTCTACAAACCGATCCTCAGGATAAGGTTGCATCTCGAGCGTTCGCGCTGAGTCTGCCATGCAAGGCTAAAGCTCCTTCGAAAAGTCTGGAGAATGCTTCCATGAATTAGAATCTTTTTTTACTTCTTGTTTTAGACGGTAATTCCCCTCAGGACTTTGTGCGTAATTACGTTCTGCCTGTTTTCGACCTTCTTCGTCCGAAGTTTCTTTAAATTTCTCATAAGATGTGTTCGATAATTCAAGGGTGGACTGCACGTTCTACTCCATTATTTTGGAGGCTCACGTCAGTCAATCGAGAGGTATCATCAGCCAAGAGTAGTGTTGAATAGGCTTGGATCACTTGGAAGAAGATAATCATCAGGGTCGACTTCCAAAAAATGGTCGCAATTGTTTACCGATGTTTCTCATAGGATACCCTTTTTTATGACTTTGTGAAAACATATCCTAATCGAACGTAACGCTAGGGATAAGTAAGTTCAATAACTACGCTTTTTATAATGCGGAAACGACCAAGTGTTACCGAATTGTGATAATGCTCCTCAAATCTTTATGGTAAAATAGCAGTACTTAATTTTAACGAGAAATAAATAATGGAAGGATATACCATGAAGAAGATTATTACAAGCTTACTGGTCGGTAATTTTTTTTTTGCTGGGTGCCAAAATGTTCAAGAGGATGCTTCTGATACACCCTCTCAAGAAGAGACCCAGTCGAAGAAAGAGACCATCAAGGTGCCCGATGACTACCCGGAAATCACAGATTCTTTCTTTAATGAAGAAGTCATTGGTTACAACGAATACCCCGTCACGGCCATTCCTCCTCAATTAGAAGGACATAATCTTAAAGAATTGCGTTATGCCATGGACTTGTATTATTCCGAGCATTTTAGCCCAGAAGAAAAAGAGATCAATGCCCAGAGAATTCCTCAAGATGCCATTGATTCTCTTCAAAAAACATTGGATAGAGGCTTAGAAATTCAAAAACTTGAAGCCAGTGTGGCTCAAGTGAAAGTGCTCCTGGACGGCGAAACCACTTATATTACGCGAATTGTCGTACCAAAAACTTATGAACAAGCCGAAGAACTTGTTCCCGAAAATGATCACGTGCTATTAGCCGAAGCAGTCACAGAGGTTGGAGATCGGCTCGTCATGATCGCCTACGAATATGATGGGCAAATCGTGCCTTATCATCTCTTTACCACACAACACTCTCTCTTTACTTTGAAAGGTGAATAAGAAAACGGCCACTTTGGATGTGTGAACTGCCCCCTGTCAAGTAGACAGGTAAATAAACAAAATATTTTGTGCCAT
>CALYPW010000073.1 GCA_945278685.1 uncultured Dolosicoccus sp.
TTATGAAAGGTATTATTCCTTGGCAGAAGTTGCCCAGGCCTGTTCGTTTAGCCGACAAGCCGTGCATAATAACTTTCAACGCGCAGCAACTTTAATGGAAGAGTACGAAGAGAAACTCCAGTTGGTCGCTTTGAGTAACCAACGCCAGCATTTATACGACCAATTACGAAAGGCAGATTCCCAGGAATCTGCTCAAAGAATTATTGACCAATTACAAGCACTGGATAATTAAGGAGACAGATTTATGGCCTTTGAAAGTCTATCGGATCGATTACAATCAGCAATTAGTGGCATAGGAAGTGGGGGACAGATTACCGAGGCGGATTTGCGTCAGATGATGCGAGAAATTCGCTTAGCCCTTTTAGAAGCAGACGTTAACTTCCAAGTCGTGCGTCAATTCGTTCGTGATGTCAATGAACGTGCTTTGGGAGCCGATGTCCTTGAATCTCTTTCTCCGGCACAACAAGTTTTAAAGATTGTTGACGAGGAATTAACGGAATTAATGGGTGGGGAACAAGTTCCCTTAAACATCAGCAAGCAACCACCAACAGTCATCATGATGGCAGGTCTGCAAGGGGCGGGTAAGACGACCACCGTCGGGAAACTGGCCAATTACCTCAAGAACAATGGCAACCATCGTCCCCTGCTAGTTGCTGGGGACGTGTACCGTCCAGCGGCTATTGACCAGCTAGAGACCATTGGGGAGCAACTCAACTTCCCCGTCTATTCCATGGGAACAGATGTCAGCCCTGTAAAGATTGCCCAAGATGCGGTTGAACACGCCAAGATGCAAGGCAATGACGTTGTCATTATTGACACGGCCGGACGATTGCACGTGGATGACGCCCTTATGGATGAATTGAGCCAAATCAAGACAGCCGTCAACCCTGACGACATCCTCCTCACTGTGGATGCCATGACCGGACAAGACGCTACCAATGTGGCAGAAGCCTTCAATAACACCTTGGACATCTCCGGAGTGATTATTACAAAACTGGATGGAGATACGCGAGGAGGAGCCGCGCTTTCCATTCGAGCCGTTACCCAAAAACCTATCAAGTTTACGGGACAAGGGGAGCAGATGGACGCCTTGGAGCCCTTCTATCCGGACCGCATGGCCAGCCGAATTCTTGGTATGGGAGACATGATGACCCTGATCGAGAAGGCGCAACAAGACTTCGATGAGAAAAAGGCCGAGGAAATGGCCGAACGCATCAAGGACAACACCTTCGATTTCAACGATTTCTTGGACCAAATGGATCAAATTAACAAGATGGGTCCCTTGCAAAACTTGATCAAATTAATTCCAGGCATGAACAAGATGCCAGGCTTGGATGACCTGGACCTCGACAACAAAGACATGGACCGCGTCAAAGCCATCATTTATTCCATGACCCCGGAAGAACGAGAGAATCCTGACGTGATCTCCCAAAGCCGTCGACGAAGAATTGCGGCCGGAAGTGGAAATGACCTGCAAAAAGTCAATCAAATGATTTCTCAATTCAACCAAACCCGTCAATTCATGAATGAAATGTCCCACGGGAAGACTGGTCGCATGGAAAAAATGATGCGCCAAGTGGAACAAATGGGTGGCGGTCAAGGAGGATTCCCAGGAATGGGCGAGCAACAACTCCCCGGCATGTTCCAGGAAGCAGACCCAGAAACACTTAAATCCAACCGCAAAGAGCGCGACAAACAGCGCCGACTCAAGCGCGCCTTGCGACGTCGTCGATAATATTAGAACCGATAAAGCTGATAAGGACAATCCTTGTCAGCTTTTTTAAAACAAATGTCAAGTGTCAAGGAAATTACCTTGACAACTCGGGAGATCGGTGATATTATTAGTAATCGTAATAGAAAAACTCGGAGGTGACTTTAACACAATGGCAGTAAAAATCCGTATGAAACGTGCAGGAGCAAAGCGTAAGCCTTTCTACCGTTTGGTAGTTGCTGATTCACGCTCACCAAGAGACGGACGTATCATCGAGCAAATTGGAACATACAACCCAGTTTCTAACCCGAAAGAACTAAAAGTTGACCAAGAGTTGGCTTTAAAATGGTTAGCAGAAGGTGCTCAACCATCTGATACAGTACGTAACTTGCTAACAAGCGAAGGCATCATGCAAAAGTTCCACGAAAGCAAAAACTAATAATTAACAACTTTATCCAATCGTCATAGATTAAGGATGTGAGATACGATGACTGATATCGAAATGTTAATGAGAACCATCATTGAACCATTAATTAATCATCCAGAAGATGTGTCCATCGACCAAATCGAAACCGATGAATTCATGGAATATCATTTACATCTGCATCCTGACGACATTGGGCGTGTGATTGGCAGAAGAGGCCGCGTGATTCGAGCAATTCGTACAATTGTTTACTCGGCACGCGTCCAAGGCTCCAAACGCACCCGAATCGTTATTGCAGATGACCGCGATGAAGTTGAATAAACACAAGAACTACTGGACGGAAGGTTTAGTAGTTTTTTTGTTTATTGAATTGAAAGGACGAAAACTATGAAAGAATTAACCATTGGAAAAATTGTCAATACCCACGGAATTAAAGGGGAGGTCCGCATCTTTGCAGAGACGGATTTTCCAGAGGAACGATTTCAAGTTGGAAATTCCTTAATTTTTGACAATGATCAAGGCTTACGTGAAACCTTGACCATTCGTTCCGCCAAAGAACACAAGAACTTTATTCTTTTGGGATTTGAAGGTTACGATTCCATCAATAATGTGGAGAAGTTCAAGGATGGCTCTTTAAAGATTACGCGCGACCAACAACATGAGCTTCCAGAAGGTGAATATTATCACCACCAAATCTTAGGCTTGCAGGTACAATCCACCCAAGGAGAAGATTTGGGAACCATTCGCGAAATCATGCCTTTAAGTATTCAAGACGTATGGGTCATTCAACCGCAAGAAGCCGGTCGCAAGGATATTCTGGTGCCTTATCACGAAGAATTTGTGAAAGACGTGGATTTAGATCAGCAACGCATCACCATTGAGTTAATGGAGGGATTAATCCCCGATGAAAATTAATGTGTTGACCTTGTTTCCAGAAATGTTCGAGCCAATGAATAGCTCCATCATGGGAATTTCCCAAGAAAAAGGACACATTCATTTCAAAACTACCAATATCCGAGACTATTCCATTAATAAACACAACCAGGTGGATGATTATCCTTATGGAGGCGGAGCAGGAATGCTTTTACGTGTAGAACCCATCGTAGATGCCTTGCAAGATCAAATCACCAACGACCATGCCCGCATTATTTTGGTGGATCCGACAGGGATCCCTTTTAGTCAAGCAATGGCCCAAGAATGGTCCCAAGAAGAAGAACTGGTCTTCGTGTGCGGTCATTATGAAGGGTTTGACGAGCGGGTGCGCGATTATGTGACGGATGAGGTGTCGCTGGGGGACTATGTTTTGACCAACGGTGAGTTACCGGCTATGGTCATGATTGATGCGACGGTTCGTTTGATTCCCGAAGTGGTGGGAAATGCAGACTCCATTGTCAATGAGTCCCACCAAGGCAATCTTTTGGAGCATCCTCAGTACACCCGTCCACGGGAATTTCGTGGCAAGAAAGTGCCGGAAGTCTTGTTGAGTGGTCATCACGAGCGCATTGCTCAGTGGCAGGCCCAGGAAGCCCTGCGGAAGACCTATGAACGCCGTCCTGATCTTTTGGCCCAGGCGGATTTGTCATCGGAAGAACAGGCTTTTGTAGATGAATTGAAGGGTTCCTGACCACAACTTTTTGCAGAAAGGATGAAGAATGATTTTCAGCAATTTGACGCGACGCCTCTTGTCTCTACTGGGCACCTGGTGTGTGATTATCGTGATTACTTTTTTCTTGATGCGTGTGGCACCAGGCAGTCCTTTTGGTACGGAGGAAATCTTTCTAACACCGGAAGTTGAAGCACAACTAAATGCTGCTTATGGTTTGGATAATCCTTGGTATATTCAATTCAAGGATTATTTCCTCCAGATCTTACAGGGGGATCTGGGAAGGTCCATGAAGTACGCGGACCGGCGAACAACCGATATTATTCGTGACTCTTTTCCGATTTCCTTGCAATTGACCACGCAATCCTTGGCCCTTGCTCTTGGTTTAGGAACGGTTTTTGGGATTTATGGAGCAGCCAAAGAAGGCGGTTGGTTATCCCAAACCTTAATTTTGAGTACCCTGCTCATGATTTCAGTGCCATCCTTCATCGTGGCCAGTCTCTTGCAGTATGTCTTCGGGCTGAAGCTGGGATGGTTGCCCATTAGTGGATGGCGCTTATTGGGGGCCAGTATTTTGCCCAGTCTTGCTCTGGGGTTGACCTATGCTGGCAATATCAGTCGCTTGGTGCGAAGCAATGCCTTAGTGGAGTCCCGTCAAGCTTACGTGGGTCTGGCTAAGGCCAAGGGTTTGAGCCAGTCACGAATTTTATTCGCCCACATACTGCGCAATACCTACCGTCCCATACTGGCTTATTTAGGCCCTTGCGTGTCAGGGCTTTTAATCGGTGGCTTCGTCGTTGAAAATCTTTTTGCTATTCCGGGTCTGGGGACCCATTTGGTGAATAGCATCCATCACCGGGATTATCCGGTCATTATGGGTCTGACCATTTTTTATTCTCTGGTGTTACTCTTGTCCGTACTGGCATCGGATCTGTTGATGGGTTATTTCTATCCCTGGATGTTCAAGGAGGAAGCGGAACATGAATCGCTTTGAAATTGTAGGACCTGGAAAAAAGGATCCACTTGCGAAGGCACCAAGACCTCATTCACAGTCTCGGTCAATGGAAGGGTCGCCCGTTCTTGTCCTTTGTGTCTTGGCTTTAGGTTTCGTACTTTTAATTGCGATGGCAGGTCCTTTCTGGAGCAATTATTCCTTTGAAGAAACCACGCCTGTTTACAACCAAGCCCCGAACAAGGAATTTTGGTTCGGCACCGATCACTTGGGGCGAGATTTATTGTCCCGAGCCAGTCAAGGGGTACGAATGTCGCTACTGATCAGTGGGGCTGTTACTGGGATTAACTTCTTGGTGGCCATGTTTTGGGGGACCCTGTCGGGTTTCTTGGGTGGCTGGGTCGATCGGTGGATGATGGGGATCTTGAACGTGCTCAGTGGTATTCCTTACTTACTTCTGGTTCTTTTGGTCTTAATGGTCTGGGAGTCGGAGTTGGGAGCCTTGATTCTGGCATTATCTTTGACGGGCTGGATTCCCATGGCTCGGATTGTCCGTGCCGAAGTCTTGTCCAATAAGCAAGCAGAATACGTTTTGGCCTCCGCCTGCTTAGGCAGCAACGGCTGGGAGCGATTGACCAAGCACATTTATCCCAACCTCAAGGGTCCGCTTTGGGTCATGGTGACTTACAGTTTCCCTCGAGTTATTTTTACGGAAAGCTTTCTATCCTACATCGGTCTGGGCATTGCACCGCCCAATGTGAGTCTAGGAATCATGACTGCAGAAGGTGCCAGTGCCATGCTCACGTCACCTTGGCGTCTCTGGATTCCAGCCCTTTTGATCGTGTGCATGATTTTTGCCTTTAATGGTCTAGGAGACGTCTTACAAGGTCAGGAATCTCGAGATAAATCTCCTTAATTGCCCTTTACAGGAAGTTTTTATCTGTTATAATGATTAAGTATGGTTCGAAGGGCCATAAATATTACAACATTCCGCTTGGTTCTTAGAACTTATGAATGTATCGAAGGAGAAAAAAATGAGTAATATTATTGATAAGATCACAGCCTCACAACTACGTGATGACATTCCTGAATTCCGTGCTGGAGACAACGTACGTGTACACGTACGTGTTGTTGAAGGTGAACGTGAGCGTATTCAGTTATTCGAAGGTTTAGTCATTGCCCGTCGTGGTAGAGGAATCAGCGAAACATACACTGTTCGTCGTATTTCTCACGGTGTCGGTGTTGAACGTACTTTCCCACTTCACACACCACGTGTGGCTCAAATTGATGTGATTCGTCGCGGTAAAGTCCGTCGTGCGAAATTATACTACATCCGAGAATTATCCGGACGTGCTGCTCGTATCAAAGAAGCAGACAGACGTTAATAGCAAAGAAAGATCCAAGGAGAAATCCTTGGATCTTTTTTGTTGCATGTGCGCCCAGCATGGGCGATAACTTGGTGGTGAAAGTCCACTACAGGCT
>CALYPW010000074.1 GCA_945278685.1 uncultured Dolosicoccus sp.
TCATGCTTTGTACTACGCCCAGGAAGTAGCCCTTGTGTCAGGTTATGCGGTTCATGTACGCTTTCGCGTTTCACAAAATGCGATTCAAATTATTTATCCGCCGGAAGTGACGGATTCCAAAATGATCGTCCTGCCCGAAAATTTAGACCTTCGCAGTAATTGGCAATTTTATTACGACCGCCATGGGCGGGTCAACACCTTTGGCCGGGCGGTTATTTTAGAGTCTCGTACCAATAAGCGTTACGAAGTGGTCTTTCAGTTAGGAAGTGGAAAGTTTGATATTCGATAAGAAGGGTTTCACCTTGATTGAGTCGCTACTGGCTTTGTTCGTGTTTGGGTTGGTGCTGACCTTGTATTTGCCCAGTTTCTATGAACAACTTCAAAAGCGGCGTGAAGTCCAGGAAAAAACCGAACAGTTCCGCATCTTTCATGAATTGGCTCAGTTGACTTTGGGGGGTGGCCGTGCGCAGGATTATGCCCAACGTTTAGAGGGGCACTTGTCTGTGGCGCATTTTACATGTTCTGAACGGGCATGTGAGATCCAATTCCAAGAAGGAACAGAATTGTCAGTGGTGTTGGAAGATGTTCAATAAAAAAGGATTTACCTTAATGGAGGCCTTGGTTTCTCTGGCCGTTTTGAGCCTCATCATGTTCACTTTGTTGAGTGCCGTAAGGATTTATCAAGAAGCTGATCTACAAAGTCGCAGTGACAAGAGTAGTGAATGGTTGCAGTTTCTTCACCTAATGGAGGAAGAATTATCCCTCTATGAAATAGCCTTGGTAGACGGTCGCAGAGTGCGGCTAAAAGCTCCTGGAGAGAACCGTCATTACGAAGTGATTTTGAGAAATAAGAAAATCTATAAAACCCCTGGACATCATCCTTATTTATACGAGGTTGCCAACTGGCAAGTGCTTTATTTTGAAGGGGGTCTTTATGTTTGGGTGAAATTTGCCAATGGTCAGACTTTCGAGGGGGTAGTGCCGGTGGTTGAGCATGGGAAATGATAAGCGCGGGGTAGCCCTACCCATCGTTTTGGTCTTTATGTTGATGAGTCATTTGATCTACCTCGGCCTCTTACGTTTGAATTGTGCGAAGATTGAGAGTTTGACTCTATTACAAAGTGATTATGTAGGTAAAGTTCAACAAGGTTTGGCCATGAGGCATTTGGCACAAGTCCATGCACCCAAAGTTCGACAAATACAGGAGGAGGTTCAAGAAGGCATTCATTACCTGACGCGTCGCGCCTGCCGTTCTTTTGACCAGGTGGACTGGGTCTATCAAGGTGATCACTCTGGAGTCGCGAAAGTTACCAAACATAACGACCAAGGGGTTTTTATTTACGGAGCACGAGTGTACTTGTCTTCTGATTTGGTTAAAATTCCAGGCCTGTTGGACATCCTGCCCTTGGTCGGCCAAGTGGATGCTCAACAAAATTTGACCATGGATCCGATACTCTCCTCCCGTCCTTCTGCTGAGCTGGTCAAGTTGAAGGGGTACTTGGACACCAGTTTGTCCAATGGATATGAAGTAAGCGATGAAATGCAAGAAGCTTACACCAAGCGTTGGAGTTATCACTATCAAGGACCGCGCAACTACCGCTTTAATTCAGGAGAGATTTATGTGCAGAACGCACGCGGACAGAGGGTTCAATTGGTCGGTCGTATCCAAGAGCAAGAGCCTTTCAAGCGTGCCTACATTCCGTTGGAGGAAGGTCGTTATTATATCGAATGGTTTGCTTATTTATTGTCGCCGGTCCAATCCTTTGAATAGGTATCTGACCTCTCCTTTGTTATAATGTGCTTAAAGGATCAATCATTAGAAAGGGATACTTATGACAAGGATTAATCAACTTAGAAAAATTCTAAAAAAGCAGGAAGTGGAGGCCCTTCTTGTTACCCACTTAACGAACGTAAAGTACTTAACGGGCTTTACGGGTACGGCAGGAGCTCTTCTAGTTACCCAAGAAGATGCCATCTTTGTGACAGATTTCAGGTATACCCAACAAGCAAAGGATCAGACTTCTTGTGTCATTCGAGAGAACACTCAGAACATTTATTATGAAATCAGAGACCTCTTGAAGGAGTTGCGAATTTCATCGGTAGCCATTGAAGCCGAGAAGGTGAACGTGACGACCTTTCGACTCATGGAAAAGATTTTCACTTCAGAAATCATCGAAAGTGAGGGTTGGGTCGAAGAACTACGTGAAATAAAGGATGCTCAAGAAATTCAAGCAATCACCCGAGCGGTGGAGATCATCGAGGACACCTACGAGCATATTTTGGAATTCATTCAAATCGGCATGACAGAACAGGAAGTGGCCGATGAAATTGAGCGATTTGCCAAGTCCCGAGGTTCCAGTGGCATGTCTTTTGATACCATCGTTGCCAGCGGGAATCGTTCGGCACTCCCCCACGGAGTCGCCAGTAACAAGCGGATTGAAGATGGAGACGTGGTGACCATCGACATGGGTTGTTATTACCAAGGATATACTTCGGATATGACCCGCACCTTTGCCATAGGATCCATCAGTGACCAGATGAAAGAGGTTTATCAAATTGTTCTAGAAGCTCATCAAGCGGTCAGTGCGGCCGCACGTCCGGGGATGACTGGCTTCGAGTTAGACCAAGTGGCTAGAGATTACATTGTGCAAGCAGGGTATGGCGACAAGTTCGGCCATGGAACGGGGCACGGAATCGGTTTAGACATCCACGAAGGCCCCACTATTTCTCGTAACAATCATGAGCCTTTACAAGAGGGCATGGTCATCACCAATGAACCAGGCATCTATCTTGAAGGGATTGGTGGCGTTCGCATTGAGGATGACTTAGTTCTGGAGGCCGATGGTGCGAGAAGCTTGAATCGGACGTCAAAAGACTTGTTAATTATCTAGCTAAAAGTTGATGTGTTCGTTAGAATAGATAAGTACTAAGTCTCAACCAAGAAGACTGAATCATCACCTTGAGGAGGAACCCCCATGAAAAACCAAAAATATTATAACAACGCTAGCCAACACCTGGGCGAAATTCAAATCACGACGGAAGTTCTTGAAACGATTGCAGGCAAAGCCGCCACCGAAGTGAAAGGTGTCCACGATGATTTTAAGAAGTACCAAAAAGAAATGGGTAATTTCTTTGGCATGAATACTCGCGGACTCGGTGCGCAAATCACCGACGATGCGCATGGCATGATTGCTGATGTGAATGTACGTTTGGATTATGGCTATTCTGTACCCGATGTTGCCATCAAGGTTCAAAACTACGTGCGCGAACAAGTGTTATTTATGACTGGTCTCTACTTAAAAGAAGTCAATGTGCACGTCATTTCCATAGCACCTGAAGTTCAATCAGAAGAGGGTTAATTTCGTGAGCAAACAATTAACAAGACGAGAAATTCGAATCAAGGCTGTTCAGGCCTTGTTTCAATTGTTTGACAGCAACCAAGAAACTTCGGCAGATGACGCCATCACTTTTGCTTTATTTGCAGGGGATGATCCGGATGTAGCCAAGGTTGTAGAGGCTCCTGAATACTTTAAGCAATTGGTCGAAGGTGTCGTCGAACATCAGACGGAAATTGATGCGGTTATTGACAAGTATTTGACCAATTGGACCTTGGACCGTTTAGCTTTGATTGACTTAGCGATTTTACGTTTGGCCATTTATGAAATGGATTATGTGGACGATGAGCTTGTGCCACGTACCGTCGCGGTGGATGAAGCCATTGATCTTTCAAAGGGTTTCAGTAATGAAAAATCACGTCAATTTGTTAGTGGTTTATTGCTGAAGTATTTGAACGAAAAATAATCACTCAACAGAACCTTCGGGTTCTGTTTTTTCGATCAATAAAAGAACATCCGTTCGGCTGAAGGGTGAGAAATTCTAGTGTTTTCAGCTGATAAATGGTAAGGTGTCAGGAGCAGACAAGAAGAAAGAGGGATGAGAACATGGAGATTTTAGATGGGCGTCAGCGCTCTCAAGAATTAACGGAGTTATACACGCAAGCGGTGGAGAAGTTAAAGAAAGTATCAGTCACTCCTAAGCTCGTCGTGATTACGGTAGGAGAAGATCCAGCAAGTTTTGTTTATGTGCGTCAAAAAAAGCGACGAGCAGAAGCGGTAGGAATGGATTTCGAGTGGGTAACTTTGGGAGACGAAACCAGCCAAGAAGAATTGGAAGCGACGATCGACAAGTTTAATGACGATTCCAAGACTTCAGGGATCATCGTCCAATTCCCCTTGCCGAATCATCTGAGCGAATCTCGTGCCATGGACCGCATCGCCATTGAAAAAGATGTGGATGGTTTCCATTACTACAATGCGGGACTTCTTGTGGCAGGGAAGGCTGAGTTCAAGCCATGTACGCCCAAAGGAATTCTAAATTTATTAGAAGCTCACGACATTGATGTTGCCGGAATGGATGCGGTGGTTATCGGACGCAGTCAGATTGTTGGCATGCCCATAGCTATTGATTTGATCCATCACAATGCGACAGTGACCGTTTGCCACAGCCGAACCAAAGATTTAAAGTTCCACACACAGCGGGCAGACCTGATTGTGGTTGCCATCGGAAATGCTCACATGTTGGATGCCTCTTACATCAAAGAGGGTACCATTCTTATTGATGTGGGGATCAACCGCTTGGATGACGGCAAATTAGTCGGAGATGTTGATTACGAAGATGTCAAAGACAAGGTGAAGGCCATTACGCCGGTTCCGGGTGGAGTGGGTCCGATGACGGTGGCCATGCTTATGGAGCAGACCATTTTGGCAGCCATTCGTCAACATGGTTTGGATTCTCGAGAATTTTTAGGATAAAACCATGACTGAAAGACAGGATTCCAGCCAGAATATTTTAACGGTCTCGGCCTTGACCAAATACGTGAAGAAAAAATTCGAAGTGGATCCCCATTTGCGCGAAGTAGCCGTGGTGGGGGAAGTGACCAACTATCGTCACCGTCCTCGCGGCCATCAATATTTCAGTTTGAAAGATGATAAGGCGAAAATTAATGCGGTCATGTTCATGAATCTTTTTAATCGCCTCCCCTTTCAATTGGAAGAAGGCATGAAGGTGATCGTCACTGGTCAAGTCTCAGTCTATGAACCATCTGGGCAGTACCAGATCAACATTCGTCGCATCGAACCTGAAGGCGTGGGTGCTTTGTACCAGGCCTTGGCCCAACTGAAAGAGCGCTTCAAAAAAGAAGGACTCTTTGATCGGCCCAAGAGCCCCATTCCCCGCTATCCAAAGAAGATAGCCGTCGTTACCAGTCCAACGGGAGCAGTGATCCGAGATATCCTCACGACCTTGCAACGTCGTTACCCAATTGTGGATGTGACTGTGTTTCCAACCCGAGTGCAGGGAGAAGGAGCAGCTCAAGAAATTGCGGACGCTTTTCATAAAATCAACGCCCATGCTCAGGAATTCGATACAGTCATTGTGGCACGAGGAGGAGGCTCCATCGAAGACCTCTGGTCCTTTAATGAAGAGGTAGTGGCTCGTGCAATTCTTGCCTGTCCACTGCCAGTGATCTCGTCCGTTGGACACGAAGTGGATACGACCATTGCTGACTTAGTGGCGGATTTGCGTGCACCCACTCCGACTGCAGCGGCTGAATTGGCCGTTCCTGTCTTGGTAGATTTACTGAGTGGCATCACTCAAGTCAAAGACCGCCTGCGCATAGCGATCAGCCGTCAACTGAACACTTATAATCACCATCATTACCAATTGAGTGAATCTTTCGTTTTTGTACAACCGGAACGTTTGTACCAGACATATTCCCAACAATTGGATCTCTTATCCAGACGGTTGATGGGGCATTTCGAACAACAGATTTCTCAACGTTCCCTGCAGGTGCACCATCTAAATGATCGCCTCGCCTACCAGACCCCAGAACGCCGCATTGCTGAAGAGAAAATAAACCTTCAACAATTGGCTGGACGCTTGAAGGTGGGCGCCCATCAACGTACGGAGCAGTCCCGCTCCGATTTTGAACGCCAAGTAGGTCTGTTGGATGCATACAGCCCTCTGAAAGTTCTTCAGCGTGGCTACGCCATTGTGAACCAAGAGGC
>CALYPW010000075.1 GCA_945278685.1 uncultured Dolosicoccus sp.
TCTGAAGACGGAACATTTGATGTTTTACCAAACATTGAAGTTCAAGAATTGATCCGAGAACAAGAACGTCTTGAGCGTTTCTTTGGAGGAATCAAGGATATGCAAAGACTTCCAGACGTGATCTACGTTGTTGACCCTCGCAAAGAGGAAATTGCAGTTGCAGAAGCCAACAAATTGAACATTCCAATCGTCGCAATGGTGGACACAAACTGTGATCCAGATGAGATCGATTACGTCATTCCGTCAAACGATGATGCAATCCGTGCAATCAGGTTGATTACAACAGCGATGGCCGATGCAGTCATCGAAGGGCGACAAGGAACAAGCGAAGCGGACGTTTCAGAAGAATCTGAAGAAAAAGCCGACGAAGAATAATAAATGACAACAAAGCTGTCTTAATCCAGGAAGTACCCATCAACTTTAATAAGTTTGGCCCTGATTAAGATGGCTTTTTTTGAAAAAACTAACAAATATTTGGAGGAATTTAATAATGGCGAACATTACAGCATCAATGGTTAAAGAATTACGTGAGAAGACAGGCGCAGGAATTATGGATGCGCGTAACGCTTTGGTTGAAGTCGAAGGTGACATGGACAAAGCTGTTGACTACTTACGTGAGCAAGGACTAGCTTCAGCTGCTAAGAAAGCAAACCGTATTGCTGCTGAAGGAGTTGTCTCCATCAAGGTAGACGGAAACTCTGCAGCAATTATCGAGGTAAACGCTGAAACTGACTTCGTTGCTAAAAACGATCAGTTCCAGACCTTAGTTGCTGAAATTAACGATGCAGTTCTTGTGAACAAGCCTGCTGACTTAGAGGCAGCTCTTGCACTTGAAATTGATGGTGAGACCATCGATGCGAAAATTACAGAAGCAACTCGTGTGATCGGTGAGCGTATCTCATTCCGTCGCTTCGAAGTGATCGAGAAGACAGATGCTGACGTATTTGGTCAGTACTTACACGCTGGTGGAAGCATCGGAGCAGTTGTGGTTATCGAAGGATCCGACAACGAAGAGACAGCAAACGGTGTGGCAATGCACATCACAGCCATGGCTCCTCAGTATGTCAGCCGTGAAGATGTTCCTGCAGACGTTTATGCAGCAGAAGAAGCTGTTCAAAAAGAAATCGCTGCCAACGAAGGCAAAGGCCGTCCAGAGCACATCTTAGAAAAGATGGTCACCGGACGTATGAACCAATTCTTAGGACGTTTAAGCTTGACAGAACAACCATTTGTTCGTGATGAAGACATGAATGTTGCTAAATTTGTTGAACAAAATGGTGGCGGAACAATCAAAGAATTTGTTCGTTACCAAGTAGGAGAAGGTATGGAGCGTCGCGAAGAAGACTTCGCCGCTGAAGTTGCTGAACAAATGGGTCAGTAATCCGACTTAAGAGACAAGGCCCCAATTATTTGGGGCTTTTTTTCTAGAACCTTCTATTTACAGTTGCGTAATTTCAACAACATAAGAAAAGGTGGAACAAATGGGGCAAGCAAAATATAAACGAATCGTCTTGAAACTAAGTGGAGAAGCAATGGCAGGAGATGACGGATTTGGAATCGATCCTCAAACCATTGCAGTCATGGCCGAAGAAATCAAAGAAGTTCATGACCTTGGCGTTGAAATCGCTATCGTTGTGGGTGGCGGAAACATCTGGCGCGGAGTGACTGGAGAAGAGCTGGGCATGGAAAGAGCTCAAGCAGACTACATGGGCATGCTAGCCACGGTGATGAACGCCTTAGCCTTGCAAGATGTCCTTGAGAACTCAGGGGTTCCAACCCGTGTGGCCTCTGCCATCGAAATGCGTGAAATCGCTGAAACCTACATTCGTCGCAAGACCATCCGTCACCTTGAAAAAGGGCGCGTCGTGATCTTCGCTGCAGGAACCGGGAACCCTTACTTCTCGACGGATACTCTGTCAGCCCTGCGCGCTGCTGAAATCAATGCCGACGTGATCCTAATGGCCAAGAACGATGTGGACGGCGTTTATGACCGCGATCCAAATGTGAACAAGGATGCCCAGAAGTTTGAGACATTGAGCCATTTAGACGTGATTTCTAAAGGTCTACAAGTCATGGATGCGACAGCCAGCTCACTGAGCATGGACAACGAAATTCCCCTCATCGTTTTTAACTTGAACCAACCGGGCAACATTCGCCGCGTGGTTGAAGGGGAAAATATCGGAACAATCGTCGGAGAATAAGCCTTAAATCCTAGGAGGAAACAATTATGCCTACAGCACAAGTAATGACCGATGCAAGAAAACGTATGACGGAAGCCATTGACCGTTTCCAATATGAATTACAAGGAATCCGTGCCGGACGTGCCAACGCCAGTCTTTTAGACCGCGTCAACGTTCTTTACTACGGCGTTCCTACACCTTTGAACCAACTCGCCTCCATCACCATTCCAGAAGCCCGCATGCTGCTGATTACTCCTTACGATGCCAGCAGCTTGGGAGACATTGAACGGGCGATTCAACAAAGTGACATTGGAATTACACCGAACAATGACGGTTCTGTCATTCGTTTAATGATTCCTGCTTTAACCCTTGAGCGTCGTCAGGAATTGACCCGTACCGTCGGTCAAGAACAAGAAGGTGCCAAAGTTGCCGTTCGAAACATTCGTCGCGATGCCAATGAACAAATCAAAAAACTTGAAAAGGACGGAGAAATCACAGAAGATGGCCGTCATTCCGGAGAGAAAGATGTTCAAAAGCTTACCGATGAAATGACCAGAAAAATCGATGAATTAGCTGCCGAAAAGAACGAAGAAATTCTCGATAACTAAATTATTGATCAGTGAAACCTTCCTTCGGGAAGGTTTTTTATCTGCCGATGAAATCTTTCTATTACCACCGATAAGTGTTATAATTACCATCAACTATGAATAATTTGAGGGATAATATGTCGAAACGATCTAACAATTTACCCAAACATGTGGCGATCATCATGGATGGGAACGGACGCTGGGCCAAACAGCGTTCTCGTCCCAGAGTGTTCGGTCACAAACAAGGGGTCGAAGCCATCAAGACCATCACCCGTCATGCCAGTCATCTTGGCATCCAGGTTCTAACCGTTTATGCTTTCTCTACGGAAAACTGGTCCCGACCAGAAGCCGAAGTGAAGTATATTTTGAAACTTCCACAACTTTTCTTTGACGAGACCCTGCCGGAACTGATGGCCAACAACGTCCAAGTGCGTGTCATTGGGGATATTCCTGGTTTACCGGAGGAAACCCATGGCATGCTGAACGAAGCCATTGAAAAGACAGCCAATAATGACGGTCTAATTTTAAACACTGCTATTAATTATGGGTCCCGTGATGAAATCGTTCACGCCGTCCAGGAAATTGTGGCTTCTGGCGTCGACGCGTCACAAGTCGATGAAGCCTTGATCGAAAAGCATCTCTATACCAACTTTTTAGGAGAGCTGTCCGATCCAGATTTAATCATTCGCACCAGCGGGGAAGAGCGTCTCAGCAATTTCCTTCTTTGGCAGGCGGCCTACAGTGAATTTTACTTCACGGATACTCTGTGGCCTGATTTTTCGCCAGAAGATTTGGATGAAGCCTTGGAAGATTATGCCCAACGCCATCGCCGATACGGGAAGTTATAATCATGAAGACGAGGATTATTGGAGGACTTCTAGGCGCAGCTGTATTCATTCCCCTAATCTTTGCGGGGGGCAGATGGTTAAGTATCGGTTTACTGATCTTTGGATTGATTGCACTGCATGAAGTGGCCCACATGCAACAAATACACCGTTACTATGATGTTTTTCTTCCTGCGGCTTTGGCCTTAAATGCCGTGCTGGTGCCAGAACCTTATGATCTCCTGCAAGAAGGGCTGGCACCTCTGAGCGTCATCCACCTGGCTGTGATTCTGTTACTCATCGGCACCGTGCGTTACATGGGCTCTTTGACCTTTGAGGATGTGGCAGTGCTTATATTTGCCAGTTTGTATATCGGACAAGGTTTTCACGCAGTGATTGAACTGCGCACGGCCAGTTTGTACGTGGTCTGGTTTCTCTTCATTGCGATTTGGTCCACAGATATTGGTGCCTACCTGGTGGGTCGTCATTTCGGCAAGCGCAAATTGGCGCCCAAAGTGAGCCCCAATAAAACAGTTGAAGGGGCTTGCGGGGGCGTCTTGATAGCAGTAGTTTCAACAAGTATATATGCTTACTTCTGTCCCGAGGTTTCAAGCTTGATCAAAGGATTTCCCATCGTCGCCGTTTTCTTGTCTATTTTTGGACAGCTGGGAGACTTGGCTGCTTCGGCCATGAAGCGTCATTACCAAGTCAAAGATTCTGGGAACCTGATTCCTGGCCACGGGGGAATTTTGGATCGTTTTGACAGTACTTTATTTGCCAGTTTTATTTTGTTGGTCTGGCAGACCTTGCCATTCTAACCTTTGCTCTGATTTCTCAGGAAGTCAGGGCTTTTTTGTTAAGAAGTATTTGGAAAATTGTGTTAAAATTATGTTTATCGATTAACGAAAAAATCTAATCCAGAGGAAGAAACAAATGAGAAGTATTATTGGTTTTTTGATTGTATTTTCAATTATTGTGATTGTCCATGAATTGGGGCACTTTATTTGGGCCCGTCGTGCGGGTATTTTAGTTCGAGAATTCTCCGTAGGCATGGGCCCGAAGCTGTTCAGTACCCAGGATGCTACAGGGACGACCTACACCCTGCGCATGTTGCCCATGGGAGGCTATGTGCGCCTGGCAGGTGCAGGAGAAGACGATGAGTCCATCCAAGCCGGTATGGAGGTTGGCTTGATCCTGGATGATCAAGGAGTGGTTACGCAAATCAATGCCTCCCAAGATCATCAAGTGGAAGAGCTGCCCCTGCGTGTGGACCAAGTGGATTTGACTCAAGCCATGACCATTCAAGGGTTTGTCACTCATCAAGCCGAACGGCAGACTTTCCAGGTGGACCGTCAAGCGACGATTCGGGAACAAGCCGGTACTTTAGTAACCGTTGCCCCAGCAGAAGTGACCTATGAGGCTGCCAGTCCTTGGAACAAGTTCAAGATGAATGTGGCGGGTCCAGTGCATAATTTTATTTTATCCATTGTGGCATTCACCATCATTGGTTTTTCGATGCCAGGAATTCCCAGTGGGGATAACACCCTGGGAGAGATTCGCGAGGGGGAGAGTGCTTACCAAGCTGGCTTACAATCCGGGGACGTGGTAGAGGCCATTGACGGCAATGCCATTACTGATTGGGAAGAAATGGTTACCTATGTGCAAAAACATCCCGGCGAAGAGCTGGTGTTCACGGTTCAAAGAGGAGAAGAGACTCTGGAGAAACCAGTAGAAATTGCAGCGGTGAAGGATCAGAATACCCAAGAAGAATATGGACAAATGGGCGTCTACTCTTCCCTGGATACCAGTGTCAAGGCCCGCATTCTATACGGATTTACAGAAACTTGGGCAGTAATCACGGCCATTGTGACCACCCTGGCAGGCATGTTCAAGAAAGGCTTTGACTTGAACAGTTTCGGAGGTCCGGTGGCCATGGCACAAATGACGGGTCAGGCCGTAAACTCAGGCTTTACGACCACCTTATGGTTAATGGGCATGTTAAGTGCCAACCTAGGAGCCTTGAATTTACTGCCTTTACCTGCTTTGGATGGTGGAAAGATTGTCCTTAACGGCTTGGAAGCGGTTCGAGGCAAACCGCTGTCAGAATCTGCGGAGGGGCTCATTAACATTCTTGGTTTCGTATTCTTAATTGGTTTTATGTTATTAGTCACTTGGAACGATATTTCTCGCTTGTTCCAATAGTCCATTGAGCGAACAAAGCCGGTGTGTTTTGTTCGTTTTTCATGTGCGCCCAGCATGGGCGATAACTTGGTGGTGAAAGTCCACTACAG
>CALYPW010000076.1 GCA_945278685.1 uncultured Dolosicoccus sp.
AAAGAGCACCTTATTTCCTATCCGTATTCGTGTGATTTGGGCTTTTATAGCCATTGACTAATATACATTATTTATGAAAAAGATGCAAGAAGAAATCTTAAATCCCTTGAGAATGCTTAAATCAAGAGGGAATACAGCATGGGGTTTTTGTTGATTTCCACGTATTTCGGATCAAAAGCAGCGACCCGTTTAATTAAGTCCGGATAGGTGTTTTTGTCCTCCAGTAGAATCCCGACCACGACCGGCCCAGAATCTCGACTGTTGCGCTTGACATATTCAAACAAGGTAATGTCATCGCCAGGGCTTAAAACATCGGAGACAAACTCCTTGAGGGCGCCGGCTCTTTGCGGGAAATTCAGAAGGAAATATTGCTGGTAGCCTTCGTAGACCAGGGAGCGTTCTTCGATTTCCTGCATGCGGGTAATGTCGTTGTTGCCACCACTGATGATGCAGACCACATTTTTGCCGATGATTTTGTCTCGGTATTCCTCCAGGGCTGCAATGGATAAAGCTCCTGCAGGTTCAGCCACAATGGCCGAACGGTTATACATGTCGATGATTTTCGTACAAACGGCTCCTTCCGGAACTACCATGACGTCATCAATCATGGCAGAAATAAAATCAAAAGGAATATCCCCCACTCGACCCACCGAGGCTCCATCGACGAACTTATCGATCTCACTCAATTCCAGGGGATGGCCTGCTTCAAGGGCTGCTTTCATGGACGCTGCCCCGGCGGGTTCCACACCGATGACTTTGGTATGGGGACTGACCCGCTTGCTGTGAGAGAGAACTCCCGACATCAAGCCACCCCCACCAATGGCGCCAAATAGGTAGGCAATTTCGTCGCCACGCTCTTCGGCTTTGTTGAAGATTTCTACGGCCACGCTGGCTTGCCCAGCGATGAGGTCTCGGTCGTCAAAGGGCGGGATGTAGTTGGATCCAACCTCCTGACAGTAAGCCATGGACGCCGTGTAAGATTCGTCAAAGGTATCTCCTGTCAGAATAACTTCCACGTAATCGCCACCGAAATACTGCACTTGATCAATTTTTTGCCTTGGTGTCGTCACCGGCATGTAAATCTTGGCCGGAATTTGGAGCTTGTAACAGGTATAAGCCACTCCTTGGGCATGATTACCCGCACTGGCCGTCACAACGCCGCGCGTTAATTCTTCTTCCGTTAATTGCGAAATGGCATAATAAGCCCCTCGAAGTTTAAAGGAACGTACATGTTGCAAATCTTCACGTTTGAGGAAGATGTTGCATTGGTACTCTTCTGATAAATAGATGTCTTTTTGAAGAGGGGTTCGCTTGACCACAGGTCTCAAGACACTGTAGGCATGTCGAATCTCCTCAGCTGTCAAAAATGACTCGCTCACTGATAACTCTCCTTTGCTTGCCCAATCAAAAACAGACGAGAGACGTTTTCACACCCCTCATCTGTTGAAGTTTTATCTTATTGGTTGTATTCGCGGCCAGACTTGACGAAGGGCATTAAGGCTCTTAACTCACGACCGACTTCTTCGATCTGATGGCCTTTTTCTTCTTCACGCATTTTCTTGAATTCTGGGAATCCAGCTTTTGCGTCGTTCACGAAATCTTCGGCGAATTTACCGGATTGGATATCGGCCAAGACTTCTTTCATGCCTTCTTTGGCTGCATCTGTGATGACGCGATGTCCGGATACGTAGTCTCCGTATTCAGCCGTATTGGATACCGAATAACGCATCAGTTCTAATCCACCTTCGTACATTAAGTCCACGATTAATTTTAATTCATGAAGCACTTCGAAGTAGGCGATTTCTGGTTGGTAACCGGCTTCGACCAATGTTTCGAATCCTGCTTCAACAAGAGAGGCCGTTCCTCCACAAAGAACCGCTTGCTCACCGAACAGATCAGTTTCTGTTTCTTCACGGAAAGTGGTTTCTAATAAACCAGCACGTGTGGCGCCCATGGCATGTCCGTAGCCCATGGCTTTGTCGCGAGCTTCACCGGAAGCGTCTTGGTGAACGGCGAACAATGATGGGACTGCGCCACCCTTTTGGAATTCTGAACGCACCAAGTGTCCAGGTCCTTTAGGAGCCACTAAGAAGACGTCAACATTTGATTCTGGTGCGATGTACTCGAAGTGAACGTTGAAACCGTGAGCAAAGGCCAAGGCTGCATTTTCTTTCAAGTGATCTTTGATTTCATTTTCATAGACATCTGCTTGTAACTCATCAGGTAACAACAACATGGAAACGTCTGCTTGCTTGACAGCATCTGCCACTGAGAATACCTCGAAGTTGTCGTTGCGAGCAGCCTCCGCAGATTTACCTTCGCGCACCCCGATGATGACGTCATAGCCATTGTCACGGATGTTTTGTGCGTGGGCGTGCCCTTGAGACCCATACCCTAAGATGGCGATCTTTTTGCCTTGTAGTGTGTCTTGTTGGATATCTTTTTCGTAATAAACTTTAAACATGTAGTTTTTCCTCCAATTGTTTGATTAAAATTTTTGATTAATAACTTCGATTATAGACGACTTTCGGAATCCGCAAAGCGGGTAAATCCGCTAATTCCCGTTCTGGCGATTCGCTTGATGCCATAGGGCTTGATCAGTTCCAGGAAGGCTTCAACTTTTTCGATGGTCCCTGTCACTTGAATCACAATGTCAGACTCCGCCACGTCCACAATTTGACCCCGGAAAGGACCCATGATGGCCATGACTTCGTGTCTCTTTTCGATGGGAGAGTGGATCTGCACCAAGGCCAATTCGCGTTCCAAATGAGACTCGTCGGTGATGTCTCTGATTTCCAGAACATCGATTTGATTGTTCAATTGGTTGATAATGTGACGGGCCGTCTTTTCGTCTTCGACTTCCAAGACCATGGTGATGCGGCTGATATTCTCACAAGTCGTTTGGGCGATGGTAATGCTCGCCATGTTGGTCTTAGCCCTTGAGACAATGCCGCTGAATCGATTGAGAACCCCGATGTTGTCATTGACTAGGGCCGTAATTACGCGCTTATGCATTGTAAACTCCCTCCATCTCATTGTTGTTCAAACCTGCCGGTACCATGGGTTGAACCTTCTCGTCTTCCGGAATGACCACGTCTACCAAGACTGGCCCTTCCATCGCAAAGACCTTGTCTAATACTTCATCGATCTGGTCCATCTCATCGATGCGGTAGCTTGGAATTTCATAGACTTCGCTCAATTTGACAAAATCTGGATCAAAGCCAAAGGCAGATTCTGAATAATTCTCATCGAAAAACAGGGTTTGCCACTGGTGAACCATTCCCATGACGGAGTTATTCATGATGAATATTTTGACATCCAAGTCGAGTTCACGAATGGCCGCCAACTCTTGATTGGTCATTTGGAAGCCGGCATCTCCAATGATAGCCACGACTTGTTTGCCTTGTTCTTTGGCAGCAATTCCGGCTCCCAAAGCTGCAGGTATTCCGAATCCCATCGTTCCTAGTCCCCCACTGGTAATCTGTTGGGCACGGTTCTTGAAGGGATAGAACTGAGACGTCCACATCTGATGTTGCCCCACGTCAGAAACAACAATGGCTTCGCCTTTTGTTTGCTTGCCGATGCGCTGGATGACGTCTTGGGGAAGCACTTCTTCTTGGTCGTTGTTAAATCCGAGTGGATGTCTTTCCTTCCAACCCTGGAAACGCTTGACCCAACCGGAATGGTTCACATGGTCTGGGTTATCTTCCACCTCAACAGCATTCGCAGCTTGAAGAAAGGCCTTGGAGTCTGAAAGAATTGGCAGATCTGTCGCAATGATCTTGCCCAATTCTTTGTTATCAATGTCCACGTGCACAATGTAAGCGTTTCTACCGAACATTTGAGGGTTGCTGGCCACGCGATCATCAAAACGAGAACCAATATTCAAAATGTAGTCCGCTTCGTAAAGGGCCATGTTGGAAGGGTAAGACCCGTGCATGCCTCCCATTCCCGCAAATAATTCATGTCCGTGGGGCATAGCGCCTAACCCTAACAGGGTCGTTACGACGGGAATATTGTAGGTTTCAGCAAATTGACGCAATTCATCTTGGGCATACCCAGCCAGGACTCCCTTACCCGCTAGGATAATGGGGCGTTCAGCTTCCAACATCTTATCCACGGCCAATTTGGCCTCATTGTGGACCGGATGAGACTCCAAGCGGTAACCGGCTAAATCAATGGCGGTATCGTACCATTCAATGGTGGTGTTTACCTGCATGTCGCGGGGTAAATCGATGACCACTGGTCCTTTCCTTCCGGTATTGGCAATGTGGAAAGCTTCGTGCAAGACCCGTGGAATTTCGCGAACATCTCGGATTTGGTAATTGTATTTGGTAATTGGCGTCGTCATTCCAAAAATATCAGCTTCCTGGAACGCATCGTAACCAATTCCTGGACGGTGTACTTGACCAGTAATAACCACCAATGGCGTGGAGTCCAACATGGCATTGGTAATTCCTGTCAGCGCGTTGGTCGCTCCTGGACCACTGGTGACGATCACCACACCAACCTCATCTTTCGCTTGGGCATATCCTTCAGCGGCATGAACGGCTCCTTGTTCATGGCGCGGTGAAATGTGGGACAGTCTGTTTTGTGTCGTTGCTTCATAAATCGCATCATACAAAGGCAACACGGCTCCACCGGGATAACCAAAGATCTTATCAACCTTTAACTCTTCCAGAGTTTGGACAATTAAGTCGGCTCCTGAGATTGGTTTGTCTACGGTAATCATATGACTTTCTTTCCTTTCTTTTATGAATTTGTTGGAGGTATATCTTCGTTATATCGCTATAAAGGAAAAGTCACCATCCAGATTTACTGCTTTTCAACAATAAAAAAAGCATCCCTTTGTCTATAAGGACGCTTACTAAGCTAAACTAGTTAAGTGTCCTGCGTTAGAATTGCTAAAGAGGACCTTAACGACTGAATTTTCAGTACCCCTAAGATCCTAGATAACGACTCCCAAGACAATAATATGCTTCGCGGTGCTATTCAAGTCTAACATCATCGTTCGACACATTTTATCTTCATCCTTATCTCTTCTAAGCAGTAATTTTTCGAATTCTCATCGATTTCTAATTTAACCTTATTATAAGAATAACGAATCCCTCTGGGTTCGTCAAGAGCTTTTTGCGCAATTTATTGAAATTTCATACCCAGAGCAATGCGGGCATAGCGAGACATGCGCTCAGGGCTCCAAGATGGGTACCAAACAATCTCAACTTCCACCTCTTTAACCATCTTGATTTCTTTCATGGTTAGTTCCAGGTCTTGGACAATCTGGTCGGCCATGGGACACCCCATGGAAGTTAAGGTGATGGTCACTTTTGCAAAGCCTTCAGGCGTGATCTCGACGTCATAGACCAATCCTAAATTGACCAAATCAATGCCTATCTCGGGATCAATGACAGTTTCCAAGTGGGTCATCAGGGCTTTGGTCAACTCTTCGGGATCCATGTTTTGAATCTCTTCAGGCGTAATATTTATAATATTCAATCGTTGCACCCTCTTTCAAAATAATCTATATTTATTATAGACCATTTACTTTTAAAATTCAGTTTCCCTGTTTGTCAAAAAAGAAAGGAGACCTCCCAGTGGCAAACATTCGCAATTATCTGGAAGACTACCAAGATAAAAGCTTCCAGGACGTGCCTCTCAATGAATTGGACGTTGCCTTACTGAC
>CALYPW010000077.1 GCA_945278685.1 uncultured Dolosicoccus sp.
CGATCGCTTTTAACATCGACGATCTGAAGAAATGTTCCGAGCTCATCATTGAGACAGATCCGCGTTTCGTCAAAGAAGACCAAGCAAAAATATATTTGATTCAATTGAAGAATTAAATTTTCAACCTTCCACCTTTTTGCTGGAAGGTTTTTTGCTGTTAGGAAACTACCGTGAACTGCTCCAGTAGGATTAAGACTTGACAGAATTTTCCCCGGAACTGTTGCGGAGTGGCTTGGGGATGGTTGCGCAGGTAGTCCGAAAGAAGACGAATGGTCGCAACCATGAAAGATACCGTATAAGTCGAATCCCCACAAGCGCTCGGCGCTTGTGGGGTTTGTTTTGGAGATAGATTAAATAGAAAAGAAGCTTTTTAACCTAAAGCTGAATAGATTAAATAGAAAAGAAGCTTTTTAACCTAAACAGAATAGATGAAATAGAAAGCGGACTTTTTAATCTAAAACGAATAAATTAAATGGACACATGCTTTTTCAAAACAATGAATGAATTTAGAATCTTATCGATGTTCACTCAACCATTTTATCCATGAAAAACCCCTGGGAGCGCCATACTCCCAGGGGTTTTCTTTTTAATTCTCAATGAGTCCGCGCACTAAGTTGTACATGTAATTCTCGGCGTCAAACTTTTGTAGGTCCGTGGCTTGCTCGCCCAGACCGATGTATTTGACGGGAATGTCCAGGTCATGGCGAATGGACAAGACCACGCCTCCCTTGGCCGTTCCATCCAGCTTGGTTAAGACCAGCCCGGTAATGTTGGTGGCCTCGTTAAATTCCTTGGCTTGAATGGAGGCATTCTGTCCGGTGGTCGCATCCAAGACCAGCAAGACTTCTTGGACGCCGTTGGGATTCTTGCTTTCAATGATGCGGTTGATCTTAGCCAATTCTTCCATCAAATAGCGCTTGGTTTGCAGACGCCCGGCGGTATCGACCAAGACAAAATCATAATTCTCTGCATTGGCTTGAGTGATGGCGTCGTAAACCACGGACGCTGGGTCTCCTTGAGCCTGGCCGGTTACTACAGGAATGTCCAAGCGCTCACCCCACACGTTCAATTGCTCGGTGGCGCCGGCACGGAATGTATCCGCGGCCGCCATTAAAACTTTGTGGCCTTCTTGTTTGAGTTGGTAACCTATTTTCCCGACAGAGGTCGTTTTCCCGACGCCGTTGACCCCGATAAAAAGAATCACCGTGGGCCCATCTGGATTAATGGTCAATTCATTGGAATCTGATCCATCTTGTTCGTAGATTTCGACCATCTTTTCAATGACGACTTGACGAACATCGTCGGCACGGTGCACGCCTTGGGCTTCAATCTCATCACGAATAGCATTGGTTAAGGCGATGGTCATGTTAAAACCAACATCCGCACCAATCAAAACCTCTTCCAAATCTTCGTAAAAGTCTTCATCCACTTCCCTAAAACCGGAAAACAAGTCATTGATGCGTTCCGCAAATCCGCGGCGTGGCTTCTCCATGCCCTCGTCATAGGTATCAAAAACAATTTGTTCATTTTTTTCTTGCAGTTCTTCTTGGACTGCCTTGTCTTCCCCTGTAAAGGCTCGACGAATTCTATTTAATAACCCCATCGTTCCACGTCCTTTGAGTGTAAATTATTTCACGTATTTGTAAATGGCTTGAGCGACGCCACTGTCGTTATTACTGGCAGTGATGTCATCGGACACTTCTTTGACTGCGTCCACCGCGTTGTCCATGCCCACACCAATCCCCGCCCACTCGATCATGGTCTGGTCATTTTCTTGGTCGCCAATACCCATGATGCGCGAGCGATCAATGTTTAAAAACTCGGCCAACTGGGAAATTCCTTTGGCTTTGTGGGTACCTTTACTCATTACTTCCAATAAAAAAGGATGGGATTTGACCACGGAATATTTTTCAAGCAAGGCTGGATTCAAATCTTCCAGCTGTTGGTCCAGATATTCTTCGTTGATGGCAATCACGAATTTATTGAAATCATGATCGGGTTCAAAGCTCTCAAAGTCTTTTTCCTGGGAAGGAGCAACGGTAACATCGCTTAGATAAATGGAGGATTGATCGTCCGGATAGCTGGAAGGATAGTAGACGTAGTCCTCATCAATGACGTTCAGAGGCAACTTCAAGCGGTCCAATTCCTCTTTCCAGATTTTTAAATCGCCGAAAGTCATGGTGTTTCTGGCAAGAATTTCTCCATCGGAGGCTTTTTGGACCAAAGAACCGTTGAAAGTAATGATGTAATCGTCATCGCTGGTCAAACCAACTTCTTCCACGACGTGATTCATCCCCAAGTAAGGGCGTCCTGTACATAAGACGACTTTCACACCCTTCTTGAGGGCGTAATGAATGGCTTCGTAATTCTCTTTGGTGACTTTGCGTTCATCCGTTAACAAAGTACCGTCCAAATCAATCGCAATTAAATCTACCATGTCAGTCTCCTTTTTAAACTTCGTCAAGTTCTACATCTGTTAAACGCACCGAGGCAAGTTTGGACACGCCCGATTGTTCCATGGTCACGCCATAAAGAATATCCGCATTTTCCATGGTGCCTCGTCGGTGGGTAATCACAATGAATTGGGTCGTGTCTGTAAATGTTTGTAAATATTCACCAAAGCGCGACACGTTGGCCTCATCCAAAGCGGCTTCAACCTCATCCAACAAGACAAAGGGCGTCGGGTGGGTTTCTAAAATCGCAAAGAGTAAGGCAATGGCCGTTAGAGTTCGCTCTCCTCCTGAAAGCAGGGAAAGGTTCTGTTTCTTCTTGCCAGGAGGTTGGGCAATGATATCAATGCCTGTGGTCAACAAGTCCTCCGGATCCGTCAATTGCAAGGATGCTTGGCCACCACCAAAAAGTTTCTGGAAGGTGATTTTGAATTGGGCATTGATGGTTTCAAAGGTTTCTTTAAAACGCACAATCACTTCTTGATCCATTTGACGGATGGTGTCTTCCAATTGTGCAATGGCCGTCAACAGATCCGATTCCTGCTCCGTTAGGTGTTGGTAACGTTCATTTAGTATATCATAATCCTCAATTGATTCGAGGTTGATCGGTCCTAGGCCATTGATTTGACGCCTTAAGCGGTTGAGCTCTTGGCGGGCACTGGCAGAATCTTCCAAAGGTGTCGCGGCTTCTTTGGCTGCTTCATAGGTCGTCTTGTAATCATTGTTCAGCTGATTCAAGTGTGCCTTGATGGATTCGATTAATTGTTCCACCTGTGCCTTGCAGCGGGCCTGTTCTTGATAATGCTTTTGGTTGGCAGCTTGAAGTTCTTGAACAATTCCCTCTAATTGCACGATGGCTTCGTTCATGGTCACTCTGGATTGACGTTTATCTTTGAGATCTTTTTGTTGCTTCTCATGGGCTTGAGTCAAGGTTTCAATTTCCTCTTGCAAGGAAGTGATTTGGTCATTGAGGGTGGCCACGTCTTGTGCTTGTTGGCGAGTGGAAGTTTCTTCCACAATGAGCCATTGCTGGATCTGCGCCAATTCTTCTTGATACCGTTGGGTCTCCTCCTGGGTTGCCTTGAACTGCGTGTTCGCAACGGCTAAGTCCGTACTCAATTCTCGAATCGAGGTTTGTAACTGATTCAAAGCTTCTTCTCGGTCATCTTTGTCGAGGTTGAGCTTCTCCAAATCATCGTTCTTTTCTTGAATGGTGGCCTGGATCTTGGTCAACTGTTCTTGCAAGTCTACTTCTTGTTCTTGAAGCTGGCTCGTTTCTTCTTCTAGCTCCTTAAGATCAGCCTCCGTCAAGGACAGTTGGTCCTGAGCCTGTTGTTTGCTGTAGACCACCTGTTGGTAATCACTGGCAACTTCTTGGGCCTTGGTTTTGACGCTTTCGAGTTCTTTTTGCAAGGTCATTACTTCTTGGCGTTTTTCCTGGTACTGTTCGCGCTTGCTTTGAATATCTGCTTCCAAAGCCTGATAATCCTTTTGAGATTTTTCCAAAGTTTCCTTGGCTTGATGCAATTGTTGTTCGCGAGCCAGGAGGCTATTGTCATTGCGTTGGCGACCACCGGAGACGGATCCTCCAGGATTCAAAATTTCCCCATCCAAAGTCACGATGCGCATACGGTGGTTGGTGGCAGATGCCAAACTTTGTGCATCGGATAATTGGGCCATGACCACAGTCGCCCCTAAGAGATGCTCGGCGATCAGACGGTCATGGTCCGCCACTTCTACCAATTCGCTGGCGATTCCAACGTAGCCTGGATGGTTCTGGGCCTGTTGACGAATGGTTCCCCGAAGCTGGCGGGCTTGAATGTTTGTGCGGGGAAGGAAGGTGGCTCGTCCTGAGCGATTTTCCCTTAAATAGGCAATGGCTTGACGGGCAGTCTGATCATCCTGAACCACGATTTGTTGCAAGGAGCCCCCGAGGGCTGTCTCAATGGCCGTTTGATAATCCGCAGGCACCCGCATCAATTCAGCCACGGTGCCGTTGATGCCTGGGAATTGTTCTTTTCGTTGCATGATTGCGCGAACTCCGGCGTAATATCCTGAATAAGAGGCTTCCAAATCTTCCAAAGAAGATACCTTCCCCAACAACCGTTGGATGTGTCGCTCCGCTTGAAAAATGGCCTGTTGAACCTGCTCCCCTTCTTGGGTCTGAGATTCCAACTGTGCCTGTCCTTCGCTTACTTTTTGTGCCAGCGCGGTCACAGTTTCTTGGGAAGACGTCTGAGATTTCTCCAAACGAGCTTCTTCTTCAAGAACTGCCTCTAACTGCCCCTCCAGTGTTGCTTTTTGTTTCAATAATTGTTGGGAACGTCTTTGGGAACGGTCTTGAGTGGCCACTAATTGTTGCAGTTGGTTGTTGATCGTCGCCTGGCGTTGGTAATCATCAATCAGTTGGTTACGGAATTGTTCCACCTGTTCTTCGTCATGATTTTGCAAGAGGGAGGACTCTTCTTGGTCCTTCTTCAAGCGCTTCTGCAAGTCATCAATGGTTTGTTGCAGATCGAAACAGGCTTGTTCTTGACGCTCCAAAAGCCCTTGAACCGCTTCTTGGCGCTCCAAATACTCCCGTTTCTGATCTTCTTGGGATTTTTGAGTCGATTGATTAAAAGAATGTTCCTGTTCGGCCATCTGTAATTTTCCTCGCAGGATTTCGATATGCTGTACCTGTTCTTGCAACTCATCGCTTCGCTGATCGATGGTTAGGACCAATTCTTCCAGCTCTTGGTGCTGCTGGATAAGGGCTTCGTTTTTCTTCTGAATGGTTTGGTTATTGGTATCCAAAACATCATTGAGGCCGTTCAAGGTTTGCTCTGTTTCTAAGCGTTGGCTTTGGAACTGGTCGATTTCTTGGGTCAGCAAAGACAATTCCAAGCCTTCAAAGGTCTCTTGAAGTTCTTGGTATTTCAAGGCGCTTTCTCGTTGCTTGGCCAAAGGTTCCAATTGCCCTTCAAGTTCATGAATAATGTCTTTGACCCGGCTTAAGTGATCGCTGGAACGATCCAATTTTCGAGAGGCTTCGATTTTACGTTGCTGGTAACGTTGGACACCTGCTGCCTCTTCGATGATGGACCGACGTTCTTCGGGACGGCTCAGAAAGATCTGTTCAATTTCCCCTTGGGAAATCATCCCGAAACTGTTCCGGCCAA
>CALYPW010000078.1 GCA_945278685.1 uncultured Dolosicoccus sp.
ATCCCGTTCTTGTGCGATATTGTGGATTAATTCTTGAATGAGTACTGTCTTACCAACTCCAGCACCACCAAAGAGCCCGACTTTCCCACCTCTTAAATAAGGTGCCAATAGGTCAATAACTTTAATTCCAGTTTCCAAAATTTCGAAACTACTGCTTAAGTTTTCGAAGGCAGGAGCTGGACGATGGATGGGATGTTGTTCATTGGCTTCAACGGCCCCTTCCCCATCAATCGCTTCTCCTAAAACATTGAAAACTCGTCCGAGCGTGGCTTCCCCAACCGGTACAGATATTGCTGAACCTGTGTTGTAAGCTTCCATGCCTCGAACTAATCCATCTGTGGATTCCAAAGCAATTGTTCGCACAACACCGTTACCCAATTATAAAGCAACCACTAAGTTGATTGATTCATCTGAATTTAAATCTTCTAGAGTTTGTCCATCTGCCAATGGTTTCTTAGGAACAACAATCGCGTTGTTGATATCCGGAAACTCACCGTCTGTCGGGAAGGTCACGTCGACGACCGGACCGATTACTTGATTAACACGTCCAATGTGCATTCGTTAATTCCCCTCCTCTTCTTGTTCTATAGCATTTGCTCCATTTATAATATCTAAGATATCATTCGTTACTTGTAACTGACGCATCTGATTGTACTGAAGTGTCAAGTCACCGACGATTTCGTTGGCATTGTCTGTAGCTGCCTGCATCGCATTCATACGGCTGGCATGTTCTGCAGATTTCGCATCCAAAATCGCTCCATAAATCTGACTCTGTGCATATTGCGGAAGTAAAATATCTAACACGGTATTTGCATCCGGTTCGATGATATAATCCGTTTCTACTGATCGAGTATCTTCTTGCTTCAGCTGATCAGTGGCCAATGGCAACACATTGTCGATATGGAATTCATGATGCAACGCATTCACGTGGTGATTGTATAAAATTCGCAGAGCATCGAACTTTTCATCTTCATAATAAGTGATTGCTCGGCGAACAATGGATTGAACCTCAGTAAACGTTGGCTGGTCAGAAATGTCATAAGTTGCATGTGCAACTTCGTAACCTAAGCGCTCAAAATGTGTCGCTCCAGGTTCTCCAATTGCCAAAATAACGGCTTTCTCTTTCTGATCATGTGTTTCTTCTAACATCTGCTCTACCGCACTAAACAGGGACGAGTTATAATTACCCGCTAATCCTTTATCTGACGAGATGATAATATAACCGACACGCTTGATAGGTCTTTCAATCAACATCTTATTGAAATCGATGTCATGCGAGCTGGTTTGTCCCGTTGGATCGGCTTCAAGGGCATCAATTTGCGAGCTTGCTAAATCTGCAATCATTCTTCTTAATCGTTGTAAATATACAAAGAAAACACCAGCATCTTCAGCAATTCGATTATATTTAGCAGCGGATACCATACGCATTGCATTGGTAATTTGGGCAGTATTTTTTGTCGAATTAATTTTTCCTTTGATTACATTCAAAGATGACATTTTTAGCCCCCATTTCTGATATTTAGCGTAAAGTCGCTACTACTTTGTAACCATTCTTGCAAATTCATCGTCAAAGTTTGTTAGTGCTTCATCTAAAGCGCCAAAATCTGTGATCTCACCTTCTAAACGAATCGAAGATAAAATCTGTGAATAGTTTTCATCCATATATTTGTACAATTCTTGCTCATAAGTTGTCACATCTGGAACTTCTACCTTATCGATGTGACCATTGTTCAAGGCATAGAAGTAAACAATTTGCTTTTCAACCGCGATTGGTGAATGCAGAGCTTGTTTTAATACTTCTACCGTACGTTCTCCACGAGCAAGTCGTGCTTGTGTGGCCTCGTCCAAATCAGAACCAAACTGGGCAAAAGCTTCCAATTCACGGTAGCTTGCCAGGTCTAATCGGAGTGTACCGGCTGTTTTACTCATGCCTCGAATTTGGGCAGATCCACCGACACGTGAAACAGAAAGTCCGGCGTTAATCGCTGGGCGAACTCCTGAGAAGAATAAGTTGCTCTCTAAGAAAATTTGTCCGTCCGTAATCGAAATAACGTTGGTCGGAATATACGCAGAAATGTCTCCAGCTTGAGTCTCAACGATTGGTAATGAAGTAATGGAACCTCCACCTAATTCGTCGCTCAATTTAGCTGAGCGCTCAAGTAGACGTGAGTGCAAGTAGAAAACATCCCCTGGGAAAGCTTCGCGTCCCGGTGGTCTTCTTAATAACAAACTCATTTCACGATAAGCAGCCGCTTGCTTCGATAGGTCATCATAAACAATTAAAACATGCTTGCCATTGTGCATGAATTCTTCAGCCATCGCAGTACCCGCATACGGCGCAATGTACAGTTGTGATGCTGGGTTTGAAGCACCGGCAGATACAACGGTTGTATAAGCCATGGCACCATTTTGTTCAAAAACTTCTACGGTGTTCTTGATCGTGGATTCTTTTTGTCCAATGGCGACATAAATACAAAGAACGTCTTGATCATGCTGATTGAGGATAGTATCTACCGCGACAGAAGTTTTTCCTGTTTTTCGGTCTCCAATGATCAGTTCACGTTGCCCACGTCCAATAGGAATTAAAGCATCAATGGCTTTGATTCCAGTTTGAAGAGGTTCGTGAACAGATTTACGATCCATGACACCTGGTGCATCAGATTCAATGGGGCGAGTCTTGTTTGTGTTGATCGGCCCTTTCCCATCAATCGGTTCCCCGAGAGCATTCACGACACGGCCAATGAGTGCATCGCCGACTGGAACTTCCATGACGTGGCCAAGACGTTTGACAAAGTCTCCTTCGTGGATGTCCGTATACTCTCCAAAAACAATGATTCCAACATCCTTGTTCTCTAAGTTTTGGACCATTCCAAAGGAACCGTTACTGAATTCAACCATTTCACCTGCCATGGCATTTCCTAATCCATTCGCACGGACGATTCCATCTCCACTGGAGATGACTGTTCCAATTTCTTCAATGTTCTTTGAAGGCTTATAACCTTTAATCTGATTCAGTAGCTGATTACTAAGACTTTCAGACATCAATGCTATTCAGCTCCTTTCAAAGAATCATTTGTTAGATTGCGTTTGAGATCATTGAGTGTTTTGTAACCTGAATCTTCATAATAGAAGCTTTCTGATTGCAAACGGATTCCTGAAATCAGTGAAGGATCTACATGGGGTTCTACTTTTTTAAGTTCAATCCCTGATTTTCCTTTGAACTTCTCGGCAATTCTATCAATTTGATCTTGTGTTAACTCAGTAGCGCTGGTAATTACCAACGTTTCGTGGTTAACGCCACTTGTATTCATCATAGCTCATCCATCCCTTGGATAAACTCTTCAACCAAGCGTTGATGATCTTCTTCGTTGATATGACGTTTGGCAACTTGTTCTGCCAGGGCCACAACGACTCCGGAAATTTCACCTTCTAAATCTTTAATCACTTCTTGACGTTTAACAGCGATTGCTGTCTTCGCTTCTTCATGAATGCGTGCCACTTCTGCACGTGCTGCCTCCACTAGCTCTTCTTGTGTGCGAATGCCTTGTTGATGGGCATCTTCAACAATTTGAGTTGCTTGGTGGCGAGCTTCATTTAAAAACTTTTCAGCTTCTTCACGATTTTCTTTTGCAGCGGCATTGTTCGCTTCTGCTTCAGAGACCTCTGAAGAAATCGCTTGCTGACGCGCTGATAAGACGTTCATCAAAGGATTCCATGCGAATTTACCAACAAAATATAACAGCAAAATAAATGCGATTAATGTAATAATTGTATGACCAAGCGCATTATTAGCTTGTGCCTCTAAAATAATATTGTTCATTATGATAGCTCCTCCATCTTAGCTGATTTCAAAAGCTAATAATTATCTAAAGACTAGAATGAACGCAATAACAACTGCCATGATTGGAATAGCTTCGATTAATCCGATTCCCAAAAACATTGTTGTTCTTAAACGATCTTCTAATTCTGGTTGACGAGCGATTGACTCGATTGTTTGTTTAATAACCATACCTGCACCAAGTGCAGCACCTAGTGACGCGACAGCGATCGCGATTGCAGCAGCCATTGCTTCCATATTTAAAACCCCTTATCTTTTATGTAAGTTAAAAAATTAAAATGTATTACTATATAAAATCAATTAGTTCTCTACTTTATTTGCCATGTACACCATTGCTAACGTTACAAAAATGTATGCTTGGATTGCTCCCAGGAATCCTGAGAAACCTTGCCAAACCATTTGTAGTGGAATACCCACTACCCAGGTCCAAGGCTGATACGATGTCGCAAAGTCAGCAATAATTCCTAGCAAGACTCCACCAGCAAAAATGTTTCCATATAGACGCAAGGCCAAGGTTAATGAGTTTGTAAATTCCTCGATTAAGTTAATTGGCGCAAGCGCGGATAGCGGTTCTAGATAACTTTTTACAAAATATCCTTTAGTTCCCTGTCTTTCAACACCTAACATGTGGGACAAGATAATGACCATTAAAGCGATCGTAAATGCGACGCTAACGTCCCCAGTCGGGCTTGTCCACATGGTGTAACCACCAATTGTCAATAACAACGGTAACCCAATCATATTCGCTACAAATATCAGAATAAGTAAAGTCATTCCCAGTAGCTGAAAGCGTTGAGCACGCGGGCTATGAATTGATCCGCCAACAATGCCTTTGACAAAGTTGTAAATCCACTCAAGCACGAGTTGAGGTTTTGATGGATTTTCTACTGACAAGTTTCGTGTCATCCACACAATTGCAAGTACACTGATGATCAGTGTCGCAAGCAGTGAATTGAAAACTTCAGCAGAGACCGTTATTCCAAAGAATTCTAGAATGCGTGTGTTCCCTTCCAATTTTCCAACCTACTTTCTTTGTTTAAATTAATCGATCGCTGTTTTGTTGCATGAAAAATCATCCTAACTTTTAGCTAGATTAAACAATTAGGATTCGTTTTTTTTATGCAAAATACATCAGTGATCCATCCGCCAAATCTTATCAGTTTTAGGAAGAAATTGCAAACAGCACACGAGTAAAAATGCCCTGAAAAAGAATGAGTGTTTTCACTTACTTTTCCAGGGTGTGCCATTATTAATCAGTCTCTAAATAAGCGTAATGATGTTGTTGAGATCGAATTTGACTCAAATAAAAACCGGCTTCTGGGGATTGTTTCTCCAGAGATTGATCGTCTGTGACCGACGTGATTTGATCAGTGTAAATTTGTTCATACTCTTCCACTGACACTTTGATTCTTTTTTCGAATTGAGCGCGAGCATTGGTAAGTTCCAACATTTTTTGATAACCCTTTTGGAGGGTACCCGTTACTAATTCAGCAACGGTTCCTGAACCATAACTAAACAGTGCTACACGCTCGCCTCCGTGTAGATTTCCTTGGTCCAAGAGAGAAAGTAAACTTAAATACATGGAGCCCGTGTAGATGTTTCCGGTGTTCTTACCGTAAAGAGTGGAAGCTTCATAATGATTCTCCCA
>CALYPW010000079.1 GCA_945278685.1 uncultured Dolosicoccus sp.
AAATGGCTACGCAGTTTTTGCGGGGCTCGAAAGGATTGTCAATTACCTAAATAATTTATCCTTCAAGGAATCCGATTTGGATTATTTGAGAAGTCTGGATCTTTACAGCGAAGATTTTCTCAGTTATTTAAAAGCCTTTGAATTCACCTGTGACGTGCGAGCGATGGTTGAAGGAGAGCTGTGCTTTGCGGATGAACCTTTGGTCCAAGTCCAAGGTCCTTTGGGACAGTGTCAGTTGATTGAAACGATGATTCTAAATATTTTGAATTACCATACGCTCATTGCTACCAAAGCGGCCCGCATTCGTTCAGTCATTGGGCCCAATGATCGTTTATCAGAATTTGGAACTCGTCGCGCTCAGGAAGCAGACGCTGCGATTTGGGGAACTCGTGCGGCCTATATTGGTGGCTTTGATTCTACCAGTAATGTCCGCGCCGGAAAATTATTCGGCATTCCTGTCGCGGGTACCCATGCCCATTCACTGGTTCAAGCTTACCGTGATGAGTACCAAGCGTTCAAAGCCTACGCTGAAAGCCACAAGAATGTGACTTTTCTTGTGGATACCTACGATACTTTGGCCTCTGGAGTTCCAACAGCTATTCGTGTAGCAGACGAAATGGGTGATCGCATTAACTTCCAAGCGGTCCGCATTGATTCTGGTGATATGGCTTATCAATCAAAGAAAATTCGTAAGCAATTGGATGATGCTGGTTATCCTGACGTGCGCATTGTGGCTTCCAACGATTTGGATGAAGATACGATTCTTAACTTGCGCATGCAAGGGGCTAAGATTGATGACTGGGGTGTAGGCACCAAATTAATTACCGCCTTTGATCAACCCTCATTGGGAGCTGTTTACAAGCTTGTGAGTATTGCGGATGAAGACGGTAATATGCATGGAACAATGAAGCTTTCCAGTAACGTCGAGAAAATGTCTACACCAGGCGTCAAACAAGTTTGGCGAATTACTCGCAACAGTGACGGGAAATCTGAAGGGGATTATATTTCCCTCGTCCATGAACGTCCAGATCAAGAAGAATCTTTATACATGTTCCATCCAGTTCATACTTATATTTCTAAGATGGTTCACGACTTTACTGCACGTCCTTTACTGATTGATGTCTATCAGAAAGGACAACAAGTGTACGAATTGCCGACCCTGGAAGAGATAAAAGCCAATACCAAACAGAACATTGGTGCCTTATGGGATGAATACAAGCGGATTTTAAATCCACAAATTTATCCCGTAGACCTTTCTCAAGAGCTCTATGATGATAAGGTTGCCAGTATTGATAAAATCCGACAATCTGTTCAAGAAAAAATTTAAGAAGATTAAAGCAGGAGAAAGTAGATGAGCCTACAAAAAGAAATCATTCAAACATTGAAAGTTCGACCGAGCATTGATGCTCGAGAAGAAATTCGCCGAAGTATCGATTTTATGAAAGATTATCTACTATCTATTCCTGGCTTGGAAAGTTTGGTCATGGGCATAAGTGGCGGACAAGATTCGACATTGGCGGGGAAGCTTGCGCAAAGGGCTATTGAAGAATTGCGAGCTGAAACGGGCAACGACCGTTACCGATTTATTGCCGTTCGGTTGCCTTATGGAGACCAGTTGGATGAAGAAGATGCCAAGCGTGCTTTGGAGTTTATTCGACCGGATCAAATCTTCACGGTGAACATCCAAGAAGCCACGGATCAAATCGTCCAAGCCGTTGCTGGTAACAATTTGTTCTTGAATGATTTTAACATCGGTAATATCAAAGCGCGTCAACGGATGGTTGTTCAATTCGCGATTGCTGGAGAATGTCGTGGAATCGTCGTAGGTACAGACATTGCTGCAGAAGCGCTCACTGGTTTTTATACAAAGTTTGGCGATGGGGCAGCTGACATCATGCCTATTTGGCGATTAAACAAACGCCAAGGTCGTCAATTGTTGGAGCATTTAGGAGCTGCCCCTGAGCTTTATCTCAAGATACCGACTGCGGATCTAGAAAGCAATCAACCGCTTCAATCCGACGAAGATGCTCTGGGCGTGACTTATGAAGCGATTGACGATTATCTTGAAGGAAAAGCGATTGATGCCGTCTCGCAAGAGCGCATTGAGACTCTATACCGTCAATCTCAACATAAGCGTCACCTTCCTATCAATGTTTATGATGATTTTTGGAGAATGAAGGAGTAGTTATGGGACATGTATTGATGAAATCTCATCGACTGCTTCTATCAAATTTTCTGATGTCCTTCCTTCTAACAGGTCTCTTTATTTATTTAGGGCATCGGTTTGGTTGGTTGGAACGTCATGACAAATTGCATCCAAAGCGTCGCGTGGTTTCTTATGGTGGGCTAGTCATTTATGCGACCTATTGGTTAAACAGTTGGCGGTTTTTGGGCGATTTATGGAGCTATCCCACTCAGCGCATGGTGTTTATAAGTTCAACTTTATTAGTGATCATTGGTCTGATTGATGATTATTTCGAGTTGTCAGCATTGGTGAAAGCTATCGGGATTCTTATATGTAGCAACATTATTTTTTTTGGTACAGATTTACATTTTGCTTCCAACCTCATTTCCATTGATTGGTCTTGGGGAACGAGCTTTAAATACCTTTTAACGATCAGCTGGATTTTTATCGTCACTAATTCCATCAATTTATTGGACGGGGTAGATGGCCTGGCTTCCAGTGTGTCGGTGAGTGGACTGATCGTACTGGCCATTACTTCCTATAGTTTTAGTTTATCTTTGCGGTATACTAATTTGATTCTTCTCTTATTGTTGGTGACCAGTATTCTTGGCTTTATTCCTTGGAACTGGTCCCCAGCCAAAATTTACTTAGGAGATACCGGAGCTTTGTTTATTGGTTTCATGTACGCCATCCAATCCATTACGAATTTGAAGAATATAGGTTTTTACACCATTATTTTACCGGTAATCTTTTACTTAGTGCCTTTGTTTGACACAGCCTATGTCATTGTCCGTAGATATTTGAATAAACAGAGCATTCTGTCTCGAGATGAAAGTCATCTTCATTATTCTTTAAGAAGGTACGGCTTGTCAGATACGCAGATTGTCCTCGTGATGGTAGCTACCACTGCTATTTGCTCTTTGTTAGGTCTTCTGTCTCAAGTTTTTGCTCCTTATCGCCATTGGATTACCTTGGTCATTTTAATGGTGGCAGGTTTTATATTTTTGTGGCTCTTGTCGAAGAATTTGCGTCAAGATAAACCCTCCTAGAAAGTTCAAATGACATAAATTTTAGCGCTATAACCGTAGTGTTACAAGTAAGAAAGGAATAAATATGAAGACAGCGGTATTAATCGATAGTACCACTCGCTTATCAGAAGAAATTTAAAATCGCCCAGATTTATAGGAAGTTTATCTCACGGCAAACTTTGAGGATGGGGACATTGTTAAAGATCGGATGTTCTGGAGGAGATCGAAGCCTTCTATGACCGTTTGTCCCACGAGCCGACCCTTCCACGATTTCTTATCTGAACCTTACTTAAGGGTTCATGTTGGTAAAGGATGTCAGGCAACTGGTTTTTCTCTAACGCTCGATGGTGAAGGTGAATAAAAATAAACGGCAAGAGAAAAATCTCTTGCCGTTTATTTATGGATAAGGAATATCGACGGTGCGCTCGCCCATGAGCCCCCAGGTCAGTTGTCCGCTAAAGCGTTCAATAAGGGCCTCACGGACCATCTCCACATCCTCAATGGGAATGGCTAATTGAAAGGTCACCTTGTCAGTGTATAGAGTGTCTAAAAGAGTCACTGGCAGATCTGTTTGGCTGAGCCAGTAATTAAAAGTATCGACTTGTGAATAGTCCATGATTAAATTAATCATTTCTTGGGTGATATTTTGAATGATCTGAGATTTATCCAAGGCTTCCGCAACAGAACGACTGTAGGCACGGATCAATCCACCGCTCCCTAACTTAATTCCACCGAAATAACGTACCACAACGGCCGCTACATAGGTCAATTCGTTTTGAAGCAACACTTCTAACATGGGGATTCCAGCAGTTCCGCCAGGTTCGCCGTCATCGTCATTTTTTTGAATTGTAGAATCTTCATTGAGAACGTAAGCGGTACAATGGTGAGTTGCTTTTGGATGATCTTTTTTAATCTGAGCCAGTTGTTCGTGAAAATCCTCTTCATCCTCAATCGGGAATAGAAAGGTCAAAAATCGTGACTTACGAATGTCGATTTCGTCTTCGACATAGGATTGAATACTTTTATAATTATACAAATTGTCGCGCCCTTTCTTCGTGTATTGACCTCTCTTACTGTACCATAAACAAGAAATCGAAGATATTGTCAGCCGATTTTGGTATAATGGGACATATGTTATTGTGTGAAAAGAGGAATCATTATGACAACAGCAATTTTAGTCGACAGTTCTGCGTGTTTGCCAGAAGAATTGGCCAATCATCCAGATGTCTACGAAGTATGCTTAACGGTTAATTTTGCAAATGGGGACACCATGAAAGATAGTTCCAAACCAGCAGACGTGGAATACTTCTATGGTAGACTCTCCCAGGAAAAAGAATTGCCAACGACCTCCCAACCAACTCCTGGAGATTATTTCACAGTTCTGGACGAGATTGTCGCTAAAGGATATGAGAATGTTTTGGCCGTTCATTTATCCAAGGAGATCAGTGGAACTTTCCACGCGTCAGAGTTATCCTTGGCAGAATACGCGGATCGTTTGAATGTGAGCGTTGTCAACTCTCGGGCAGCATCTGTCATTATTCAACGCATTGTGGAACAATCCTTGGAATTATTTGAGAAAGGTTATCCTTTTGAAGAGGTTTCCCGCCATGCTCATTGGTCGGCAGAGAACTCAAGAGTTTTCTTGATGGTGGAAGACTTGCAAAACTTGGTCACAGGTGGTCGTTTGAGTGCAGCAGGAGCCTTTATAGGAAGTATGTTGCGGGTTCGTCCGCATATTCGGTTCACGTCAGAGGGAAGCTTGGAAGTCTTTGAAAAGCTTCGTACCAATCGGCGAGTGTATCGTCGGTGGGCGGAGTTGATCAAAGAGCAAATGGATAATTATCCACAGGGTGTGGATGTTTTATTCGCACATGCACATGATGAAGAAGGCATTGAAGAAGCGATTGCCCTTATCAAAAAAGAATTACCAGACATTGAACCTGGTACTCGCTCTATGCTGGGGCCTCTGATTGGTGTTCATTTAGGAAAAGGCGGTAAAGGCGTTGGGCTCATTCCACGCTTAGATTTAGAAGAATAAATCATCAAAACTTCGGCATCCGCCGAAGTTTTTTGCATGTGCGCCCAGCATGGGCGATAACTTGGTGGTGAAAGTCCACTACA
>CALYPW010000080.1 GCA_945278685.1 uncultured Dolosicoccus sp.
GTCCTTCTTCATGGCCCCAATAAATCACCAAAATAATGCGACCTCCCACTTCGAGAAAATGGCCGATTTTTTCAATGGCTTCGTAGGTAGAAGAGAAGTGAGTGGTGATGGAATGGTCACCGCCTGGCAGGTATCCCAGATTAAAGACAGCACCGTGTATCTTCGTATTTTGAAGGTATTGATCAATTTTGGCGTGGCTGTCATGGATCATTTCATAAGAAGCTGCTGGTTCACCATTTGTTTCAATGAACTGGCGGATTTTTTCAGAGGAAGATGCAATGGCTTCTTCTTGAATATCAAATCCCATGAGACGGCCTTGAAATTCTTCTTTTTGCAAGAGGTAAAGAAAATCATTTCCATTACCGAGGGTGGCATCGATGAATGTTCCCTGAGGGAATTTGTGGATTAATTCATCCAATAATTGGTGACTATAATGAACGGCACTGAGCATTGGTCTCTCCTTTATTACGTGATCATGACAACAAGATTAAATGTTAAGTAAATGTGATTTTTTGTACAGGGTCTTGGAAAAATTTGCTAAACTATTAATAGAGATAGTTTAGCACATAAAGCATGAAAAAGGAGGAAACACAATGACAAATGTAAAGACTTTGCGCAAAGTGGTGAATACAAGTTTAGTCGTGCTTTCTTCAGCAAGTACTCTCATTCCCTTGGTGGAGGAGCCGGTAACAGTTGAGGCAACGAACACATTTAGTGCAAAGGAATTTTTGGAAATGGTCAGCCCCCATGCTCAGAAAGTTGCGAGAAATAATGACCTTTACGCATCGGTGATGATTGCTCAGGCAGCTCTTGAATCTGGATGGGGAAATAGTTCATTGGCTCAAGCGCCTAACTATAATTTGTTTGGTATTAAGGGGGCCTATGAAGGTCAATCCGTCAATTTATCCACTTTAGAAGATGACGGATCCGGGAATTACTACGGAATCCAAGCGAATTTCCGCAAGTACCCCAATTATCAAGCGTCCTTTCAGGACAATGCGGATCTGTTGACTGGGAATCATGACCCCAATAATTGGCGTTATAATTTTTACTTAGGAGTCCGCAAGAGCCAAACATCTTCTTACCAGAAGGCGACTGCCCATCTGACAGGAACCTATGCAACAGATACTCGCTACGGCCAAAAGCTTAACCGGTTGATTACCATGCATGATTTGACGCGCTTTGATGTTTCTGAGAATGTGGCCATTCTTCGTAGTGGCCCAACCTCGAAAACTCAAGAGCCAGTGACACAGCAGGAAGCGGTCACAAAGGAATCATCCCTCAACGAGACCTCATCATCATCCACTTATTCGGTGAAATCTGGGGACACACTTTACCGCATTGCCAAGAATCACCACATGACGGTCAGTCAACTCAAAGAAATGAATGGTTTGACGAGCAATCTGATTCGTCCCAATCAAGCACTGCAGGTTGTCACTTATATGGCCAAAGAGCAAGAGAAAAAGAATATTCAGGAGACTTCGGAAGAAGTACCGAAGCTTGCATCAAATGCCCAGACGGCAACAGCCGAAAATACATACGCAACTAAATCGGGGGATACTCTTTACCGAATTGCCCATAGCCATGGAATGAGTGTGGCAGAACTTAAGCGTTTAAATGGTCTTACCAGTGATCTGATCTATCCAAATCAAACCTTGAAATTAAAACAAACCTCAGAACCCGTTAAAGACACTCCGGCGGTGACGACAAAAGTTACTTCGGCTCCATCCTATGCGGTTAAGTCGGGAGATACCTTGTACCGTATTGCCAAGAATCACCACATGACGGTCAGTCAACTCAAAGAAATGAATGGTTTGACGAGCAATCTGATTCGTCCCAATCAAGCACTGCAGGTTGTCACTTATATGGCCAAAGAGCAAGAGAAAAAGAATATTCAGGAGACTTCGGAAGAAGTACCGAAGCTTGCATCAAATGCCCAGACGGCAACAGCCGAAAATACATACGCAACTAAATCGGGGGATACTCTTTACCGAATTGCCCATAGCCATGGAATGAGTGTGGCAGAACTTAAGCGTTTAAATGGTCTTACCAGTGATCTGATCTATCCAAATCAAACCTTGAAATTAAAACAAACCTCAGAACCCGTTAAAGACACTCCGGCGGTGACGACAAAAGTTACTTCGGCTCCATCCTATGCGGTTAAGTCGGGAGATACCTTGTACCGTATTGCCAAGAATCACCACATGACGGTTAATGAGCTGAAAGAATTGAATGGCTTAAGTAGCTATTTAATTCGTCCAAACCAGCGATTGAAAGTTTCTGGTACTGCATTAACACCAAAAACACCGGCAAGACCGTCCCCAACACAGGCTTCGACAGGTAGCTACTCCGTTCAATCGGGAGATAACTTATACCGCATTGCTCGAAATCACAATATGACCGTGAAGCAGTTGCAAGAATTAAATGGTTTAAGCAGTCATTTGATTAAACCGAATCAAAAGCTAAAAGTTACAGGTTCTAGTGAACAAGGGGCCTCGCAATACAGAACTTTAAGACCTCACCTTTATACGGTAAAATCTGGAGAGAATTTATACCGCATTGCTCGCAATCACGGGATGAGCGTTTCTCAATTGAAGCAGATGAATGAATTGAGTTCAAATACGATTCGTCCGGAACAAAGTCTACAAGTTTCACAACCTGTGCTAGAGGTTCAAACGCCCGACGATGAGACTGTTGGCTTAGCACCCCAAAATCAAGCGACACCGCCCACTTCCTATACAGTGACTAAAGGAGATACCCTGTATTCCATTGCACAGAAGCATCAGCAGGATGTCCATGCACTCGTCGAAGCGAACAATGGATCAACAGTGATTCATCCTGGCACTGAATTAAATTTTGAATCCAGTAATTAAAAGGCAACACCTCTTAAAACCAACACCGATCGTTTTCTATTCTGAAATTTGATCGGTGTTTTAAATTGAGAAGACTGGATTGTATTTTTAGTTTTTGTTACAATGTTAAAAGTAAGTAAACAATATAAAAGCGTTAGAAGCAGTAGAATATATGTTCTTTTCCAGAGAGCTTACGGACAGTGCGAGTAAGTAAAAGAACGATCTTTGAACTAGTCTGACTTGCTGTTACTTTGAAACTATAGTAGGAGTGACCGCCTTTTCCGCGTTATGGAATGTAAGAGTCGAAGGGGCTATTAACCCTTCGAAAAAATAGGTGGTACCGCGATTCAACACGCCCTATATCATTCACGAATGATATAGGCTTTTTTGTATTAAATAAAAAGTCGAAGGAGATAGAACAGTGGCATATCAACATTTAGAAATTGAAAAGAAATGGCAACAGTATTGGGACGATCATCATACGTTCAAAACTGAAGAAAATGACGACCGACCCAATTATTATGTTTTAGACATGTTCCCTTACCCGTCTGGGGAGGGGTTACACGTCGGCCATCCGAAAGGTTATACGGCTACCGATGTGGTCGCGCGCGTAAAACGTGCCCAAGGATACAACGTTTTACATCCCATGGGTTGGGATGCCTTTGGTCTTCCAGCTGAACAATATGCTTTAGATACTGGAAATGATCCTCACGAATTCACCCAATTAAATATTGGAACATTGAAACGTCAAATCAAGTCTCTTGGATTTAGTTATGACTGGGAGCGCGAAATTGACACAACGGATCCAAATTACTATAAGTGGACCCAATGGATCTTCTCTAAATTATACGAAGAAGGTTTGGCCTATGAAGCTGAAGTTTCCGTTAACTGGTGTGAGGCTTTAGGGACCGTTCTCTCCAATGAAGAAGTCATCGATGGTCTTTCTGAGCGTGGAGGGCATCCCGTTGTTCGTCGTCCAATGAGACAGTGGGTCTTACGAATTACTGAGTATGCCGATCGTTTATTGGAAGACTTGGATGATTTGGATTGGCCAGAAAGTCTCAAAGATATGCAACGTAATTGGATCGGTCGCTCTGAAGGAGCCCGTGTTAACTTCCGTGTGGTAGATTCCGATGACCTATTGGAAACATACACCACAAGACCTGACACACTTTTCGGTGCCACTTATCTGGTGATTGCTCCTGAGCATGCCCTTGTTTCAAAGCTTACAACACCTGAATATGCGGATGCGGTTGAGGAATATGTGACTCACGCCGCTACGATGAGTGAGCTTGAAAGAACCTCGTTAAATAAAGACAAAACAGGTGTCTTTACAGGATCTTTCGCCAGTCACCCGGTCACGGGAAAACCGATGGAAATTTGGGTTGCTGATTACGTCTTGGCAGGCTATGGAACAGGTGCCATCATGGCAGTACCAGCCCATGATGAGCGTGACTATGAGTTCGCCAAAGAGTTCAATCTACCAATTGTTCCGATCATTGAAATGCCCGAAGATCACGAAGAGGGGGCCTACACTGGCGACGGGGTTCATATTAATTCAGATTTCTTAAATGGCTTATCAACGGATGATTCGATTCGTAGCATGATTAAATGGTTAGAAACCAATGATAAAGGGGAAGCCGAAATCAATTATCGCTTACGCGACTGGTTATTTTCTCGTCAACGCTATTGGGGCGAGCCAATTCCAGTGATTCACTGGGAAGACGGCACCAGTACCTTAGTGCCTGAAGAAGAATTGCCTGTCTTGTTGCCCAAAGCAGACAATATTCATCCTTCGGGAACCGGTGAGTCTCCATTGGCCAACTTGACCGATTGGTTAAACGTTGTCGATGAAGAAACCGGACTCAAAGGAAAGCGTGAAACGAACACCATGCCTCAATGGGCGGGATCTTCCTGGTACTACCTGCGTTTCATGAATCCTCACAACGATGAAGTTTTCGCTTCCGAAGAAGCCTTGGAACGCTGGCAGAACGTCGACTTGTATATTGGAGGCGCCGAGCACGCAGTCTTGCACCTTCTTTATGCACGCTTCTGGCACAAAGTCTTGTATGATTTAGACCTTGTACCGACGAAAGAGCCATTCAAGAAACTTTTCAACCAAGGAATGATCCTAGGAGAAGACGGCGAAAAAATGTCCAAATCCATTGGAAACGTCGTGAACCCAGACGATGTAGTGGAAGAATACGGGGCAGACACCCTGCGCCTATACGAAATGTTCATGGGACCTTTGGATGGATCCATTGCGTGGAGTGAACGTGGCTTAGGCGCCAGTCGACGTTTCTTAGACCGCGTGTATCGTCAATATGTGGACGAGACAACTGGAGAATTGCACAGTAAAATCCAAGAAACTACCAATGATGCCTGAGAACGTGACTACCACAAGCTGGTGATGGGCGTCACAGATGCCTGCGCACAGGGACACGTCCACACAGCTCTTTCT
>CALYPW010000081.1 GCA_945278685.1 uncultured Dolosicoccus sp.
TTGAGTTACATTAATGATTCACATTTGTCTAGCTTAATTTGACAAATCAAATTATGAAATTTACTTTTAAAGAACAAATGAATTGGTTGACAATGAACCAAGTGACCTATCGCAATCAGTGGCATTATTCCAACTTTATTTTTCAGCAAGGATTGAATCAGGAAAGTTTGACTCAGAAAGAGTTGCAAGACATCCAAGGAGAGCTTCGACAAGCGGGCATCCTGACTCGCAATCACCGGGTCAGTTTTGAGGAAATTCCCCAACATTACAGTTACATCCAAAAACTCGCCCGTCAGTCCTTTGTGATCGGAGATAAGGTTTATCCCGAAGAGTGGAACCACATTCACCAACCTCCTCTATTGATGTATTACCTGGGACATCTAGATGTCTTGGCTAAACCACGAGTCTCCTTAGTAGGAACTCGTCAAATTACCGACTATGGGCGCATTGTGACTCGAGAAATGGCCAAGTCCCTGGCTCTGGCAGGCATCGTTACTGTTTCCGGGCTGGCCGACGGGGTTGACCGTTTTGCCCATTTGGGTGCTATGCAAACCCAAGACCAATCCACCATTGCGGTGATTGCGACAGGGGTAGAAATGGCCTATCCCTCCAGCCACCGGTCCTTGCAGGGTAAAATTGCTGAGAAACATTTGTTACTGAGTGAATATCTACCCACCCAAACGGCCCAAAGGCATCACTTTGTCATGCGCAACCGACTCGTTGCGGGATTATCTCCGGCCACCTTGGTCATGGAAGCTGCCCATAAAAGTGGCAGCTTGATTACTGCCAATTACGCCTTGCAATTCAACCGAGAAGTTTATGCCTTGCCAGGGCGAATCACCGATACGGAATCGGTCGGATGCAACGCACTCCTTGAGCAGGGAGCTACTCCCATCCTTCGCCTGAGTGAAACCGTTCAATCCATTCAAGAGCTTCACCGTTACCAACGGGGAGAAGAAACAAAAATTTGACAGATTTCTTTTGGTCACGTAAACTTAGCACTGTTTATCCAGCAGTTTTACTGTGCCAGTCACTTTTCCTGAAAGAGTATTAAAGGAGTTCGTTAAAATGTCTTACAAATATTTGGTGATTGTAGAGTCTCCTGCCAAAGCTCGTACCATCAACCGTTACCTAGGCAAGGACTACAAGGTCGTTGCCAGTAAAGGACATCTGCGCGACTTGCCTAAAAGCCGCATGGGCGTGGATTTAGAAAATAATTATGAACCACATTACATCAGCATTCGAGGTCGTGGCGACACCATTCGCGAGTTAAGAAAGCTCGCCAAAAAAGCCGACCAAGTCTACCTAGCGGCTGACCCGGACCGCGAAGGGGAAGCCATTGCTTGGCACTTGGCTCATTTGTTGAAGTTGGATCTGGACGATAAGAATCGCATTGTCTTTAACGAAATCACAAAACAGGCGATCTTGGATGCCTTTGAGCACCCACAGAAAATTAACAATGACCGCGTGGATGCTCAGCAGGCCCGTCGAATTCTTGACCGCGTCGTGGGGTATTCCATCTCACCATTGATTTGGCGCAAGATTAAGCGTGGCCTAAGTGCCGGGCGGGTTCAGTCGGTGGTCTTAAAAATGATTATTGACCGTGAGAATGAAATCAAGGCTTTTGTCCCTCAAGAATACTGGTCCATTCCATCCACTTTTAAGAAGGGGGAGGAAGTCTTCGAGACAAGTTTCTATGGCATTGACGGGAAGAAAACAGAACTTCCCAACGAAGAAGCAGTGAAAGCCGTGACTGATCGTTTGGATCAATCAGCACCTTTCCAAGTGGCCAACGTCAAAGAAGGCCAACGCCGTCGCCGTGCCCGAGCACCTTTTACAACCAGTACCTTGCAACAGGAAGGATCCAATCGTTTAGGATTTTCCACCAGCAAAACCATGCGCGTGGCGCAACAACTGTATGAAGGGGTCACCATTGGTGGAAGGTCGACCGGTCTGATTACTTATATGCGTACCGATTCTACACGAATCTCACCTTTGGCTCGTCACATGGCCAATGAATACATTGAAAAGCATTTCGGTGAATCCTACAAAGGTTCTAACCGCTTCACAAGTGGCGGAGGGGATCAGGATGCTCACGAGGCTGTACGTCCGACCAATATTTCTCTTACGCCCGAAAAAGTCAAAGGTGCCCTGGACCTGGATCAGTTCCGATTGTATTCCTTGATTTGGTCGCGCTTCATGGCCAGTCAAATGGCAGATGCCGTTTATGAAACCGTTCGTGCAGACATTGAGCAAAACGGTGTCACCTTCCGCGCCAATGGTTCCCGCATCAAATTCGACGGGTTTTTGAAAGTCTTTCCAGCCATGGCCAGTGAAGACAATATTCTTCCTGTCATGGCCAATGGCGATACGGTCACCATGGTCACCCTGGCACCTGAACAACACTTTACCCAGCCACCTCCTCGATACAACGAGGCCAGTTTGGTGAGAACTCTGGAAGAAAAGGGCATTGGCCGACCGTCGACCTATTCGCCGACCATTGAAACCTTGCGCCGCAGAAATTATGTAGAAATGGAAGAGCGTCGTTTTCACCCCACCGAACTCGGAGGCATCGTCAACGACATGATGACGGAATACTTCCCTCAAATCGTGGATGAAGAATTTACTGCGGACATGGAAGACAAATTGGACGAAGTCGAAAAAGGCAAGGAAGACTGGGTCAAAGTCATTGATAGCTTCTACCAACCCTTTGCCACAGACTTGGAAAAAGCTGAATCCAATATGAAAAAAGTAGAAATTAAAGACGAACCGGCAGGCTTCGACTGCGAGAAGTGTGGCAGTCCCATGGTCATCAAAGATGGGCGTTATGGAAAATTCTATGCTTGTAGCAACTTCCCAGATTGCCGGAACACTCAGGCCATTGTCAAGAAGATTGGCGTCAAGTGTCCCAAGTGTGAAAAGGGCCAAGTGGTGGAACGTAAATCCCGCCGCGGACGTATATTCTATGGCTGTGATCAGTATCCCGAGTGTGACTTTGTCTCTTGGAACAAACCCATTGACCGTTTCTGTCCCAAGTGTGAGCACATTCTCATGGAGAAACGCACCCGCCGTGGCACCCAGGTGTTATGTAGTGATTGTGATTATAAAGAAGACCTGGTACCTAACTAATCAAGAACCATTAAAAGCCGACCCTTCCTGTGGAAGCGGTCGGTTTTTGATTTCTTAAAACGATAGCCCCTGCAACCACTTCCAACGAAAGGATGAAAATCAGTGAAAGCTTTCACTTTTAATTGCAAGCCTGTGCATTTATCGGTAAAATTTAGAAGATTGAATGGAGATGAGGCATTGACATGGAGACTAAAATCCCCGTTTTTATTGATTATTTGCGTGATGAACGGCGCTACTCTGAACAAACCATCAAAGCTTATACACGAGATCTCACGGATCTTTTAGAGTTTTTAAATTCCAGTGGTTCCAGTGACTTGTCTGACATTCAATATCAGGATTTGCGTTTGTTCATCGTTTATTTAACCGAAAGAGGTTTAGCAAGAACGACCATCAGTCGCAAACTGTCCTCCTTGCGGTCCTTTTTTAAGTATGCCATGCGTCAAGAATGGGTCTTACAAGACCCCAGTCATCTGCTGGAGTATTCCGCAGGCAAGAACCGTTTGCCGGAGTTTTTCTACGAGGATGAAATCAACCAACTGCTTCAAGCAGCCGCCACCATGGAACACGGCCATAAATACCGCGACCTGGCCATTCTGGAACTTTTATATGCGACGGGCTTGCGGGTCAGTGAGTTGTGTGATCTTACTTTGGATCGAATCAATGGGTCCTTGCAAATTCTTCGAGTGATGGGAAAGGGCAACAAGGAACGCATTGTCCCAGTCGGGGATACTGCCATGCGGTCCTTGCAGGAATACTTATCTCTAGAAAGACCCAGAGGGGAAGATGTTGGCAGTGCGTCAGTCTTTTTAAATGATCAAGGAGATCCCATTCAACCGCACCATGTTCGACAAATCTTGGACAATATTTTGAAGGAAAGTGCCTTAACAACAGCCATTCATCCTCATAAATTGCGCCATACCTTTGCGACACATATGTTAAACAATGGTGCCGACATGCGAACCGTCCAAGAAATCCTGGGTCACGTCAACTTGAGCTCGACGCAAATCTATACCCACGTGACCAAAGAACAACTTCGCCAAAATTACCTCAACGCTCATCCACGAGCAAGTCGTCACAAATACACAGATTAGGAGAATTATTTTGACAACAATATGTGCCGTCCGTCGCGGCAAACAACTGGCCATGGCCGGAGACGGTCAAGTGACCATGGCTGAACAAGTCATTATGAAGCAAGGGGCCACCAAACTGCGCCGCATTTATCATAACAAGGTCGTCATCGGCTTTGCAGGAGGAGTGGCAGATGCTATTACCTTATCCGAAATGTTTGAAGATAAATTAAATGAACATCAAGGTCAATTGACACGAGCAGCGGTTGAAGTCGCCAAGCAATGGCGCACAGACCGTAGCTTGCAGAAATTAGAAGCCTTGTTGATCGTTATGAACAAAGAAAACCTCTTATTAGTCAGTGGAACGGGTGAAGTCATAGAACCGGATGACGGGATCTTGACCATTGGTTCCGGTGGAAATTACGCCTTAGCTGCGGCTAGAGCGCTGGCCCGTAATACACAAGAGAATGAAATGTCCGCCAAAGACATTGCTTACCAGGCTTTGAAGATCGCTGGCGAAATTGATGTGTTTACCAACGATCACATCAGCATTGAAGAAATTAATCAAAAATAAAGGAAGATGACATACATGCAGAACTTAACCCCCCGTGAAGTTGTATCTGAATTAGATAAGTACATCATCGGACAAGCAGATGCCAAACGCTCCGTGGCCGTTGGTTTAAGAAACCGCCTGCGCCGCTTGCGTTTGCAAGGATCCATGCGTGAAGAGGTTAAACCGAAGAATCTTCTTATGATTGGTCCTACCGGTGTTGGAAAGACTGAAATTGCTCGTCGTTTGGCCACCTTGGCCCGTGCTCCCTTCATTAAGGTCGAAGCGACCAAGTATACCGAAGTCGGTTATGTTGGGCGTGATGTGGAGAGTATGGTCCGCGACTTGGTGGAACAAGCCGTCCTTCTCGTAAAAGAAATCAAGTACGAAGAGGTCCGTGACAAGGCCGAAGAATTAGCCATCAAACGCATTGCTAAAGCCATGCGTCCTGGTGAGAAGGT
>CALYPW010000082.1 GCA_945278685.1 uncultured Dolosicoccus sp.
ATATCCACCGAGGTAATATAACGCCCATTCAGGCTATCAACGTAACGGCCGAAGGCACGCAAAATAAACTCGTCTTTGTCGGCTTTCGGGTCTCCAATAATGACACCTTTTGCAACGCCGTGATTAATTCCAGCAACTGCATTCTTGTAGGTCATTCCTTTGGCTAAGCGCATAACGTCTACCAAGGCATCTTCCTCATTTTCATAAGGATAGAAGCGGCAACCGCCAATGGCAGGACCAATGGTGGTGTCGTGAATGGCAATAATTCCTTTGAGTCCAGATGTTTTGTCATGACAGAAAACAATTTGTTCGAATCCATCATGGGTCATTCGTTCAAAAATCAACTTAATTCCTCCAATAGGCAATAAAATATAAGATTATGATTCATTATACACCAAACACGCAATGACGGGTGTAAAAGTGAAATTTTTTAAGAAAAATCACCGCTTAGTCGCCAACAGTGATTGGAAGGCAAGGGGGAGATAATCCACCAAATCTGAGGCGATCAAAGACTCTTCCCCCAAATCTTTGACGGCTAAATCACCACTTAATCCATGAATGAAAACAGCGATTAAAGCAGCCGTTTGCAGAGAATAGCCTTTCGCTAAGTGTGCATAGACAATGCCAGTTAAGACATCTCCGCTACCAGCGGTTGCCATTCCGGGGTTACCCGTTGTGTTCACAAAAGTCTGCTTGCCATCGGTAATAATGGTTTCATGCCCTTTCAAAACCACAAGAACTTGATAAGCTCTGGCGAATTCTTCAGCCACCGACTGACGGTTGTTAATCACATCCTCTAAGGGTCCGCCGAGCAGTCGACTCATCTCCATTTCGTGAGGCGTTAAGACCACTTGTGGGTGGTGGCGAAGAACTTCCGGATTCTTAGCGACCAGATTCAAGCCATCGCCATCAATGACCATGGGGCCTTCGTAAGTGCTCAGCACTCTCTTGAGAAGATTGACTAAAGCTTCCCCCTGCCCTAATCCTGGACCGAAGGCCAAGGCATCCTTCCTTGCCAAAAGTTCTTCCAGAACAGCCTCCACGGCAGCCTCATCCTTAAAGCCAGGGATACAATGGGTGATGGTTTCGATGGAGTGTTGATTGACGATTTGAGTCACTGACTCTTCAGCAAAGAGGTGATTCAAGCCAATCCCACTGCGGAGGGCGGCTTTGGAAGAAAGAGTGACAGATCCGGCCATCCCCTCTTTTCCGCCGATGATAATCCCCCTTCCGTAGTCGCCTTTGTGACTATGGGTTTCCCGTTGACGCATTAACCCTCGAATGAATGCTTCATGAACGAGTCGCATTTAATCCTCTCCCTTTGGCATATTTTCAATGATTCGAGCGGGTATGCCAACAGCCGTCGCACCTGCAGGCACGTCGGTTAATACCACGGCATTGGCGCCGATTCGTGCATTGTCCCCGACTCTAATCGGTCCTAGTAATTTCGCCCCGGTTCCAATGATGACATTGTTCCCGATCGTCGGATGACGCTTGGCATCCTTCTCATTGCCAGTTCCTCCTAAAGTCACCCCATGGAAGATGGTGACGTTGTCACCAATCTGAGCGGTTTCACCAATCACGACCCCCATGCCATGGTCAATAAAGAGATCTTTACCGATGGTCGCTCCTGGGTGAATCTCAATCCCGCAGTGTCGGCGGCCCACTTCAGTTACCCAACGGGCGACAAAATAGCGTTCTCGCTGGTAAAACCACTGAGACCAATGATAGAAGCAACAGGCCCGAATGGCAGGATATAGGAAGAGAACTTCCCATTTGGACTTGGCGGCTGGATCGCGCACCAGAATGCTTTCAGACAGGGCCATCAACCACTTAATCATGAGTCTGTCCTCTAAACAAACCGGTGGACAAATAACGTTCCCCTGTATCTGGCAAGACCGTCACAATGTTAGCCTCTTTTGAAAGATATTGAGCCAAAGTGGCAGCTGCTTGCACGTTGGCCCCTGAAGAGACACCGACTAGGAGTCCGAACTCCTTGGCCAAGACATTGGCAAACTTCTGGGCCTCCTCACTGGCGACAGATAAAACCTGATCCACCAGTTCGGCTTGGTACACCTCGGGCACAAAATTCGCACCAATTCCTTGAATCTTGTGGCTGCCTGCTGGATGCCCTGCTAGGACGCGAGATTCTTCCGGTTCAATGGCGCACACTTGGATCTCGGGGTTTTGTTCCTTCAAGTAACGGCTAACACCACTGATGGTCCCACCCGTGCCGACGCCGGCTACGAAATGGGTGACTTCTGGCAAAGCCTCATAAATTTCAGGACCCGTGGTTTGATAATGAGCTTCTCGGTTGGCAGGGTTCTCAAATTGATTGGGCATCCAATAATTTTCATGCTTCTGGGTCAAGGCTTGAGCTTTTTGAACGGCACCTGCCATCCCCTCTTTTCCGGGTGTCAGAATGATTTCTGCCCCGTAAGATTGAATCAATTGTCGACGTTCCAGGCTCATGGTTTCTGGCATGACCAAAATGACTGAATATCCTTGGCTAGCACCAATCATGGCCAAGGATATGCCGGTATTGCCACTGGTCGGCTCGATAACGGTTCCTCCTGGGGTTAACTCCCCAGCTTCCACAGCGGCTTGAACCATGCCCCAAGCGGCACGGTCTTTAATGCTACCACTGGGATTGTTCTTTTCAATTTTGACGTAAACTTGGCCTTGGTTCGGCGCAGTTAACCCTTGTAAATGAATCAAAGGCGTATGGCCAATGGTTCCGACTACGTGTTGATACACCTTCGTCTTCCTCCTTATTCATGACCTTTGCGTTTTGGCAAAAGTCCTTGTGTCTTGCAATGAATTCTTTCAATTTATCCACGGTTTTTCAAGAAGTTATAGAGAGTTTTGACCGGTATGCCTGTTCCACCTTTGTGGAGATATCCCCAGCCCGTTTTGGTATAGGCGGGGCCGGCAATGTCTAAATGAACCCATGGTTTCTTTTCCACAAACTCTTCCAGGAATAAGCCGGCGGTAATCGCACCGCCCATGCGACCGGTCACGTTGACCAGATCGGTAAATTCCCCTTGAATTTGTTTGCGCATTTCTGGGTAGCTGGGCAACTGCCAGACATACTCCCCAGATGCTTCTGCGGATGCTTGAATCTTTGCCAGGAAGTCGTCATTGTTGGTAATGGCTGCGGTGGTATGATCCCCCAAAGCAACCACTGCTGCTCCTGTTAAAGTAGCAATATCGATGATCCATTCGCTGTTGACTTGCGTAGCTGCATAATAAAGGGCATCCGCCAGAGTGAGGCGTCCTTCGGCGTCAGTGTTGCCGATTTCGATGGACAAACCTTTCATGGATGAGACGATGTCATCGTTGCGCATGGCATTTCCAGAAATCATGTTCTCGGCGGCAGCCACAATTCCTACCACGTTTGCTTGAATCTGGTTTTTTGCCAGGGCGTAAATGGTTCCAAAAACTGAGGCGGACCCACCCATGTCGCATTTCATGGTGCGCATGGAAGCCGCAGGTTTCAAGGCGTAACCACCTGTGTCATAGGTCAGCCCTTTTCCAACTAAGGCCACGGCCGGAACTTCTTCTCCCAAGGGCAAGTAAGACAGTTGAATGAAACGCGGACGATTCTTTGAACCATCAGCAACCGCCATGTAGGCGTCCATGCCTTGTTCCTTGATCCATTCTTCGCCGAAGATTTCGACAGACACGCCGATCTTACCAAGCTCCTGTTGGGCTAACATCGCCATGGTCTCAGGGGTTAATTCGTTCGGAGGCAAATTCACCATGTCTTTGGCCATGGACACTCCGTCCATGACATTGACGATTTCTGTTAAAGATTCTTCTAATCCTTCGGTATCCTTATACCCTTCAAAACTCAAGAGTTTTAAAGTTTTAGGCTGTGGTTTCTCCTTGTAGCGATCAAATTGGTAATCGTTCTGCATGAAACCTTCTGCCAAATACTGGGCGAAGCCAAAGGTATCCATGTCTGGGTGAGTGATTTTGTGGATGGAAGCTTTAATGACCTTGTGTTTGTTCAATTCAGCACCCGCATCATGACCGGCTTGGCGCAAGATGTTGGTCGTCAAGGCTTCTTTCTTACCAAGTCCCACGAGGATTTTGTTTTCAGTGCGAGGACCTAAGTGGGAATAGATTTGCCCTGCTTTTCCTTTAAAGAGCAACTGCTTTTGAGCATATTCCAGGGTCTCTTGGGTGAGCATGTCCAAGCCTTGGCCTTCATAGACAAAAAATACTTTGACTTCAAAATTCTTATTACTTGTAAAATTCATGGTCGATCTCCATTCTAATTCACAGGGTTCACTAAACGGTAATATTTTTTAAATTCTTCCGGTGCTTCTTCTCGCCTCAAGAGTCGCGTTGGTAATTCAGCTTCTTGGGGCGGAAGGTTATCCAACTTTAAAAGGTATCTCAAATCAATGTGCACGTGGGCCAATTGATTCTTGGCCGGATTTTCAGGGATGGGAATGACGTTGATGTCGACCAATACTTGTTCAAAGTCATCGGTCGAGTAGCCCGTTTCTTCCAGAAATTCTCGTTGGGCCGTTTGAGCCGGCCACTCCCCCACTTCCACATGCCCCGCTGGCAAGAGCCATTCTTTTTGGTAAGGATGTTCCACAAAAAAGAGCGCATCATTGACAAAGACCAGGGCACTGGCCGACAGGTGGACCAAAGGATTGGTCGCTTCGAGGGAATCTTCGGGAATTTCTTGAAAATAACGTTTTAATCGGTGGATTTTTTCTTTATTTAAGAAAGGTAAATGCTCCAAGGAGATCTCTTTAAGATTCATGGCTTTCACGACTTTCTTGGTAAGCACGGGTCATAGCGAGCATTCTCTGGACACTGGCTACGTCATGGGTGCGAATCACCCGTGCCCCGTCCTCAATCATTAAACGGGCCAAGAAAGTAGAAGGAATCTCACTATTGGTGTCCTCATAGCCAAACAAGGTTTTGAGGTATTTTTTCCTAGAGATAGCCACCATGACGGGCCGCTGATGGTTGACCAAACTGCGAGTAATCCCCATGCGTTGCATATTTTCTTGAGGATTGGATTGGTAGGAGAAACCCACACCGGCATCGAGGCAGACTCGCTCCAGATCAACGCCCGATGCTTGCAAGGCTTGCAGGCGCTCTTTGAAGAATGCCAAGGCGTCAGTCTTCAAGGAATCTTTGGGCGCCGCTTGACGATTGCTGTGCATGACCACTGCC
>CALYPW010000083.1 GCA_945278685.1 uncultured Dolosicoccus sp.
AAATAAATCTCCCAAACAAATCTCTCCAAGCACTGGAGTGACTAACTTTGATATTCTCAAGCGTTTGTCCAATTTAGAAAAACATGTCTTCGGAGATACAAAGTCCGACAAAGATGTCGACGATCAATAAACAATCATGAGTAAATTTCAGGTAATCGCAGTTAATTGTAAATTAATTGAGGAAAGTCCATGCTCGCACAAGCTGTGATGCTTGTAGTGTTCGTGCTTAGTGAAACAATAAGCTAAGGTATTTTATAACGGCGAAGAAACATTCTAAGGCTTCGGCTAGGAATCAGTACTTCTGAAAAGTGCCACAGAGACGATGCCTGCGAGAAATCGTAGGATTGGAACGCGGTAAACCCCTCGAGCGAGCAACTCAAACTAGGTAGAGGCACTCTTTTGAGTAGGAATTCAACGAAAAAAAGAGCTGACATTGTCAGAGACAGATGATTACCCACCAATTAAGGCCTATATTAATTGGTCGACAGAACATGGCTTATCGAAATTTACTCGAATTAGGCAAAGACTCTATTTCGATAGAGTCTTTTTTTAAACGAATATTTATAAGAAAGAAAAGGATTGACATGAAAGAATTTTCATTGTTTACAACGTCAGGCGCTGGACTCGAAGGCGTCGTTGCGAAAGAATTACGAGACATGGGCTATGACACGCATACCGATAACATGCGCGTCTTCTTCAAAGGCACTTTGAAAGACATTGCTCACACCAACCTCTGGTTGCGAACCGCTGACCGAGTCAAAATTAACTTTGGGCAATTCAAGGCCACAGATTTCGAAACGCTCTACGATGAAACCTATGCCCTACCTTGGGAAGATATCCTTCCTCTAGATGCGGAGTTCCCAGTCACTGGTCGATCTGTACGTTCTCAGTTATCCAGTGTGCCAGCCGCACAAGGGATCGTTAAAAAAGCCATCGCCCAAAAAATCATGGATACTTATTTCAGAAGAAACCATCTGCCAGAAACTGGCAATCTTTATCCCATTGAAGTAGGTATTCTCAATAATCAGGTCACTTTATCCATCGATACTACCGGTGAGAGTCTCTTCAAGCGCGGTTACCGTGAAGAAAAAGGTGGTGCACCACTGAAAGAAAACATGGCAGCTGCTTTAATTAAACTGACTACTTGGTTCCCTGATCGTCCTTTGTACGATCCGACCTGCGGTTCCGGAACGATTCCGATTGAAGCGGCCTTGATCGGTCACAACATTGCTCCCGGTCTCTTTCGTGAATTTGTGGCTGAAAAGTGGGACCTGTTCGATGCAGCTATTTGGGAAGAAGAAAGACAATTGGCCCGTGAAGCCATTAATGAAGACGTTGAATTAGACATTTTAGCCACGGATATTGACGGCTCTGTGATCGAACTCGCCAAAGAAAATGCCAAAAAAGCCGGCGTTTCCGACAGCATTGAATTCAAACAGATGCAACTCAGTGATTATGTGACCGACAAGGAATTTGGAATCTTAATTTCCAATCCTCCCTACGGAGATCGCTTGTTGGACGAAGAACAAGTCCACGAGATTTATCGGGACATGGGTCGTATTTATCAAGCCATGCCTACTTGGAGTAAATATATTCTCACCAGCGACGAAGATTTTGAAAAATACTACGGCCAGAAAGCGACCCGTAAACGAAAACTTTACAACGGTCCCCTGCGTGTGGATTATTATCAGTATTGGGGCGAACGCCGTCCACGCCAAAAAGATTAATGGTTCTTTTTCAAGCGCAAGGCGTTTTTAGCCAACTGATCCGCTTGTTGATTCTGTGAGCCAGGAATCCATTTCACAAAATACATGGAATATTTGGACAGTAATTTTAAGATTTCATCCAGTAATTCTTTTAAATCCGGATCTTTCACATGATGTTTCTCAAGGGAATGAACGACGACTTGACTGTCTGTGTGAATCCATAAAAGAGCCTTGGGCAAGTCCGTTTGTTCTAAGTATTTCAAAGCAAAGAATACCGCTAAGAATTCTCCTTGGTGAACACTTTTACAAGCAGACACATAATGTTGAAGCAGCGTTTGCTTCCGGTCATGCATATAATTGACTCCCAGACCTGTTTCTAAAGTGTCAGGGTCAAATGCTGAATCAGTAAAAATTTTAATCATTGATCATTTTCCTTTTTGGAGGTGTTAATTTGTCAAACATTTTGAAGTTTCCCAATCAGCCTGATCGTGAATCAACGTTCAAGGCAATAACAGAGGCTCTCAATCATTCCCAGTACCAAAAAGCGATCACGCTTTTGTCCCAGCTTTATGAAGAAGAACCCGATTTCGAAACGATTAAACAACTGTTATCCATTCTTATCGTTGTCCAAGATTGTGAGCGATTAAAAACTTGGTGGGACCGGTTGATTCCTGGACGTGCTCTGGAAGACTTTCCATTCGACCAAGACTTGGCTGACCTTTACATCGAATCCATTCCACACATCTTTGATCAAAAAGAAGCCTTACTAGAAGCTTACCGCTTGATGCCTGTTTTGGCTAGCCGGGAACTATCCACGGCAGTGCTCAATCAATTTGTCCATGGCATGAATCAATTTGATCGAATCGTTCAACAAGCAGAAGCAAGCAGAGACACCGATCAATTGCTGGATCAGGTGATGGCCTTGGTCAACCAACCTCCCTATCAAGTGGATCAGCTATTATCCTTCTTTTCTGCCTACCCATCGGATGCTACACAACTATTGGCACTGGCAGTTCTCAAGCATTCTGAAATCTTTAATCTTACTAAAGCAAAGTTTTCCAACTATTTGATTCAACAAGATTTCCAAGAGAATGTCTCTTATTTTTGGTTTGGTCACGAATATCTGGTAGATTTCTCGCAACTGGAACCTATTGAAGAATCACTAACCTACCAAATGAGTCGTCATACTATTCGTGATTTCACGGATCGAGAGGATCCTCAAATGAGTGCTCATATTCTTGACTATTTTCATGACTATTGTCTGTCACTCTACCCTTTCCTGGAAGAAAACATTCTACCCATCAATGAATGGTTAGAGTTGATCTTCACTCAAGATATTACAAGAATCCAACAATCAGTAGATCTCGACCAGGTGTCCATTCAAGAACAATATTTCCTCTTAGCTAACCAGGAAATTCTCCAATCACTCACATAAAAAAACTTGTGAACTGTTTTTCGACAGTTCACAAGTTTTTTCTTATTCTGATTCTTCTGGTTCGTACTCAAAGATAATTTTCTTGTCTTCCGGTTGTTCCGGCAAATCAGTAAACTCTTTGATGTCTTTAAAGTTTACAATCGTTCGGGTTTCTAGAATGTCTTCTTTTGAGCGATCGGATAGATCCCAATAAATCTCAACCACTGCACTGTTTTCCAATAATTTAGAAATGATTCCATACATCTCGCCATCGCGGAACTCAAACTTTATTTGATCTTTCACGTCCGGACGAATAGATTCTTGGACAGCATCGATTAATTTCGCGCCTTCTTCGTATTCTACATCCAATAATGCAGCAATTCGTGATCGGCTTGTTCCTCGTCGAAGCTCATGTTCGATTAATTTACGTTGTTTTTTGGTTACTTTCACAGCCATCAACAGATCCCTCTTTCACACAATTTGAATACCTAACTATTATAGCACATTTTTTCTATTTTTTCTACTGGTCTCCACGCAGAAAGGCCGGTGAAAATCGTTGGAAGATTCCTTTATCATCTTTGGCTGGTATGATCACTTGGAGTTTATCGTTCAAAATTTCTAATTCCACGGGTAATTCAGGACCAGGGTCACCATCCACATTGATACGAGCATTGCGGCTACTGTTATTAGTGATCTTAAAATAATCCGATGAGATGAGAATGGCCGCGTCATTCACATTGGCCTTAACCAGTCCTCCGTCAAATACTTCTTTTAAAGTATCCAACGGGCTTCTTCCTTTAATCAAGATCATGTGCATGAATCCGTCATTATAGTCCGCATGAGGAATGACTTGTTCGTAGCCCGAGATGCTACTGGTCAATCCAATCAGCACCAAATTGGTATCGACCTCTTCAAAGATCTTTTCTCGTGTCTCAATGGTTAACGAATACCCTCGCCAATCAAAGAAACCCCCAATCCCCTCTTTGACATACGCAAAGAACCCTAACAAATTCTTATCGACAGAATCAGTATGCATGACGGATTCAGGAATGGATCCCAGCGCAACGACATTGATGAACACTTTACCGTTAACCGTTGCGATGTCCATGGTGTCTACTTGAACATTTCGAAATTGACGCACCGCCAAGTCATGATCAATGTAAAAATTGAAAGAACGCCACAAATCATTGACAGTCCCCAGAGGAATAAAACTAAAATATGGACGGAGATTGCTTTGAACCAATCCTTGAACAGTTTCATTAACGGTTCCATCTCCACCTAAGCAGATGACCGCACTAAAACCTTCCTCGCCAGCGACCTTGGCCCATTCTTCTGCGTCCCCTTCCTGCTGGGTCGCACGAATTTCAACGTGGGAGGCATACTCATGAATCAAAAGATAGGACAATCGGTGGGCGATTACCAAAGCTTTATTCTTACCCGACGCCGGATTTGCAATTAATAATACTTTCTCAAACATGGTATCCTCCTATCAATTCTTTACCTTTTAAGTGTAGCATAATCCACCCATTAAACACATAAAATGCCTTTATTTTTATCGGTGTTACTCTTGAATTAGTTAAAGTTTACGTTTGTGAACAAAAATAAAAGGAGTAAGTTACTTGCAACACCACGCGCACCATGATCATGAAAATCCTACCCACGACCAACATGATCATCACGGCGGACATCATCACCATCATCATGGAAACTTTAAAGAGATTTTGATTAAATCTTTACCCTTAGCTATTCCGATTATGATTTTATCGCCGATGATGGGGATTCAATTTCTATTTCAGTTTACGTTTAAATACTCTGATATTATTGTTGCGATTTTAGCGACAATCTTACTTATTTATGGTGGTAATCCTTTTTATACGGGCGCTATGGATGAATTCAAACAAAAAGCTCCTGGTATGATGGCTCTTGTTACGATGGGAATTTTTGTGTCTTACTTTTATAGTATTTACGCAGTTATTGCCCGCTACACAAGGGGCACTCATGTGATGGACTTTTTCTTTGAATTTGCTTCTTTAATTTTGATTATGCTTTTAGGTCACTGGA
>CALYPW010000084.1 GCA_945278685.1 uncultured Dolosicoccus sp.
TTAAAGTGATTGACCTTTTAGCCCCTTATTTAAGAGGTGGAAAGGTTGGACTTTTCGGAGGAGCGGGGGTTGGAAAGACCGTCCTCATCCAAGAATTAATTCACAACGTTGCAGAGGGACACGGTGGAATTTCGGTCTTCGCAGGAGTTGGGGAACGCACGCGTGAGGGAAATGACTTAATTTTCGAAATGCGTGAGTCTGGAGTTGCTGAGCGTACGGCGCTGGTTTTTGGACAAATGAATGAACCACCGGGAGCTAGAATGCGTGTGGCATTGACTGGTTTAACCATGGCAGAGTATTTCCGTGATGTTGAAAAACAAGACGTCTTGTTATTTATTGATAACATTTACCGATTTACCCAAGCTGGTTCAGAAGTTTCCGCTTTATTAGGGAGAATCCCTTCAGCGGTAGGTTACCAGCCAACACTCGCAAGTGAAATGGGAGCCATGCAGGAACGCATTACTTCTACTGACCGTGGATCCATCACATCCATTCAAGCGGTTTATGTGCCAGCGGACGACTTTACAGATCCGGCGCCGGCCACGACCTTTGCTCACTTGGATGCGACCACCAACCTTGCACGTCGCTTGACAGAAATGGGTATTTATCCGGCAGTGGATCCATTGGAATCCTCTTCATCGGCCTTGTCCGAAGAGATTGTTGGAGAACGTCATTACCATGTGGCGCGTAAAGTACAACAAATTCTTCAACGTTACAATGAATTGCAAGACATCATCGCAATTCTAGGAATGGAAGAATTATCTGAAGAAGAAAGACAATTGGTTAACCGCGCACGTCGCTTACAATTCTTCCTTTCTCAGAACTTCCACGTTGCCGAAGTTTTCACGGGCGTTAAAGGTTCCTACGTGACTATCGAAGAAACTCTTGACGGTTTCGAAGCCATTGTTAATGGCGATTATGATTGGGCGCCAGAAGAAGCTTTCCGAAACTTAGGACCCATTGAAGAAGTTGTGAAAAAAGCACGAGACCTCGGAGTAGAACCTCCCGCAGATTTTGTTGGCTAAGAATCACTTCTTTTCGAAACAAAAAATGGAGGTAGCACGATGGTAGAAACGTCTCAATCAATAACGGTTAGAATTTTATCTCCCCAAGGCATCGTTGTAGAGCAAGAGGCTTATGCCGTAAAAGTGCAATCAACGGAAGGGAGCATGACGCTCCTACCTAATCATGCCCCGGTTTTTGCGGGACTTGAGATTGGAGCCATTCGCATTCAAACTCTTGCGGAAGCCCAAGACGATGTCTTTGTTGCTGTGGATGGTGGAGTTCTTGAAATGGAAAATAACCTTGTCGAAATTGTTTCAACCTATGCCATTGAGGCAGGTCAACTCGACGAAGCTGAATTAAAATTGCAAGAGCAACAAGCAGAAGCAGAAATGAAGAGCGCACAAGCCGTAGAGGATCGTCGTAAATTTAGACGAGCAGAGTTTGAATTACAGCGAGCCATTAATATGTTGCGTGTTGCTCGACATCAAATCTAATAATAAATTAACAATCGAAAGCCATCCGAAGGGTGGCTTTTCGTTTGCCCTTTTTAATTACTAATTTATGCAATTCGACTTAAAGGATCAGTCGTGGTCTTTGACTGTGCCTCATTTTGTGATATTATATGAAAGAACTACAAGAAGAAGTAATCCTAGGAATTTGATCAATGATTTAAATTTCACCTTTTACTTTCTCTCACTAGTGAATGTGTTAAATTAATGAAACATAAGTAGGTAACTGATTAACCCCAACAAGGAGTTTATCAGTAAATTTTACAGCAATTAAATTTTATAAATTACATCTAGTCAGATACTAGCTGATTTACCCAGCAAGCGATTCGATTATTAAAAGGGGATTTAAAAATGGATCAAATTATTGTTCAAGGTGGCAACTGGTTAAATGGCCGCGTTAAAATTGAAGGTGCGAAGAACGCAGTTCTTCCAATTTTGGCAGCCTCAATTCTTGCCGAAACTGGAAAGGTTGAACTTAGCAATGTTCCAGTCCTATCAGACGTCCATACGATTAATGAATTACTAATGGCCATTAATGTGGACAGTGAATTTGATGAAAAAAATAATCACGTCACGATTGATGCCCAAGGAGATATTTCCACAACTGCTGACTATGACTTTGTCAGCAAAATGCGTGCATCGATTCTTGTCATGGGTTCTTTACTCTCAAGATTTGGCCATGCAAAAGTCGCTATCCCTGGAGGATGTGCCATTGGAACACGTCCCATCGATTTACACTTAAAGGGGTTCGAAGCTTTAGGAGCGACAATTACTCGCGCTGATGGATATGTGGAAGCTCACGCTGATCAGCTTGTCGGTGCAGACATCTATTTGGACTTCCCAAGTGTTGGAGCCACTCAGAACTTAATGATGGCAGCTGCTTTAGCACAGGGCACAACGACCATTAAAAATGTTGCCTGCGAACCAGAGATTCAAGACTTGGAAGTCTTCCTCAATGCCATGGGTGCAAAAGTATCCGGCGCTGGATCAGAAACAATTACCATCGAAGGTGTTCCTTCTTTGCATGGGACCGCCCACTCGGTTGTTTCAGACCGCATTGAAGCAGGTACTTTCATGGTTGCATCTGCAATTACGCAAGGAGATGTTCTAGTAGAAAATATCGTTCCTGAACATAATCTTCCGTTAATTAGTAAATTGCGTGAAATGGGTGTTACGATCGAAGAATACGAAAATTCTGTTCGAGTTATTGGTCCAAAGACCTTAAAAGCTGTGGATATTCAGACATTGCCACACCCTGGTTTTCCAACCGATATGCAGGCACAGATGTCTGTGGCGCAGTTATTGGCGGAGGGTACCAGCGCCTTGACCGAGACGGTATTTGAAAATCGTTTCATGCATTTTGAAGAACTGCGACGCATGCGCGCAGATTTCAAAATCGATCGTCAAAACGTTGTCATGTTTGGACCGACAGAATTTACAGGAGCCAGTGTTCAGGCTACTGACTTACGTGCCGGTGCTGCATTGATTCTTGCGGGACTGCGAGCCGAAGGAATTACTCAAGTAGGAAATCTTACTCACTTAGACCGTGGCTACTATAAATTCCATGAAAAGCTACAAAAACTAGGTGCTAATGTTCAACGCATTTCTTCTGAATCATCTGCTTCAATAAAAATTAAAGAAACAATCTAAATTTAACAATATAAGGTAAGGGTATAATCATGAGTAGAGAGATCGGGATAGATTTAGGAACTACGAATGTACTCATCCACCTTAGAGGACAAGGAATCGTTTTAGATGAACCGTCTGTCGTAGCAGTTGACGTTCTCACTCAAGAAGTGATTGCTATTGGCCAAGAAGCCTATGAGATGATGGGGCGCACTGCTTCATCCATCGAGGTTATTTACCCTTTAGAAGAAGGAGTCATTTCTAACTACGAGTTAGCGGAAGCAATGCTCATTCTCTTTTTAAAGAAAATTCATGCAGAATCATGGTTTAGAAAGCCAAACATTCTAATTTGTGTACCCACCAATACCAGTGAAGTAGAACAACAGGCCTTATTAGATACTACCCGACAAGTTTTCAAAGGGCGGGTGTATATTGAAGAAGAGCCTAAAATTGCTGGTGTAGGAGCAGGGGTTGACTTAACCGATCCTAAAGGGCACATGGTCATCGACATTGGTGGAGGAACAACAGATGTCGCTGTCTTGTCTGGCAACGAGATCGTGAACAGTGCTTCCATAAAATTTGCGGGGAATGAAATCGATGAACTCATCATTCAGTATTTCAGAACCCACCATCAAATGCTTATTGGTAAACGGTCCGTCGAAAAGATCAAGATACAATTGGCAACTGCCGTTGAACTTTCCAATCATGATCTTGATACCCACAGTGTAAGAGGAAGAGACTTAATTTCCGGATTGCCTGCATCGATCAACGTGAACTCCAATCAGTTGTTGGAGGCTTATGTCGATGAATTGGCGGTCATCGCTCGAACTGTTAAGCAAGTCTTAGAAAATACTTCTCCCGAGTTGTCTGGCGACATCATGGAAGAAGGTATTCTGTTGACTGGCGGAGGAGCCATGATTCAACACATGGATGATTATTTAAGTGGATACTTAGGGGTTCATGTGATTACTGCTGACAACCCATTGAATCGGGTGGCTGTTGGCACAGGAATTATGCTTGAAGCCATTCTTGATGGCACCTTCGATCAAGAGGAACTTTTACTTTCTCAAAGGATCAGGCGTTGGTTCAGACAGATTAGAATTAAATTATTTGGATGAAAGGAGTAAGGCACATGAGCAATCAATGGATGAAAGCAAGGGCATTGTCGACCCCTCAAAAGGTCTTGGCATTTATCATACTGATGATGCTCTTGTTCATGCTAGGTCTTTTTGTCGGATATGGAATCATTGGTGACGGTAAAATTCTCGAAGTGTTGGATTTTGATACATGGTCACACATTTTCAATTTCACGAAGTAAAAACTGCCGACGGGCAGTTTTTTTGTTTTGGCATATGCTATACTTAATTTATTATTTCAGGAGGTGAAGAATAGGTGTTGCCTTTTCATTGGCAGGAAATGTTGCTACCAGCGATTCCTATTTTGTTATTAATTTTATTGCGTATCTATCTGGCAAGATTGAGACCTTATCGGCCCTTTGCGGGGTTTCGTTGGATTCAGACCCTTCTTCCCACTTTATATATGGTCATCATTGGGTATGGACAATTAAATTATGACTTCAGAGTTCATAATTTTGTTTTATTCTTCACATCAGGAATTCTTCTCTATCATCTATACGGTTACGTCGCCACCCACCGTTTTTTTGATTTTAATAAATACTTTATTCAAATGACGAAGCTGTTATTTTTAATTTTTTTTACTTTGATCTTTAGTTCACTTCTTATACGGATTTTAAATTTAATATTTGCACGGTAAAGTGCTTGAAAGCGTTGGAAATCCAACGCTTTTTTATTTGGTGGATTTAAAGTGGAGTAAAGTGGGAGACTGTGGTAAGATTGTGTTAACTATTATCGGGGGAGGTGTCATAATTTGTGTTAATGGGAGAATTTCAACACAACATCGATTCGAAAGGTCGGTTAATCATGCCTGCTAAATTGCGTGGGAATTTAGGAGAATCCTTTGTTCTTACTCGTGGTTTGGATGGGTGTTTATTTGGCTTTCCGAAAGAGAGTT
>CALYPW010000085.1 GCA_945278685.1 uncultured Dolosicoccus sp.
GATGAGGAAATCTATGACATCGAGCACAAAGAGCAAGTGGTGGAAGGGTTGACCCAAGAATTAACAGACACTTACGCCACTGCCTTCGGATTGGCCCAAGAGCTTCATGACCATCGCCTGGCCAACAGCCAAAGATTGGTAAAGGCGATCGAAGAGGAACTTCAGGATTTGTACATGGAAAATGCCCGCTTTGCGGTGAAATTTAACAAAGCATCTTTCGATGATTCGTTCCAGGACCAGGAAATCTTGGCCCTCAATTCAAAGGGGTTTGAGGATGCAGAGTTCTTTGCCAGTACGAACGTCGGTGAAAATATTAAACCACTGATCCAAGTGGCCAGTGGGGGAGAGTTGTCCCGCTTTATGTTGGCCCTAAAGACAGTTTTTAGTCGCAATCAAGCGCCGAGGGTGATGGTTTTTGACGAGATTGATACAGGTGTTTCCGGTCGTGTCGCCAAAGCCATTGCTCAGAAGATTCATCAAGTCGCAGAAAATCACCAAGTTTTGTGCATCACTCATTTGCCTCAGGTGGCAGCCATTGCTGATCGCCAATTATTGATACAAAAAGTTATTGAGCACGGGCGCACGCGTTCCCAGGTCGCACTCCTGTTTGACCATGAACGCGTGGACAATGTGGCTGGGATGATTTCAGGGGACCACATGTCCAAGACTTCGCAACAGTTAGCTCAAGAAATGCTTACAACCATGCAAGAAGGAAAAGAGATGTAGATGACCCAACGACAAGCAGAAGAGATTCCCGTTGTGGCCATTGTTGGTCCGACGGGTGTTGGTAAGACTGACTTAAGCGTTCGGCTGGCTCAAGAATTTAATGGAGAAGTAGTTAATGGCGATAGTATGCAAATCTATCGCCATTTAGACATTGGGACTGGGAAGATCCCCCCAGAAGAAATGGCGGATGTGCCTCATCATTTATTGAACATCTTGGATGTCACCGATTCCTATGATGCTGCCAATTTTCAAAAAAATGCTCGTAGCGTGATCCAAGACATTACCAGCCGTGGGAAATTGCCCATTCTCGTCGGTGGAACGGGTTTGTATGTGGAAGGTTTATTGTATGACTTGGAATTCGGCGGACAGGACAGTTCGGATCCGCAAGTACGGCAAGAACTGGAAGAAGAATTGGATCAGATCGGGGATCAAGCGCTTTGGAAACACTTGAAGGATTTAGATCCCCAAGCAGCTAAGAAGATTCCCTATCAGAACACACGGCGGACCATCCGCGCCTTGGAAGTCATGAAAGTTACAGGCGAACGTTTTTCGATTCAGGAGTCCCAAAGGGAGCAGGTATCTGTCTTCGATGAATTGGTACTTGTCTTGGATCGTCCCCGACAAGCGCTTTATGAGCGCATCAATCAACGCGTCTTGCAAATGGCGGATGCGGGCAGTGAAGAAGAGGCGCGCTGGCTCTATGAAACGGTCAAAGGCGAAGTCTTTCCTAGCACGCGAGGGATCGGTTACAAAGAATGGTGGCCTTATTTCCAGGGAACGATCTCTCGGGAAGAGGCTATCCAGCAGATTCAACAGAACTCACGGCGTTATGCCAAGCGCCAATTGACTTGGTTCAGAAATCGGTTCAAAAATCGCCTGTGGCTAGATGCTAGCGATGAGGAGGCATTGTGGGTCGAATCTTCACAGCTGGTCGAAGCACATTTAAACAAGAAAGGAATCGAGAAATGATGACGAACAGAAACTCCCAGGAACGAGTACTGATTTTTGGCGTCCACACAGACGCCTACACGGATCATCTTTTTGAAACACTGATGGATGAAATGGAAGAATTGACGCAAACAGCCGGTGGAGAAGTTGTGGCTGTCGTAACTCAACGCTTACATACTTTGAATGCCCATACAGCAGTGGGGAGTGGGAAGCTTAAGGAAATTGCGAACACCGTTGATTTCGAAGAGATCGACTTAGTCATCGCCATGAATGAACTCAAGCCCAGTATGAACCGGCAACTGGAAGAAGTATTGGAAGTGCGCGTGATTGACCGCGTCCAGCTCATATTGGACATCTTTGCTTTGCGAGCCAAAAGTCGAGAAGGTCAGCTCCAGGTAGAATTGGCCCAGAATGAATACCTACTTCCTCGCTTGCATGGTCAAGGTTTGGCCATGTCTCGTTTAGGGGGAGGTATTGGAACTCGTGGTCCTGGGGAAACCCAGTTGGAAACGGATCGTCGCCATATTCGCAATCAAATCACCCGGTCTCGCCGGGAATTGGCAGCCTTAGACGCTCATCGAGAACGTACCCGATCCCGACGACAGATGGGGGGTGATTTCAACATTGGTTTGGTAGGTTACACCAACTCTGGAAAGTCTACCTTATTAAATGCTTTAACAGGGGCAGACTCCTACGTACAAGACCAACTCTTTGCAACCTTGGATCCCTTGACTCGTCAATTAAGCATCCATGGCCATGATTGTTTCACGTTGACGGATACTGTTGGTTTTATCGAGGAATTGCCTACGGAGTTAATTGAAGCCTTCAAGTCAACCTTGGAAGAAATGCGCGACATGACTTTAATCTTACATGTGGTGGATAGCTCCAGTCCTTCCCGAGAGCTTCATGAAGAAACGGTGATAGCCTTGTTGAAAGACTTGGAAGTTGATCACCTGCCTCTTTTAACGGTTTATAACAAGAAGGATCTTTTGGATCGTTCCTTTGAGGGAACTTTGTACCCTAACGTTTTAATCTCCGCTTATGAGGCAGATGATTTGGAGAAGTTAAAGGATCGAATCTGGGAGATCATCACTGAGAACGCCAAATATTATCGCCAGGAAATTGATCCGATGGATGCTGTTGATTTGGCCTGGTACCGACAGAATACTTTGGTGGAGCATTTAGACTTCGATGAGGAAAAGAATTTATACGTCATCGAAGGCTATCAGAAAAAATACGAAGATTAAAGGAGGTCGATACGATGATTTTAATGAAAGACATCATTGACGAAAATCATCCTAATATTCGCAAAGTCGCTCAACCCGTGGAATTTCCTCTTTCTGAGGAGGATCAAGTGTTGGTTGAGGACCTGCAAGAATTTCTTTTGAACAGTCAGGATGAAGAATTAGCCGAAAAGTATGGCTTGAGACCAGGAGTCGGAATTGCCGCACCACAGGTGAATCAGCTCAAGCAAATATTTGCGCTTCATGTCACCGAATATGATGAGAAGACCGATGAGTTTGAACCGATCTTGAGTGAAGTAATGATTAACCCAAAAATCGTTAGTCACTCAGTTCAACAAGCTGCCTTGCGCAACGGTGAAGGGTGTTTATCTGTGAATCGAGACGTTCCTGGATTAGTTCCGCGTCATCAGATTATCACCATTGAGTATCTAGATGCCCAGGGAAATTCTCACCGTAAACGCCTGCGCGGTTACGAAGCCATCGTGGTTCAACACGAATACGATCATCTGCTGGGCAAATTGTTTTACGATCACATTGATCCGGTCGATCCTTGGGGAGAACCCGAAGGCATTCGATTGATTTAAATTTAGACGGTATCTTATTAAAAGTGTGATACAATGGATGAGAAATTATCCAAGAGGAGATGATTACTTAATGATTCAGGCAGTTAATTTACGTTCCGGAATGACTTTCCTACAAAATGGAGAAATCATCCGAGTTCTTGACGCGTCCCACCATAAACCTGGAAAAGGGAACACGGTCATGCGCATGAAGTTACAAAATGTCCGCTCAGGAGCCATTACAGACACAACTTTCCGTCCTGATGAGCGATTCCAAAGAGCTCACTTAGAGACGCGCGACGTTCAGTATCTGTATAACTCTGGTGACGCAGAGGTGTTCATGGACTTAGAAAACTACGAACAATACGAAATTTCTTCCAAACAAATTGACCACGAAATGAAATTCATTGTCCCAAATGCTGAAGTGAAGGTTCAGTTCTTTGAGTCTGAAGTCATCGGTGTGACGCTGCCACCAAACGTTGAGTTGGAAGTTGTAGAAACCGAGCCGTTAATTAAAGGTGCAACGGCTGCAAGTTCTGGGAAACCAGCCACCATGGAAACAGGACTGGTAGTTACAGTGCCTGATTTTATCGATCGCGGTCAGAAAGTTGTTGTTAGCACGGCCAATGGCACTTACCAACGTCGCGCTTAAGTCACTCGTACAAAGGAGAGTTCACTCATGAAACGTTTATATCGCTTGTTTACAGCTTTTTTAGCCCTGTCGCTTTTCCTTGTAACAGCTCTTCCAGCCTTTGCTGCTAACAAGGTCGAAACCATTGAAGATGGCAAGTTATTAATTGGAATGGAAGCGGGCTACCCCCCTTATAACTGGACTCAAAATGATGACAGCAATGGCGGTGTCACCATCCGAGGTAGTTCAGATTACGCCAATGGTTATGACGTAGCGGTGGCTCAAATCGTTGCTGACAAGTTAGGTTTAGAATTGGAAGTTATAAAGATCGAATGGGACGGTCTAATCCCAGCTTTACAAGCGGATAAAATCGACTTGATTGCAGCGGGAATGTCACCAACCCCTGAGCGCGCAGAAGTGATTGACTTTACTAATCCTTACTACACCGTTCAATTTGCCATGCTGGTCATGAAAGACGGAGAATTCGCTGAAGCAAATTCCATCAATGATTTTGAAGGTGCAACAGTCACGGGACAACTGTCTACTTTGCATTACGATCTTCTAGATCAACTCAAAGGTGCCAAGGTCGACCAAGCCATGCCAACCTTCCCAGCCATGCGTGTTGCCCTCGAGTCTGGAAAGATTGACGCTTATGTCACTGAAATCCCAGAAGCTCTCTCCGCAACTGCAGCCAACGACAAATTCAAATACGTGAAGTTAAATCCGAGTTTCGAGTTAGCTGAGGAAGAAACTCAAATTTCCATGGGTGTCAAAAAAGGCAATCCTTTATTGGAAGAGATCAACAAGATCTTAGATACCATTGACGAAGATCAAAGAGCAGAAATCATGGAAAAAATCATTGAGATTCAACCAAAAGCCGAATAATTTTTAAACCTTCCTGCAAAGGAAGTTTTTTTGTTGCGAATAGACCTTGAATTGTGGATGATTCCCTTATTCAAATGTGGTACATTCTTATATTGTGAAAATTATTTTTTAATATCAAGATAG
>CALYPW010000086.1 GCA_945278685.1 uncultured Dolosicoccus sp.
CTTTTTCAACCTCATCGAAAAGAACCACACTGTATGGATGTCGGCGAACTTTCTCAGTTAACTGACCACTTTCATCGTGTCCCACATATCCCGGAGGCGAACCAATCAAACGTGAAACCGTGTGACGTTCCATGTATTCCGACATGTCGACTCGGATCATATTGCTTTCTGAACCAAAAATTGCTTCAGCCAAAGCTTTTGCTAATTCGGTTTTTCCAACACCTGTGGGTCCCAAGAACAAGAAAGAGCCGATCGGACGGTCCGGACTTCCCAAACCACTTCGGGAACGTCGAACGGCTCGGGAAATTGCAGATACCGCTTGCTCTTGGCCAATGATTCTTTCATGAAGTTCTTCTTCAAGATTTACCAATCGTTTAGCTTCATCACTTTCCAACTGCTGAACAGGAACCCCGGTCATCAGCGAAATGACCTCTGCAATGTCGTGTTCTGTCACCCGTAATTGTGGACGATTCACAGCTTTATCAGTATCTTTTCTTGCATCCTCCAAAGCCTTTTCCAATTCTTTTTCACGGTAACGCATATCGGCAGCCAATTCAAAATCTTTAGCTACAATCGCATTTTCTTTTTGACGGTTCAGGATTGAAAGCTCTTGTTCCAATTCTTGAATCATATTACTACCACCTGATTGATCCAAACGGACTTTGGCGGCCGCCTCATCGATGAGGTCAATGGCTTTATCTGGGAGACGTCGATCAGTAATATAACGAATGCTGTTTGCGACTGCCGCTTTAATTGCGTTGTCTTCAAAAGTCACTTGATGGAACTTCTCATAACGTTCTTTGAGTCCTTCGAGAATCTGTATCGTATCTTCCGATGATGGTTCTTCAACCATAATTCGTGAGAATCTACGTTCCAAAGCCGCATCTTTCTCGATATACTTTTGATATTCATCCAGAGTTGTTGCTCCAATGACTTGGATTTCTCCTCTAGAAAGTGCAGGTTTTAATATATTGGACGCATCAATTGCTCCCTCCGCACCTCCGGCACCAATGAGGGTATGAAGTTCATCAATAAAAAGGATGACTTTTCCGTCTTCGTTAATTTCTTCGATGATTTTCTTGATTCTTTCCTCAAATTCACCGCGGTACTTTGTTCCGGCAATTAATGATCCCATGTCGAGCATCATCAAGCGATGGTCAGAAATATTACTAGGCACATCTCCTGCAACCATTCGCTGAGCCAATCCTTCGACGATGGCTGTTTTACCAACGCCTGGCTCACCCACTAAGACCGGGTTATTTTTTTGGCGACGGCTGATGATTTGAGAAATGCGTTTTTCTTCTTCTGAACGACCGATGACTGGGTCCAATTCACCTTTTAGTGCTCGATCCGTTAAATCCCTTGCCACCGAATCCAAAGTAGGAGTTCTACTGGTACTTTCTTCTTCAGCAACCCCAGAATTTCTAGGTTGAGTGGTTGGGCGTTGACGGTTTCTTGGTGAAGCTTGTTGCTGACGTTGGTTACGTGCTTCTTGATGAATATCTGCTGAAGTGATTCCCATGAGTCGACTCAGAATTCTTCGCAATTCTTTTAAGTCCACATCTAAATTTCGTAGCATCACCGTGGGTAATACTTCTTCGCGGATCAAGTTCATGAGCAAATGCTCTGTACCGATCTTGGATACTCCTAAGCGTTCCGCATCATTGGATGCGCCAAGAATTGCTTTCTTTGCTCTTGGTGAATAAGGGATAATGATTTCTCCTTGCGATTCTGGCAGTTGTTGGCTTTTGTGGTGTAAGGTTTCCAATTCCAGACGAAGGTCGTCATAATTTATTCCTACTTCTTCTAAAGCCTTTGCAGCCATGCTATTTTTAGTTTTGGCCAATCCTAACAAGATATGTTCTGTGCCAATCGTTTGATAATTCAAGTAGTAAGCTTGCTCAGCAGCATAGATCATTGCCTGTCGTGCAGGATTAGTGAATAATTCATTTAACATTCAGATTTTCACCTCATAGTTTTATCGTTTATATTTTAATTCATTCAGAATTTTTCGAAGCAATTTGCTACGAATTTTTTCTTCATCGTGATTGATTTCCAATAATAAATCTTTATCCATAAGAGCTTGAATTAAGCGCGCTTCTCGTTCAGTGATTAAATCTTCTTTGGCCAACGTTTTAACAATTGTTGCACCATTTCTTTGTGGAAGTTCTCGATCAATTGATTGAAGCATGTGATCAATTTGATCGGCGTGATTCACTACTTGAATCTTAGAAATTCGAATATACCCGCCTCCTCCACGCTTACTTTCTACATGATAGCCATGTTGCTGTGTAAAACGTGTATTAATCACATAATTAATTTGAGAGGGAACACAATTGAAATGCTTGGCAACCTCTCGTCGGTTGATCTCTACTTGTTGACTCTCCTTCAAGAAATCTTTTAAATATTCTTCAATAAGATCTGAAAGACTTCGATAAATCACTGATTTCCCCTCCTTTTGTCGCAATTGACCTTCTTTGACTATTATAATTGAAGTGTGATGCCCTTGTAAAGCTAGATGTCTGGCAAACAAAAACATTCCTAATCAGCAATGAGTAGGAATGTTTTAATGATTATTGATTCTTTTTGCTGAAGTCCTTACGCCCTGAACCTTTCGCATACATTTGGTAATAACCTTGATGATGTTCGTTCGCAGGATAAAAAGTGGTCGGATCCATCGAGGACCGGTAAATCTCTTAAAGTTTGTTATAAGAAATTTACTCAGGATCATGGGTAATCTAGATCGCTTCAAAATGCCCCGTTCCACCAGTGACTACATCTTCATAACTCGGATTTATCGTATGCCACCCGCGTACCAAAAAACAATGGATGGAACACCTTATTCCTGGTCGAAAGGATGGACCATGCACCAAAAGTAGCCACCCGCAAATATTGCTTCCTCGTAATCAGTCATTATGAATCTCCTTTAATTGAACATTTCAGTAAAAAAACGTCGCAAGTAATTTAAACCTTCGTCCATGGGTTGAATCATGCCTCGCCAAAATCTTGCATACCAAGGAGCTCGAACCACTTCTTCCGGAGTTTCGATGGATACTTGAGTCCCTGTTGCAGAGGGAAGCACCGCTAAGCGTTCACCTTTAGGTGAAATTTCAACACTTCCAATAGATTCAGCACTTGTTACAGGCGGAACTAGTTTATTTTCGGCAAATAATTCCTCTTTAGGCTTAAACTCATATTTTAAGCGCGGACTGGTATCTACTAAAGGAACAACTAACCGAAAGTCTTGGCTATAGCGACCATGAAAATTCGCCGGTCTTCCTGATAATGTCAAAATTTCTCCTACTTGCCGAGCTACATCACCCTTTTTAACGATGAGCTCCACGCGGTAACTGACAAACATGTGGTCCAATAGTTTAGTCATGTCGCGGTAACCCTTTTCTTCATCTTTGGCCCCTAAAAGGATGGCAATGATTTCTAAATCATTGCGTTCACTTTGAATGGCTAAGGCAGATTGACCCTGTGACGTCATGCCAACCATCAAACCTTGTGTTTTCCCATATTCATATGGTTGATCTTTTAACATGCGATTGTAATTTACCATGTCAAAGGGGCTGTCGTCTTCCCCAACTTTAAAGCTAACCTGATCTTTAGCAGTTGCTTCTAAAAAGTCTGGAAATTCATGGGCCAAATGGTAGGCAATTGTTGCGACCGTCTGAACACTTGCTTTATTTTGTTGTCCTTTTGTCAATGAGTCAGGGTTGTGAGGCTGGTAAGCATCACTCAGGCCTGTGATGGTTGCCAGTTCGTATTCCTGACATCCCCAGGATTCTAATTGTTGATTCATCCGCTCTAGGAATTTTTCTTGAGATCCCGCAACTTTTTCAGCCAGAGCAACGCAGGATCCGTTGGCCAGAGTCACGCCTACCGATTCAAGTAATTCTTCTACACTGTAGGTCAGATCTCTGCGCAAAGGAACGTTACTAATGCCATAATCTTGACTGACTTCATAGGCGAGGTCGGAAATTTCTACTTGATCTTCCAGACTCAAATCCCCTTCTTGAATGGCTTGATAAGTCAGATACACTACCAGCATTTTTGTCAAAGATGCAATTTCAAAAAGTTCATTGACATTCTTTTCATACAGAATTTGTCCATTTTCTTGATCAACCACCATTGCTGCTGGTGCGTGAATACCTAAGTAGTCTTCAGCTTTTACTAGAGGAATGTTCATTGTCAACAACAATATAAGAGTTAATAAAGATTTCATCCACTTATTCATACAGCATTCTCCGTTGCATCCTCTGCCTGTTTGGGAAGTTCAATGTTAAAGATTGTTTCTTGGTCAGTAACAGTGGCATAAACTTCTCCTCCATGTAAATGAATAATATTCCGAGTAATGGCTAAGCCTAAACCAGCCCCAGCCTCGTTACTGGTTCGTGACTGATCCGCTCGATAACTGCGTTTGAAAATCAGTTCCAATTCATCTTCAGGAATCACTTGTCCATCATTTTTCACTTGTAACCTTACCCATTCTGATTGATCTTTGACGAATTCACGACCAGTTAATGTAATGACCGTCATGATTTGACCATATTTTAAAGCATTGGCAATTAAATTTTGGTAAACCCGGGCAAACTTCTCAATATCAATGTCTAGCTCGAGACTTGAAGGTTCTACATCAATCTCAATACTGGCGCCTCGCTCTTCCGCTTGATAAGTAAATTCTGACACAATTTGATTCAAAAACAATTCCAAATGGGTCCGCTGGTAATGAAGCGTGTAGCTCGATTGGGTAGAAGCGGTATATTCGAAAAGATCACTGACCAGAGATTCCATTTGATTAGCTTTCTCGTAGGCAATGCTGGCGTAGTTCAGAGCTTCCTCCGGTCCTTGGTAGTGTTCGTTAACAATCAACCCTAAATAACCTAATAGTGATGTAAAGGGTGTCCGTAAATCATGGCTTATATTGGTATTTAGCTCATCTTTGTTTTTTTGAATAGCTTTTTTCTTTTGCACC
>CALYPW010000087.1 GCA_945278685.1 uncultured Dolosicoccus sp.
CAAAACCCTCAACTTGCTGCTTTTCTTGAAGAACGTCTAGCTTTGGAAGAAGATCCCGAAACGCGTCGTGAAATGTCAGAGGCTATTGAAGTTTTAAGAAATAAGCGCCATCCCAGAGCAATCCGTCAAAGAAAAAGGAGAAAGTCTCATGATTCATAATCACATCGCTTTGTACCAACCCGTGATGCCTGCCAATACTGGAAACATTGCCCGTACCTGCGCAGCGACCAATGCGACTTTGCATTTGATCAAACCTTTAGGCTTCAGCACGGAAGATAAAATGTTGAAACGGGCAGGTCTCGATTATTGGCCACATGTCGAGGTGATTTATCATGACAGCTTGGAAGATTTTCTTTTGGTTGTTGGAGATGCACCACTCTTTATCATTAGCAAATTTGCCCAACAAGTTTACACTGACATTGATTTTAGCCAGGAATCCTGTGGCCATCAATACCTTTTGTTTGGGAGCGAGACTCACGGCCTTCCTGCCGAGTTCATTGAAGCCCATGGGACTGAAACTTTCTGCATTCCCATGCGCAACGACTACGTGCGTGCTTTAAATTTATCCAATGCTGTTAACATTGTCCTTTACGAGGCTTTGAGGCAGCAATCCTTCCGAGATCTGAATGGCACTTACTCCTGCGAAAATGATTAGGTAAACGCTTTTAATGTGGTATAATTAGTAGCACATTAAATTTTGGATAGGAGAATGGTTCATGAGTAGCATCCGTCATCACTTACGACGTTTAGTGCTTTGTATCTCTTTGATTTTACCTCTTGGCGCGTCAACCACGATTTTTGCCAGTGATCAAGAAAGTCTGGATCCTTCGTTCGTCGTCGAAGCTCCCAAAGAACAATTAAAAGCTCCAGTACTCATTCAAAAAGACAGCCAGCAAGTGGTTGTGAGAACCTTGGGGGCCGATACCTTTCATGCGATTCTCTTGAACGATGGACGAACCCAAGCCGATGTGATTCACTCTTCCGGTGACAATGGATACTTGAGCATTGATGTGAAAGATTTCCATGGAGAAATTCGGGTGGTTTCCTCCAAACAAGGCTACAAAGACAGTGATCCTTCCTATGTATACGTAGGAAAAGAAGAACCTGAAGCAGGTCGACGATTGCGCCGAGAAGCCACGATTGAGAACGCAATTTCTCGTTTATATGCCAGTCAAGAAGACATTGATCTTGCGAAATATGTGGAAGGACTGGCAGGTGATGAAGCAGAATTGGCACTTTTACAGGCCATCTCGGACATTGACTATCGTGTCCAAGATATCCAAGAAGGACACCAAAAGATTGTCAATTACAAAGAGGAACTGATCGAAAAACCGGCCCGCCACACGTCGGCCCTGGTCAAAACTGATTCCCAGCAAAAGGCTTCGGGCATCTTACCACTGACTGGTGAATACAAATATGATCTTCTTTTATTTGGAGCTTTGGCAGTTGCTGGATTCGGAAGTTTCTTTATTTGCCGCTTGCAGTAAATCTTGACTAAAGAGCAACAATTAATTAAAATCAATGCATCAATGGATGTGCAGGCATGATCACTCGTCAACCATCAAGAGATTTGTGGACGACTTACAAAGCACTCAGTCACTTCGTCCATGCCATGGGTGGAGTTTTTTTATATAAAATTATAGGAGCGATAACATGTTAGACAGACGTTTATTAAGAAATGACTTTGACCACGTAGCAGAACTTTTAGAAATTCGAGGTGTTTCTCGCGAGACCTTGGAGAACTATCGCCAACTGGATGTGAAACGTCGTGAGTTGCTTGTGAAAGATGAGCAAATGAAAGCTCAACGTAACAAGGTCACGGAAGAAATTGCGGCTTTAAAACGGGAACAAAAAGATGCCCAAGAACAAATAACCGAAATGCAGACGGTCAGCAAAGCAATTTCTGAAATGGATGGCCAATTATCAGCCATTAATGAGGAAATCGAGGCCATTGAGTTGGGGCTTCCGAATTTGCCTCATAAGGACGTGCCTGTGGGCGATGATGAAGACGACAACGTTGAAATTCGTCGTTGGGGAGAGCCCACTGCCTTTGATTTTGAACCATTGAATCATTGGGACATTGCCGAGAAGTTGGACATTGTCGACTTTGATCGTGGTGCGAAAGTATCCGGCAGTCGCTTTGTATTTTACAAAGGGTTAGGCGCTCGGTTGGAACGGGCCATCTACAACTTCATGCTGGATACCCATACCCAGAAAAACGGTTACGAGGAAATGATCGTCCCTCAAATCGTTAACTACCAGTCCATGGTTGGAACAGGTCAGTATCCTAAATTTATAGAAGACACCTTCCAACTGAAGGGCGACCGGGGATTATCATTGATTCCAACGTCTGAAGTGCCTTTAACAAATTATTACGCCAATGAAATTTTGGATAAACCATCATTTCCTTTGAAATTCACTGCTCTTTCAGCAAACTTCCGTTCTGAAGCAGGAAGTGCCGGCCGCGATACCCGCGGGTTGATCAGACTCCACCAGTTTAACAAGGTTGAATTGGTGAAAATCGCTGATCCGAAAAATTCCTATGAAGAATTGGACAGTATGACGACAGATGCGGAAGGCATCTTGCAGGCCTTAAATATTCCTTATCGAACCATCGTTCTATGTACGGGGGATATGGGCTTTGCGGCAGCTAAAACCTACGACATTGAAGCATGGATCCCTGCACAGAACACTTACCGTGAGATCTCCTCTTGTTCTAATACGGAAGAATTTCAAGCCCGTCGTGCAAAAATTCGTTACCGCAATGATGACGGCGATGTCAATTTCGTCCATACTCTGAATGGATCAGGATTAGCAGTGGGGCGCTGTTTCGTAGCAGTTCTTGAAAACTATCAACAAGCGGACGGCTCTGTAAAAATACCACAAGCACTGATCCCCTACATGGACGGTGTGGAAGTTATTCCAGTGCCTGAACAATAATTTATTTTGATGCCTCCTTTTGGAGGCTTTTTTTCATCCACTGATGAACAGGAGGTAAAAGGGCAATAGCGGTTAAAAGTTTACTATTTCGGTTTGATCAAGAATGATGTGAGTAAATGACGCACCGACACCTGCAAAGAGTTGGATAGGTTCAGTAGATTCAACCAGTGATCCTTCTGCTTTTCGTTTGCATCGAGTTGTGTCCTATTTAGATTTAGAAGATAGCAGCCATGAATCTCTTTATGGTGTTGGAATCATTGGTTTTGTGTCGGATTTGAGGATTCAATTGAATTAAAGGCGGCCGAGAGATCGTCAAGCGCCAAGTAAATGTCGAGAGCGCATGGGCTCTTTACCGGTGGCCGATCCTGAGTGATCAATTTATGACTGGGCAATGTTTTTACGGGCAACCTTTCATTGACGACTCAAGCCCAAGAAGCATTGGGGGAGGCCATTGAACGCGTACATGAAACTTCCTCCTTATCCGTGGCTGCCCTTTCGGCATCCCATGTGATGTGGACACAGGTCTTTATTTCAATTTCTTTGTACTTGCGAGGTCTTCTTCATCTTTTGGGCAAAGCATTCTTTTCTTCTTCACGGAGTTTCTCTATGATATCTGGGTCCTCTGCGATTAACTTTTTATAATCCTCCATGGTTTCAATGATTGTGGTTTGTTTTTTTTATTTGTCTTAGGAATTTGATGTTGCTCAACAAATTGCACTACACGTGCTTGACCTTTTCCGCTGATTGTCACGTACAAGGCCCTCGCCTTCTCTCTATACACTTTATACCAAAAGTGGACATAAGCGGACAACAGAAAAGTTGGAAAACCGCCTATTTCTCACATAAAACAGGCGGTTAGAAGAGATTCTGATGGTCTAAAAGTAGCAAAGTCAGGAGAAAAGCAGGTTTTTCATACGTATCATGTGGTTTTTAAATGATAGGTGATTGTATGAGATCAAAGAATCGAGTATAAGGGATTTATTAAAGAATATAAAATAGACACTAGGGGCGATTTGAATGGGTCATAAGAACGATAAAATAATGACAGAAATAAATAGAGTTAAAAGATACGACGAAAATTTATTAAAGGGTGTGCTATCAGCTGTGCACTAGGCTCACTCCCTTTGATCAATTATGGCTATGGGGACTTTGGGCATACATTCGTGATGACTGGACATATCGTATTCGCACAGGAACCGTTGGAGGCTCCAACAATTGACAGTTCAATAATATCTGGAATTCAAACAATTAAGGGTTCAGGGGCGATTCTAAGAGTTAATAGAAAAAACCCAGGCACTGTGGTCACGATTGTTGTTAAAGACAAGAATGGAACCGAAGTAGAGACTGCAAAAACAACAACTAGAAGCCGTAATCCTATAGGACCTTGGTCAGTAAAACTGAAAAATCCACTCAAAAAAGACTATACGATTACGGCTTACCAAGAATATAACCCAGAGTCTCAAGAATATAATGATGACTATGCTAATATAAAATCTGCCGAATCAGTGCCAGTGATAGTTCAAAGGTCTACAGCCGATGATTATATGAATGACGACGATTCGCCTAAACTCACGATGTCAGAATTTGAAGTATAGTCCGAAGAGGTTCATGTTCTTGACGAAGATGCTAAAACAGATATTATTAATAAATTTAAAGAGTCTAATAGTAGCGTTCCTTTTGATGACTTTGTTAACGAAATCAACGTTTCGGGCAATGGGCAAGAGATTACTGTAAAGTTTAAGGACGGATCCAGTCTGACTGTCAATCCTAGTCAGCTGACGATCCACAAAATTACTGAACGTTCAGCAGCTCCTGAGATAGCGGAACTTAAAGTAACCGCCAATACAATCACAGGTAAACTTTCTGGTAATGGGCCTTTTAGCGAAAGGACAAAGGTTGGCATTGTTCTTAATTTTACTGATGTTGAAAAGGGAAAGTTTTTCAATGATGATGGTTGTAAAATAGATGAGTCA
>CALYPW010000088.1 GCA_945278685.1 uncultured Dolosicoccus sp.
GTTTGAGCAAGAAACGATGTGCTTGGAACCTTTAAAGATGGATCCAGTAGAATTATTAGAGAATGCGGAAGTATTGACAGACAGTCGGTTGAATCAGGTGAAGCCCATCTATTGGATGGATATTCGCAGCCAGAAGTGTCGGTGGAAGAGTTTGATCTTGGATGAGCGGGGGACTTGTTTTAAATCACAGCGAACGACGCGGTGGTTGGTCAACCGTTATTGTGCTTATTATGGCAGTACTTATGACAGCTGGGAGAGGTATCTCCGGTTGACCCAGGACACGCCACGGAAGATCTATCCCTATGTGTGCGGACGGGTGGTTGTTTTTAGAATTCAGCGGAAGAATAAAAGCCATTGCGATTGGGTGAATGTCACACCTTGCCAACGAATGGTCCTGAGGGATCAAGATGGGAACCTGTTGGTCAATGAGATTCATCACTCAAAATCCACGGTGTATTTGCATTATGAGCTGACGAACTTCCATCAGACCCGGTTAACCATCGCTTTGACCAACCGTCGTCAGAGCTTGACCAAGCAGATTGCTCAGGCAGAATGTTTGTGGAATCTTTGGCATTATCATTTAGACGATGAGCTCACGCGCCGGGGTGGATTCTTTCATAGGGATGTGCGAGTGACGCCTTATTCTTTCTTGATGAGTGACCTTCCCGATTTGAAAGGCGTTTGTCGCTTTTCTAATTTTGGGTATCACGCCATTCGCTTGTTTATTATTTATGCGACCTTGCGAGAATATTACAGTGAAACCCCTTCCAGTCTCTACAAAGAGGCTTCCAAGCTTTTGGAGAAGGACAAGTTGGACCGTGGATATATTTTAGAAGCCTTGGAAGATTACGCCATTCATCAAGAAACACTGAAGAAAAAATAAATTTCTCCAGCAAAAAAAGACGCTTTCTTTCATCAGAAGGCGTCTTTGGCTTTGGCTTAACAAGGATGGGTCAAGAGCAAGGAGCACTGACCGGTGATGGTGACAGAATCGATGCCGTGGGGGAGGACAAAGGATGTGATTAAGTCCAAGTCATAGTGGTTACCGGCGACTTCCAACTGACCTTTTCCGTCAATGACCACCCCTAGGGTATAAGGACCGGTCAGATCCAGGGTCAAGCTTTGATCCACGTCGACTTTTTGGACAGAGAAGAATGGGTTGGTGAGGAGTTCTTCCGCGGAATTGGGGGCTTGATCTTGAATCGATCGGGAGTAAGGACTGTCTTCGTGAGGGAAGTGGGTCACGTCCAGGGATTGTTGAAGGTGCAGTTCCCGGGGATTTCCTTGGTCATCCACGCGTCCGTAATCATAGACGCGATAAGTCGTGTCGGAACTTTGTTGGATTTCCAGAATGGTAATGCCAGCCCCGATGGCATGGATGGTACCGGCAGGTACGTCGAAGAAGTCGCCGGCTTGAACGGGGACTTCCCGAAAGACTTGGTCGAAGCGCTCCTCTTCAAGGGCTTGGCGGAATTCTTCCGCACAGGTTACCTGGTGGCCATAGATGATGCTGGCGTCTTCTTGGGCTGACAGGACGTACCAGCATTCGGTCTTGCCCAGTTCTTGGGGGCCTTCATGTTCACGGGCGTAGGCGTCGTCGGGATGGACCTGGACGGACAAGGCTTCTTTGGCATCAATGACCTTGACCAAGAGGGGGAAGGGTTCAGGATGGTCCGGACCAAAGAGTTCCGGTTTCTGGTCGTAGAGCTCGTCCAAGGTCATGCCTTGGTAGGCTTCAGGCTGGGTAACGGTCGACAGACCGTGGGGGTGGGCAGAGATTAACCAAGCCTCACCGGTGCGGTCACTGGGAATTTCCAGACCGAAGGTGGTGCGCAGTTGGTCACCTCCCCAGATCTTTTCTTGCAGGGAAGGGTTGAGAAATATTGGTTGCATAAAATCACCTTTCATTTTGCTTTCTTCTATCTTACCCATTGGGCAGACATTTATCATCTGAAGTTACCAGAAAACACAAAATCTTTGAGAAATTCACAACTTTCTCAGAGGCTAGAAAGGGATTCATGCAGAGCTTTGACCGCTTCAAAAGTGTGTCGGACATGAGAATTGGCATTGAAAGTGTGTTGCCAGATCTAGAAATCGTTGAAGTACCCACGGCGGAGGGTGGTGAAGGACCGGTTGAGCCATGACCCCAGCTCCGTCATTATTTAGGCCGTTTTCGCTCTGGACAAGATAGAAAACACAAAAAAACGTCCAACTGATTCGATGAAGAATCGGTTGAACGTCTCTTGATGTTGCACAGATTGTTGTTGGGCCAGGGGTCTAGCTTTCTGGCATATGAGTACCCATCAACAATGTTTTGGACTTAGGCATCCTGCTGACCGAATCATATTCAGAAAGGGTGGCAAGGTTTCGGATAAATTTCCAAGGATTACGGATCAACCTGCACGAGAGATTGGTGCTCTATAGCAGTGGTAGGTAAATCATTCGTTGATCATTTTCGCAATGATTGAAAACTCTAAAAGCACCTTGACCCTTTCTGGTGGAGACTTCGGCCAAACATTTGAAATATCAGCAATTAAAAATTTCTTACTTTTGGATGCCCACTGGCTATTATACAAGCAGGAAAAGTTTGTGAAAAGTGTCGTGAATTAAGACAGGGTATCCTATTTTTGGCGGTTGGCTGATCGATACTGTCCGGGGGTCATTTGGTAATGCTTCTTAAAGAGGCGGTAGAAATAAGTTTTGTTGCTGTAACCCACGTCCTCTATGATGGAGTCAATGGTGTTGGAGCTTTCCGCTAAGAGTCGGGCCGTTTCTTCCATGCGTTTTTGGATCAAGATTTCATTGAAGTTGGTGCCGAAATAGGTCTTGGCCAGGGAACTTAAATAGGCCGGATGAAAGAAGTGCCTGGCCATGTCTGTCAGTGTCCAGTTAGCAATATGCTCATCCAGATAGGCCAAGAGTTGGGCTTTTTCTGCTTCGCGGTCATGGTCGAGACCTTTGCAGTTCCTTTGAATATTCGCGAACTCTCGTGATAGGCAGGCGAAAATAACCGTGAACAAGGCTTGAAGGGTGGTTGTAGATCGTAAATTCTTTGAATAGTCTTCGATCAAGATTTTTTGAATTAATTGATCCAAGAAAGATCCGGGATCAACGGAGAACTTGGTGTAATGGTTGCGCCCTCATTGGGCGTAAAGGCTACTGGTCAGAAAGGGGGTGGAGGCTTTGGAGTCCTTGGATAGCTCGCGGAAGATCTTATCAAAGCTTTCCTCGGTTAAGAGGGTGTTGACCACCAAGGTGTCCTCGTCCAAATAAGGGAAACTTTGCACAGCGTCGGGATACACAATCATCAGGTCTCCCGCTTTCAATGGCAGAACTTTACCGTTGATGGCTTGATCGTACTGCCCTTGGAGGACATAGATTGCCATGATGTAGTCGTGGCAATAAAGAATGTCCGGGTCCAGATCCATAAAGCGCATTTTCTTTTCGAAAATTAAGGGCGACTCTCGGAAGTCAGGGGTGACTTGGAACTTATAAATGCCGTTCTCAATGGTAAATTCTTTGCCCATTTGGTGGACGACCTTCTCAAAGGATTCTCGGGAATTGTCGAGGGATCCGTCTAGGAAGATTTTTTTCAGGGGAGATATTTCTCTAAAAGCGTCGATGATATCGTCGATGGATTGCAAGTGATACACCTGCCTTTCTAATTGAATGGGGGATTGAAATGATTGTACCATAACCCTATAAAATCTTGGATAAGGGAAGGGGCAATAACAATGGGTTGGCCAATATTTATGAGTTATCAATGATTTAATGAATCGAAAGGATCAAAAGTTATTTTTTGAAATAATTTCTTTCAGCACAATGGAAGGCGCTTACATTATTTTGGAGGTTGGGTTCAATTCTCCTAGTTATTCCCAAAAATATCAAATATGATCAATATGAGAGGAGGAAAACATAAAAAGAAAAGAAAGAATGGGTGAGATGATTTTGAAAAGTAAGGTGTGCACTCGAATCTCACAGATTGGAAAGAAGGTGGGAGTCATTGATCGATCAGCGACTCATCGCGACTTTAATTAATATCTTTAATTTTCCTGAATTGACATTCATCGAATTAGCGATAAAGACGAAGACGTCGAGTCATCAAATCATCGAAGACTTAAAGTCGATGAATCAGGTGCTGGAAAGTCACGATCTTCCCCAGATAGCATTGGGAGTCAATTCCTACACGATTCCTGAGGAACTTATTCAAGAGCAGAATAAAATCTACAATTTATTCTACACAAACAACATCACTTTCGATCATGATAAGCGCATGAACATCGTTTTTCTATATGTCTTTATTCGACAAGCCTTTGTATCGAATTTTCACATTCAAAACATTTTGCATGTCAGCAAGAACACTGCTTTGAATGATATCCGTCGCTTGCGAGAGACTTGTCAAGATTATCAAGTAGAACTTATATACTCGCGTTCGAAGGGGTACCACTTAAGGGGGAGTGAAATCAATAAGCAACGATATGCCTTGTATTGCATCAGTGAATTGTTAGATTATGGCATTGGTGAATGGGTCTTGACCTACATTCTTGAAGAAGTGAACGAACGTGACCGGATTGATGATCTTTTTGAAGACGTCCAAGCATTTGAAAAGCGAAGCCACCTTCAGTCCATCAAAGACAAATTGCAACCAATTTTGTATCTTTTCCAATTTTTAGTTATTCGTTCCAAACAAACTGGCCATCTGATCGAAGGCATCGATCTTGACGGTCAGCCAGAATTAGTCATCGTTGAAAGTTTGGTTCAGCATCTTTTAAGAGAATATTCGACTTTTGAAGACCTCACGCCGAACGCCACACAGTTTAGATACATTGAATATCTGGTTCTGGGAGGTTTCATAGGCTCTCAGTCAGAAGTC
>CALYPW010000089.1 GCA_945278685.1 uncultured Dolosicoccus sp.
AAAAAGCCCAGCTTATGGAAGAACTGGTTCAATGGCCTCAACGCGATTGGCAGGTGCTTCAATATCAATTTATCAATCAAATTAATCGTCCTCCCTATGTTGTTGTCCTAGAAAAAATTAATCACCCAAAATAAGACCAATAATTGAAAAGCATACAAAAAGACGTTACCAGACAAGTGTCAAGTAACGTCTTATTTTTCGTCTTAATCCGCTGTCATGTCTTTAATTTTAATCATGCGGGTCTTGGTTGACCGCTCATCTTCTTCGAGTTTTCCTTCGATATACGCAATGGTTTCTTGGGTATCGGGAATGACTCGGTATTCCAGAGCATTGACTCGGCGTCTGGTACTCTCGATGTCATCAGCCATTAGTTGACAAGTCTTCTCAACTTCACTTAATTCAAGCAAGTTGGGCAAGATGTCATTCAATGTGCGGATGGAATCATCGATTTCACTGGACGTGTTCAGAAATGAATAAGCCGTGCGTGGTTCATCTTCCTGATATTCATCGGAATAATGGAAGTTCATCTTTGGAACCACCACGCTCATCACATTTTCTTCACGAAGATCTAGATTCACACTTTGACCAGGAATTGCGACCAGTTCATCAATATAAGCTTCATGAACCGTCGCAGACGACAATACGAAATTTTCTAAAGCTTCTGTCAACGATTCATCGACCTTCTGGCGGAGTTCGTTATTTCTTTTAATCAAGCTAATGAATTGACGCATCAACTCATCCTGCTTGTCTTTTAATAACTTATGCCCACGCGTGGCAATTGCTAAACTTCCTTTTAAGCGTTGCAATTCCATTCGAGTCGGTTTGACATTCAAAGCATTCGCCATGTCCTGTCACACTTCCTCTCTTAGTCTTCATCAGATTCGGGGTAATACTTGTCTAAATACTGAGCATTAATTCGTGTAAGCTCGGATTTTGGCAAGATCGTTAAGAGTTCCCAGGCTAACTCCAATGTTTCGAAGATTGTACGGTTGGTGTCGAACCCTTGGTTAACGTAACGATTTTCGAATTGATCCGCAAACTCTAAATAAAGTTTATCTGTTTCAGATAAAGCGGATGCTCCAAGAACAACTGCCAATTCACGGGCCTCTTTACCACGTGCATAGGAGGCAAAGAGTTGGTTCATGGTATCCGCGTGATCTTCACGAGTCTTACCTTCTCCTGTTCCGTCATCCTTCAAACGTGAAAGTGATGGCAATACATCAATTGGTGGTTTCACGTCTTGATGGTCCAGGTCACGCTCAAGAATGATTTGCCCTTCGGTAATATACCCTGTTAAGTCAGGGATTGGGTGTGTAATATCGTCTTCTGGCATGGTCAAGATCGGTAACTGAGTCACGGATCCTTTTGAATTCTCTAAACGCCCAGCACGTTCGTAAAGCCCGGCAAGGTTAGTATAGAGGTATCCTGGGTACCCACGACGACCTGGAACTTCACGACGGGCTGCAGATACTTCACGCAAGGCCTCGCAGTAGTTCGTCATATCAGTCATGATGACTAAGACGTGCATGTCATGTTCGAAGGCTAGATACTCGGCAGCCGTTAAAGCCACTTTTGGAGTTGCCAAACGTTCGATGGATGGATCATCTGCTAAGTTAATAAACATCACAGAACGATCGATCGCACCTGTTTCATTGAAACTGTCAATGAAGAATTGCGCGTCTTCGAAAGTCACTCCCATGGCTGCGAAGACGACCGCAAAGTTCTCATCATCGTTGAGAACCGTTGCTTGTCTTGCAATCTGCGCCGCAAGTTCTTTGTGAGGAAGACCAGATCCTGAGAAGATCGGTAACTTCTGACCACGTACGAGAGAGTTCATGTGGTCAATGGTTGAGATGCCTGTTTGAATAAACTCATCCGGATACTCGCGTGCCATCGGGTTGATCGCCTGTCCGTTAATGTCACGGGTTTGCTCAGGAATTGGTTCCGGACCGCCATCCATGACATTTCCCAACCCATCGAAGGTACGTCCAACAATGTCACGAGAAACGCCGAATTCTAGGGGTTTCCCGCTGAATCGAACACGAGAATCACGGATGTTAATGCCGGATCCTCCTCCATAAATTTGGACAACTGCCTTGTCTTCGTGAATTTCTAGAACTTCTCCAATTCTGGTTTCGCCTGTTTGCATCTTAATTTCAACAAGTTCGTTGTAGCCGACGTCGCTGACGCCTTCAACAACCGTCAATGGACCATAAACGTCGACAATGGATTTATATTCTTTAAGCATTAGTCCATGCCTCCTTTTTGGATCACTGTGCGTAGAGTCGGTTCGATGGTTGCTTTGATCTTATCAATGCGATGCAACTCATCTTCAGGAATATACTTCATACGAGCGATCTGTTCACGAAGCTCTTCGGTACCGGCAACGATTTCATTGAAGTAAGCACCGAGATCCATGGCACGACGTGTTTCAGTGTTGTAGTGCAAGATCATATCAAGCATCTTGAATTGCTTTTCTTCAGATGTCTTCGTGTCAACAGGATCGTAAGAGTTTTGTTGTAAATAACTCTCTCTTAACATACGGGCAATGACCAAGGTTAATCGGTCAGACTCGGCCAAGGAATCTAACCCAACTAAACGAACGATTTCTTGAAGTCCTTCTTCTTCTTGAAGAATGGCCATGGAAGTATTGACCATACCGGTCCAATCTTTGCCTAAATCTTTCGAAATACGCTCGGTTACTTCTCCTAAGTAAAGAGAATAGGAGTCTAACCAATGCACCGCTGGGAAGTGGCGCTGCTGAGCGAGTGAGGCATCTAATCCCCAATACACTTTGACCACGCGCATGGTGTTTTGCGTGACTGGCTCAGAAGTATCTCCACCCGGTGGGGATACAGCTCCAACAGCCGTTACCGATCCTTGGCGTCCTTCGCTGCCGAGGGTCTCAACAAATCCGGCCCGTTCATAATACTCTGCCAAGCGACTTCCTAGATAGGCGGGATAACCTTCGTCCCCTGGCATTTCTTCCAATCGACCAGACATTTCACGCAAGGCTTCTGCCCAACGAGATGTGGAGTCCGCCATGATCGCCACAGAGTATCCCATGTCACGGAAGTATTCAGCAATGGTGATTCCTGTATAAATGGAAGCTTCACGGGCTGCAACCGGCATGTTCGAGGTGTTAGCGATCAGAACGGTTCTTTCCATGATGGATTCACCAGTTTTTGGGTCTTCCAATTTAGGGAATTCATTAATGACTTCCGTCATTTCGTTTCCACGCTCACCACATCCAATGTAGACAACGACGTCTGCATCCGCATATTTTGCGATTTGGTGTTGAAGAACAGTCTTACCGGCCCCGAAAGGTCCTGGTATCGCTGCTGCTCCACCTTTGGTGATTGGAAAGAAAGTGTCAATGACACGCTGACCGGTCGTCATAATGTCGTTGGGTAAGAACTTCTTCTTGAATGGACGCCCTTGACGAACAGGCCAGAATTGAGCCATTCCAAATGACTTTGTTTTACCATTCGTTAATTCTAGAGTGTAAACATCATCGTCTAAAGTGAAGTCACCGGATTCAATGGCTACGATGGTCCCTTCTACTTGATGAGGGACCATAATCTTATGTTCGATGACCGGTCCTTCTTGAACCGTTCCAACGATGTCTCCGGCTTCGACCTTGTCGCCTACTTTCTTAACGGCTTCAAAGGCCCAGACAGAAGAGTGATCGAGGGAATCGATAATCGTTCCACGCTCGAGGTAATCTGTCCCTACATGTTTCATGAAAGTATCCAATGGTCGTTGGATTCCGTCGAACATCTTTGTTAAAAGTCCAGGACCCAATTCTACCGACAATGGATGACCTGCAGGTCTAACTTCTTCCCCGGGTTTTAGTCCGGAAGTTTCTTCGTAAACTTGGATGAAGGCAACGTCTTGGTGCATCTCAAGGATTTCACCCATTAATTGCAGATCTCCAACATAACAAATTTCTTGAACAGCAGCATCTTCCATGCCACTGGCTTTAACTAAAGGACCAGAAACTTCAATAATTTTGCCTGATTTCAATTAGTTTCCTCCTTCATTATAGTATATTTTCTCCGACTGCTTTTTCTACGTTTTTATTGATTCGTTCCTTAGCAATTCCCAATGTCCCGTTGTTGGTGGGGATTAGGATGATTGCGGGAGTTACTTGTGTATCATAATACTCAATGGTTTCCGGAATCTTTTCTGCCATTGTTTCAGTCAGATAAATTATTCCGTAATTGTCATTGGCTAAGTCTCTTAGCTTCTGGCGAGCTTTGTCTCCTGAAACCACAGGGAATGCTTCAAAACCAATTAATTGAAAGGCTGTGACGACTTGTTTTTCACCAACAACTGCAATTTTACTTGTCATAAATTGGTCGCATCCTTTCTTTGATCTTGTCTTCATTCACTTGGCTGCCTTTGCCTACAAAAATTAATCGTAGGTTGGTTACTTCTGTTTCTAAGAAATAGAGGTAACTCAAAACAGGCATAGGACCAAAAGCATGGAGCTGTGCTTCACGCATCTTCTCACTCAAAAGTGTATTGATTACATCTTCCAGAAATGTTAACTGGCCCGAATTCTCACCGCTGATAATTTGATCTTGGGAACCCAACAAATGTTTGCGGAATTCCTCTCCCAAATCATGCCCCTCATAGGCGTCAGTGATGGCTTGAAAATCTCTGTTTTCAGCCCAAGCCACGAGATTATCCACAGGAATACTCCCAGATTCATTGAGGGCGACCCTTAAGAAAGCAGAAGACCTTTCCTGTTGAATGCCTCGTAACAAGAGAGAGAGATTCTCCAAATTAATGAACAACACCACCC
>CALYPW010000090.1 GCA_945278685.1 uncultured Dolosicoccus sp.
AAGGTCACGAGTTACTCACGATCGATACTCTGGTGAGGATGCCAGTTTCAAAATGATCAAAGATCAAGGATTGAGTGATATTTGCCAATGTAAGATCAGTGAATATCACTTTTTTTTGTAGTGCAACTATTCACTTTAACTACTCCTGAATGAAAAGACTTATTAACGGATATTTTCAGCAAAACACCAATTTCGAAAGTTTATTCATCTCATTTCTCCTTTTTCCCATTTGATAAAATGCATTTCCACTCTTTTTGCATATTTATAGAGTGGAGGTGTTAGATAATGAAGAATCTATGTATCATTATGAATTTATTAACAATCGGAATGATGGCTGGTTCACAAGTTGCCCACGCCAGCCCTAGAGCTTATCAGCTGACCAAGGTCATCAACCAGGAAAAGATTGACAAAGAACGTTGTGTGCAAATTATCCGTCAACATTCAAATTTTGAGGATGGCAACCTTGCTACCTCTGATGCCCAATTGGAGGAACTGAGTCAATTCATGGAAGAATTGGAAGTGGAACATCAAGCCACTAATGAGGCTTACGCTGTAATTGGCACAAAGATCGAAGAGGCCAAAGAAACTTTGAATCAGGTCATTGAAGAAGTATTTGCTTATCTACTGCAGGAAATGGAAGGCTTTGGCGAACTCAGTGAAGAGGAGCAATTAACGATCCTAGAGGAGCACGTCTCTGTGCAAGAATGGCAAAGCCACATTCAATCGCTCCATGAACAAGCCCAAGCGTTACAAGAAAAAAACCAAGACATCATTCAAGACTACGACAACTGTCTCTACGATTACAAGCAAGTCAAAGAGGCCCTAGAATTGAATCAAGAAAATTGCGATGAATTGAATGCCTGTCTCTTATATCCTTATTCCGCTGAACCTGTTGACACGCCGATTCTTTGGGAGAATCTCGACAACCCGGACCTGGATACTTTTGTCACTCAAGTCGACGGCTATTTGAATCAAATCGTGCCCATGGCTTATCGAAAACTCAAGTATCAAGACATCTTTGACGTCTATAACCGTGCGCTCAGCGATGAAGAATTGGAAGAAAATCTGGCTGGAAAGCCAGTCCTAGAGTTAGATGATCTGGGCCGTGAAGAGTACTCTTATTCCCAAGAGCTTAATCTTCAAGACGTGACGACCTTGTCCAACATGGCTTACCGAAATCTCATGGATACTCAAGACGAAGAAGCTTTTGTCGAAGACTACTTGGATGCTATTCACCTCAAAGAGAATCAATATCTTTATTTGAAGGCGCTTAACGAAGAGGCTCTGCGAGATATTCAAGAAACCTTGGTCAACTTTTTAAATACCCATAAGAAAACTAATGAAGAAGTGATTCAAAAAATCAAACATCTTCACGACAAATATCAGATCAAATTGACGCGTTTATCAAACGAAGAATGGATGCCGGAAGACCTATCAACCTCTGGTTATCTAGAACCCTATACAGACCTAGATTTTGGTGAAACCACCGTTGAGAAAGCTGCCGGGAAAAGTGGGGACCGTGTGCGTGAAATTCCACGGTCACGATTACCACGTAAAACTGCCAAAGAGCCGTCAAAGAAATCGGGCAAGAAAACCTCCACCGGTCTTTCATTTTTTCAAGATGAATTGAACAAAGACAAGGAAGTGACCGATCCATTAGAATCTCTGGAAGAACCAAAGAAATCCATCGAGAAAGACTTATCAGAACTCAAGACTCCTAAGCATCTGTCCATGGGTGACGGCAAGGAATTACCCTCGGTAGATCTTGAATCCAAGGATAAGAAGGATTCTTTCTTGCCCAAGACTGGTGAAGCCGCTCCTTGGACCATTGGCACATTGATTAGTATTGTCATTGGCTGTGTGCTCTTAATTATCAATCGCCGCATCAAGAAGAAGCGCCAGGCTGAATTGGAGGAGATTGATCTCAACTAAGCAGGGAATTATCCTTTTGCCAAAAGGTTTGTTAACATAAGGATGAAGTAATATAAAGGAGAGATCATCATGGAAACAAAAGAAGAAATCAAAGAATATGTGAATGATATTCTAACCTTTATCCCTGTCAGTCCTGAAGAAACCGAAAGATTAATCGAGGCCAAGGAGGGAAACATTGTCTTGGTGGGACGAGAAACTTGTCCATATACTCGACGTTTTGTCAAAAAATTGTCCAAGATTTCTAAAGACAATAACCTTACCATCCATTACCTGCATTCCAAGACCGAGGAGACCTTGGAAGCCGTCAATGCCTTGCGTGAGAAATATGACATTCCCACCGTTCCTGGGCTTGTTTATTCAGATGAAAGCAATGGCATCAAGGTGCGCTGCAACAGTATGATGACTCCAGAAGAAATTATTGAATTTGTGCATGCCTCAGTGAGTGAATAGTTACCGTGATGAGCCGAGAGATGTTTGACATCATGCCTTTTGTAAGATAACATTAAGAAATACAGGCAAACGCCATTATTTCATTTATCATCAAGGCATCTTTTGTTCTTTTGAAAAGGTGTTCTGGTAGGAAAGAGAGGATTAAAAATATGGATATTATTGCAGAGTATCTGCCCTTGTTTATTAAAGGAGCCCAATATACACTCATCTTATCCCTGGTCACTTTGGTATTATCAGTGCCCTTTGGAACTTTGTTAGCCCTAGCACGACTATCCAAGAATGTTCTATTGAACAGTTTCGCCAAAGTCTATGTAGAAATCATCCGTGGAACACCTTTACTGGCCCAAATCTACATCATTTATTTTGGTTTACCTGCATTAGGCATCCACTTTGATGACTTTACGTCAGCGGTGATTGCGGTTACGATTAACTCCGTGGCTTACATGAGTGAGATCGTCCGTAGTGGGCTACAATCTGTGGACAAAGGTCAATCGGAAGCGGCTCGAGCCCTGGGAATGACCAATGGTTTGACCATGAGAAAGATCATTATTCCACAGGCCTTGCGCAACATTTTACCAGCCATCGGTAATGAGTTTGCTTCTTTAATCAAAGAGACATCCATCGTTTCCGTCTTGGGAATTAAGGATCTCATGTTCGCATCGGATACTGTTCGTGGAGCGACCTATACAACCTTCACGCCATTATTATTTGCGGCCTTCGTCTATTTTGTCATGACCTTCACCATTTCACAACTTGTGAACCTGGTAGAAAAACGCATGACCAGAGACCGCATTTAAACAAAATCATTGAATGTTACACACTATCTTTTTACAGATAGTGTGTTTTGTTTTTAAAAGAAAGGGGAGTGTGCCGATGGAAAAGACAATTTATACCTACCAACCCTTGTTGTTAAGCCCCCATCCGGAAGATGAGAAAGTCTGGGTAGCAGAATTGACCGGCCCTCATGAGACTTATCGACTGAACCGGGAATTTCTACGCCCCGATGAATCAGGTATCTACAACATTTACGACGGCTGGTACCAAATGCACGGGTATTTTGAAGGAATCACACCTTTCACCAAGGAATATGTGACCGTTCATGACGGACAGATGACCCGTGGCCTTCAAAGCCACGAGATGATCCACCAGTTACCTGCCATTGAAGCTTACAAGGATCAACGTCTTCAGCGTCTGAAACAACAAATTTATGAAGAATTGGACGAATTGTATGATTTGTTTCCCGAAGAAGAAGTCGCGGAACAAATCCTCTATCAAAAGGACGAAGCAGGCATGGAGACCGATGTCTCCCGATTGTATGAGGCTTTGGCTGAGTTGATCCGGAGAAAGCCAGCTATCATTCAACAGTACAAGAAATACTTTGCGGACAAGAAAGAACATTTTAATCACTAAAAAAGACTCCTTGAAATATCAAGGAGTCTTCGTGTTCTTATGAACGAATTACAGATACGCTTTCTTCATTTCAAAGCGCATGGTCATGGTTGGGTTAACGACTTGACAGACTTTAAGGTTGCCAAACAGAGAAAGAAACATGTTGGTGTCATTCAGTGAACTGTCAGTGCGTGTTTGGTAGAATTTGGCCATATTCGCAACAGCTTTCTTGCTGGCATCTTCCATGGTTTCTGCACTTGCCAGGGTTGCCCAGACATCGTCCGTTTCAACCAAAGGCAGGATGTCTGTAGGCATATCCTTGACCACTTCCACTGTTAGGTCAACAACGGTCGCGATCTCTCCACCGGTTCCACAGATTTCACCATCTCCCATCATGGCATGGGCATCTCCGATGGCAAGTAGGGCGCCGTCGACTCCCACTGGTAAGTAGAGCATGCTACCTTCAGCAATCAATTGACAGTCCAGGTTCCCACCGTGATCGCCCGGAGTGCCTGTTTCGACAGGTGTTCCAGCAGGAGCAGTTCCGATGACGCCAACCATTTTGTTCAATGGGTAACGCTTGCCGTTGAATTCTACTTGGTTATCTAGAATCGGCATTAATTTGGTGGCTTCTTCAGTGATCTGGTCCCCCAACAATCCAAGCTCAGGCACAGCCATTGCCACAGCAGTATCTGCCAGTTCGATGGCATGAATGGTCACTTTTAAGACATCGCCAGCCTTGGCGTCATTGATATAAATAGGACCTGTCGCAGGATTGACTCGCTCGAAATCAATCTCGCTGATCACGTCTGCTTCAGATTTTACATCGCCTGAGAAGCAGTCATTGGTCTCCACCTTCAAGCGGTCTCCCGAATCCACGTAAATGGCAGGGTCATTCTCTTTATTCATAGAAAAAACATAGTTATCGGA
>CALYPW010000091.1 GCA_945278685.1 uncultured Dolosicoccus sp.
AAATCTTGGGAAGGCACATCAATTAAATAAGCCAACTCGCGAGCGGTATTGGCAATGTCTCGAGGTATTCCTTGGAGTCGCTGCCACGGGTGTACAAGATGGCACGTTCCGGTTGGTTCCCCACCAGAACTTTTCCATGACGATCATACATCATGCCTCGCGGGACCGAGCCCGTAGAAACCGTTGATTCCGTTTGTTTGACCATGTTGTCAAAGTGCTGCCCGCTGTAAAGTTGCAAGTGTGCCAGGCGAGCAAATAAAATCGCAAAAGAAACAAAGGCAACTAAGAACAATAAATTCAACCGACGAGGGATGTGAGATTTATTGTCTTGATATAATGAATGTTTAGACATCATGACCTCCCCTTCTTCGTTAATAGTTTGATTAGTAATTCTTGGTCAATCACGTTCTATATTATATCAAAAACTGCGCGAAACTCCTAAAGGTTTTATTTGATTTTGGAAGAACCGCAATTCTTCACCTGGATTTGTGGGTGTGATATGATTACTGACGACTCATACATTAAAGTTGCCGAGGAGCTTTTAAAGATGTACCAACGATTAAAACCTTATCTATTAAATGCAGGCATTTTGACCTTCTTATTAGTCATTCTTGCCTTTGTCATTCAACTGGCCCCTTTTGGAAAATATTCCCTCTTAACCATTGATCTGGGCCAACAATACATTGATTTTTTTAGTCTTTTTAAAAACACCTTGTTGGAAAACCCTGAGCAAGTCTTCTACAGTTTCGAAAAAGGCATGGGTGGAGAAATGGTGGGCTTGTGGGCCTATTACTTAACCAGTCCCTTCAACTTGCTCTTGTTGCTGTTCAGTGATCCTCACTTGGTACATGCCGTGACCCTTTTGACCTACGTCAAGCTCTTAGCCATGAGCGTCACCATGATGTGTTTTGTCAAGGAGAAATTTCAAGCCGCGACGCCTTTAGCCATCATGGCCTCTCATTCCTATACCTTGATGAGCTATGCCATGGTCTTCTTATTGAACATTATGTGGCTGGACGGCATGATTTGGTTACCTCTTATTGCTTTGGGACTGGACCGGTTGATTCAATCCAAGCGTCCTACCCTGTACGTAGTAGGCCTAGCCCTGGCATTAATGGCCAATTATTACATCGGTTTCATGATTTGTCTTTTTTTGAGCTTCTATGCTTTGTTTGCCATTGTCAGCTTGGAGACTCGCCGCAATTGGAAGATTATCTTGTGCCACTATCTCAGCTTTGTCATGCATTCCCTCTTGGCTGTTTCTATTGCAGCCATTGTCCTTGTACCTACTTTTACGGCTCTCTTGACCAGTAAGGCCAGCCATATGGACTATGATTTTGATTGGGCAACCGCCCACAATGTCTTGGACGTTTTGTCAAAAAGCTTTATCGGAAGCTACAACGATGCTGAGATGTCCAGTGGATCTCCCAATATTTACGTGGGAACCCTGATGGGAATCTTGTCCCTGGCCTACTTCTTAACCAAGGAAATCAAGCCTTTGGACAAGTGGGTGGCGGGCGGAGTTCTGGCGATTTTTATGGCGTCTTTCTACTTTGAAACCTTGGACCGCATTTGGCACGGAGGACAATTCCCCATTTGGTACCATTTCCGTTTTTCCTTTACATGGGGATTCTTCGTCATCGTCTTGGCCTTGCATGCCTACCCCTACCTGCGCCAAACCTTCCGGGGCTGGCGTTTAGCAACCATCACGGCAGTTCAATTGATTCTGACCTTGATCTTTATCGTCTTTATGGATGATTATGAGTTTCTCAATCAATGGAAGATTCTCGGAAGTTGTCTCATGGGTGTGATCTTCCTCTGGATTTTGACCTCGCACAAGTGGAACCTTCAAGAGAAGCAAATTCTCTTGCTACCACTGGTGTTTTTGGAACTGATGGCCAACGCAGGCATCATTCTGGGACAAATCAATTACGTCCAAGTCTCCAAATTCGAAGACTATGTGCGAACCTTGGATCAATCCTTGGAAGGCCTACGAAGCGACGATAAGGATTTCTACCGCATCCACACCACCTTCCAAAGAACCAAGAACGAAGCTTTCTTTACCCATTACAATGGCTTGGACCATTTCGGATCAACCATTGAGGCCACTGTTCGAGATTTTTACGGTTATCTGGGACTCCCCAGTGGCGGAGGATTCGTCAACTATTCCAACGGAACTCTGATGACCGATGGCTTGTTCAATGTAAAGTACTTGATCGACCCTACCTTCGATACCCGAGACCATACCCTGGACCACGAATACGTCCTCTTCCAACAGGCAGAAGACATGGACATTGACGCCTATCCCCTCATTAACCAAAAAGACCGCTACCAAATCCATGAAAATTCCCACCGCCTGGGACTGGGCTTTGAAGTATCCGACGATGTCCTGAAAGACGAAGTCTTTTTTGAAGATCATTCCCCCATCACTAACCAAGAGTTTTTGCTGGATTTGATTGATTTCAAACAGGAATATGGCGACTTTTACCACACCCATGATTTTAAAGAGGTTGTCTTGCACAATGTGGAAGCCAAAGAGCTGTCCACTTTAGGGTATACGGACTACACCTCCACCCTGGCGGAGGATGCCGGCGATCAGGAAATCTCCCGAATTCGTTATTATTACGATGTCCCGACGGCTAATCCCTACTATTTCACTCTACCCAGCCAATTAACGTCCAAGAAGAGTGATTTAAAACTCAACAACAAACCTTACAAGGCCTACATGCCCTACCAAAAACGTCAAATCACCAACGCCAGTTACGGCCTCATCAAAAATGACCAATTTCTGGACATTATATTGAAAGAAGAATCCCTCAAAATCAATCCACCAACCCTGCACGAATTTGATGAAGACGCCTATGACCAACTCATGGCCGATCATCAGAAAAACAATCTACAGGTCACTTCTTTCACACATACCAAGATTCAAGGAACCATCGATGTGCAACAAGATCAAGGAGCGGTCTTGTTTACCATTCCTTTTGACAGCAACTGGAGGGTCAAAGTCGATGGTCAACCGGTAGACACCCATTCTGTCTTGAGTGATACCCTACTGGCCATTCCCATCGACAAAGGGAGCCACGAAATAGAACTGACTTTCTTTCCGAAAGCGGTTCGCCCTGGGGCCCTGCTCAGCCTGCTTGGAGTGACTGGTCTAGTCATTGTGCGTCGAGTGAGATCTTTAGAGGATTAGTTGCTTTGACACCTGGTTTGAGTTATGTTATTGACTTAAGGAGGCATTTTGTGAAAAAAATTATAACTATTATTCGGCAAGGAGTCTCAGATCCGCGCCACTTTGTACAAGCCATCAACCTGAAATGGAGATATCTTCTCCTGGTCATGGTCAACTATCTCGCACTCGCAACGATTGCGACAACCGTGGCCCTATCACCCGTCGTTCGTGGTTTATCCGATGAAATGCAAGGGGCGATCGAGCACCTACCGACTTTCAACGTCGAGAATAACCGCCTGGCCTTGGCTGAAGATTCAAAAGCCTTGTATTACACCGCAGACAATTTCCAATTGGTGGTTGACGATCAAATCGATCATCCTACTGGAACACTGGCGTCCAATGATGCATTAGCATCCAAACTGGATCAGAGCAAACCCGTCAACCTCTTCTTTTTGGAAGATGGGGTTTATGTCTACACTCCCATCGTGGATCAACTGTTCAAGATGGACGGTCTGTATGGCAGTGATTGGACTCAAGACTCATTAGCCGAAACCTTTCAAAACTTTGGGATGCATAACCAATTCATTGTCATCGGCCTGGTCGTCAGCGCCTTTGTCCATGTGACCTTTGATTACTTCTTTATTCTCTTGGTCGCCAGTCTCTTGTGCGCCATCTTTAACGTCATGTTAAACAAGCCCATTCGATTCGGCAGTCGCTTCAAAATCATGACCTTACTGTCTTTCATCCCCCTCTTAGTGCTGCAAGTGGCCAATATCTTCTTAGGAATGATCACGGGACAAACGAATATCATGCTGATCATTCTCCTATTCATTTATTATTTGGCCTTGCGCAATCACTCGCGCTTCGTCCAAAAAGTGATGGGCCAATTTTCAGATTTTGTGGAGAAAGGCGATTTCTTGAATAAAGACGACAAGAACAAAAAAGAATAAAACAAAAAGGATCGGAAATATTCCGATCCTTTTTTGTGCTTTAACGTCTCCCCCGGCGTCCTCTTTGTTTATTTTGTTTATTTTGTCGGCGGCGGTGGCTAGCAATTTCTTGTTTGAGTTTCTTGCGGTGACCGGGTTTGACACGTTGACGCTTGTTACGTCTTACCATGCCTTTAACCACTGGATCTGCTTCTTGTGGGCGACGGTTTCGACGTTCTTGACGGGAATGGCGGCTCTTTTGCGGAACGATTTCACCGTTGCGAACGGCCACTTCTTCAAAGTCCACCCCACGATTTTCCAAGGTTTGGATGGCACGGTCATCGTCAGGGGTATAGAAAGTATAGGCAGTCCCTGGTAAGTTATTCCGTCCAGTTCTGCCTACCCGGTGGACGAAGTATTCCAATTCATAAGGGACTTCCGTATTGATCACCATGGACACGCCAGGTATATCAATCCCACGTGCCGCCAAGTCAGTAGCTACAATGTACTGGAACTCCAAATGACGAATCTGGCGCATGACTCGCTGGCGCTCTCTGGCCGTCAAGTCTCCG
>CALYPW010000092.1 GCA_945278685.1 uncultured Dolosicoccus sp.
CCAGCTACCCCAGTCGTGAAGACTCAGACATTTGTCTGGGTCTTTTTGGTTGTGTAAACGCTAATTTTTTCTTAGATTGACTTCTCTTGAAAGCTTGATCTGATCAAACTAAATGAAGTTTTTCAGGGAAAGATCTATTTTATTCATGGAATATTTGGTATAGTTAAGAGCAATGGATAACATTTTATTTTACGATTCAATCTGTATTTATTTTAGTCATTTGTTCGAAAGGGGCAATTCCTTTGTCTAATCCGAAAGTATGCGTAAAAGGCATCAAGAAAAGTTACGGCGACAACGTTGTTTTAAAGTCCATCGATTTAACTGTTAATGAAGGCGAAGTAGTGTGTATCATTGGTCCTTCGGGATCTGGTAAATCTACCTTGCTTCGCTGTTTAAATGGGCTTGAAGAAGTTCAGGCTGGCGAAATTGAAGTCAATGGGCAGAGTTTGACATCTGGTGACCAAGACATCAATAAGATTCGTCAAGAGATCGGGATGGTTTTTCAACATTTTAACTTGTTTCCGCATTTGAATATCCTTAAGAACATTACCATTGCACCGGTAGAACTTGGACGTTTGACTCAAGAAGAAGCGGATAAAAAAGCCCGTGGCCTGTTACAAACAGTCGGCTTAGCGGACAAAGAAGAAGCTTTCCCTTCTTCCTTATCTGGTGGACAGCAACAACGTGTGGCCATCGCTCGTGCACTTGCGATGAATCCAAGTATTATGTTGTTTGATGAACCGACATCTGCCCTTGACCCGGAAATGGTTGGGGATGTTCTAGCAGTTATGCAAGAATTGGCACGTGAAGGCATGACCATGGTTGTGGTCACACATGAAATGGGGTTTGCAGCAGAAGTGGCAGACCGTGTGGTTTTCATGGACGGTGGCTACATTGTCGAAGAGGATTCACCGGATAAAATTTTCAAGAATCCGAGCCATGAGCGTACCCAGGATTTCTTAAGTAAAGTTCTATAATTCAGAATGGCACTCTTTGGCGGGGTGTCATTTTCTTATGGAGAGGAGATTGTTGTGAAAAGTACTGTTCAAAGTTATGTGTTTTATCAAGAAATCCCCATGCCCGAGCATTATCTCCGAATAGAAATTCCCTCTTGGGAACTTGTGACTCAGCCTGTGATGGATCAAGCCTTGATTCAGTATCGACAGTTAAGCGGTGATGAGGATGTTTTCGAATTGAACGATGAGCGGGTGCACCTCTTGCAGTTGCCGGGTGTTGAGTCTTTGAAGGATCTTCAAGACTATGCACGTCGTGTTTTCAAAGAAAATCAAATTGACCGAAAGTTTTATCAAGAAATCATGGCCTATCTTTTAGCTTTTTACGTTGAAACTAGTCAAACTATTATTAACCGGGCGGAATTGACAGAGTATCGAGAAGCATATTTGGAACGCTTTGGGAATGAAGCCCGCCAAGCGGACATGACCTTTGAAGAATATGGACGGCAACTGCTTCAAACAGAGGCTGATCCTCATCAATTGGTGAAGGAACATGCCAAAGAAGAATTTGTCTTTCGTTTGATTGCGCAAGATGTTTTTAAAAAACAAGGCAAGACAATCACAGAAGATGATTATGAGAACTTTGTTCAGCAAAGTGTTTTGCATCAGGGAGCAGATGAGATCGAAGTTCGCGATCAAATGTCTTACCAGCAATACCAAGAAATGTTGCCGGAGATGCTCTTTACCCAGGAATTGTATCAATATTTCAAACCACAAATTACTTTTAAACCTGCAGGAGATTTCGATGAATAAATTGATTGATTTTTTTAGTCGTTACCAGCGAGCGTTGATCATTGGAGCGATTATTACTTTTCTTGGTTCTATGTTTTATTTGATTTTTTGTGGGTTTCATCCTCAAACTTTTGATTCTGTGAAGAAGATCTTCCGTCCATCGTCAGGAGTGGTTCAATCCAGTCCCTTCCGATACGCGAATTTTCGTTTCAGAGAAGATCCGATTCATCCTTTTGAGCCAATGACTAATTTAACCAACGATATTCTATTGGAAGACATGTACGAAGCTTATGGCATTTCTAAGGATTCTCATTTAAATCGCCGGGATTTGCCCAGAGGATCTTACGCTTATAAACAGCGCCTGATAAAAAAAGATCCTTTCGTTGGATTTGAATGGTATCAAGACAAAGATCAAGAACTTTTGTTCTATCATCATGAACCGTTTACGGGATGGTCCAAGGAGAAGGATTCTTTCGTTTGGTTCGAAGATGGAGTGGGACAATCTGCCATAACCGCAGAAAGCATCCCTGATTTATCTTTATTTACCCGTTATTTACCGTTCATACTGCCAGAACGCATTGTTTATTTGGATTCGGTGTATGATTATACTCAACCGATTTGGCTAGATTCTGTAGATTATTCCATTATCTTGCAAGATCCAGAACTCATGCTGTTGTCCAATCCTGGCGGTACCTATGGTTCTCGGCTATTGGGAACTTGTTCAACCTTGGTGGGTCTTCCGTTGAATGTTGTGGAGCAAGTTGAGACGCGAGACGGTATTTGGCTACATCTTTATTCTGGTTATCAAGAACTGGGATGGATCGAAGATGATTTATCCGAGACCAGTTTCACTTATACTGATTACAATGAGCGGGAACTCTTAGATCTCGTTCAAGAAGTCATGATCGATGAATTCGAGAATATTGGAGCAGTCGTGGGAGGATCCTTTGTCAATATTGACACGATGGCTCAAGTAGATGCCTATAACCAAATTATCTTCCCAGCCTCGACTTTAAAAATCTATGTCTTAACTGAAGTCTACCATCAATACATGTTGGGCGAGCTAGCACCAGATGATGTGCTTTATCTTGAAGATTCTGACCGTGTACCTGGGGCAGGAAATATTCAAGGAGCGGCCACAGGAACCCCTTATACCATTGATCAGTTGGTGGAGTTGGTCACCATTTACAGCGATAACACAGCTGCCAATATGTTGATCGATGTGGTAGGTGGTGGTGATCGAATTACGCCAACTATGCACGCATTGGGACTTTACGACACTTATATGTATGGAAAGTATTACAATGAACGCAATGACAAATTCTATTCAACACCTCATGATGCAGCCAAACTCTTTGCCTTGTTAGCCAACGGACAAGTCAATGGACGGCCCTGGGACGATGAGTTAATTGATAAATTCCGCTTAAACACCCACACCTTCTTGAGAAGTCATATTGGCGGTGGAACCACCTCCTATAACAAATCAGGGTTGGGCGAAACGGAACAAAACGACGTGGCGAACTTCCATACCCCATACGGCAGCTACTCATTGGCGATCTTTACAGCTTATCCTGACTATTATGACGGCATTGGTCCTCAAGTCGGAGTAGTCAGTAGCCGAGTACATGACGTCTTTAACGAGTATCGAAGTCAATTTGTGAGCGAATAAACTGAGTCATTGATTGCATATGAAAAAAACCAGAGAATGATCCAAGTGGTCATTGTCTGGTTCTTTCTTCTTCTAACCAAAAACCAAGTGATTTGTTATCACTTGGCGAGTAGTTCAGGGACTAAGCACTCCATCATTTTGATTGTGTCTTCATCAAGTAAAGAATAGAAGATACGTGTTCCGTCTCGTTGAGCTTCAACGATTCGAGCCGCGCGCATTTTGCTGATGTGTTGGGAGACTGTGGACTGAGGTAAAGACAACCTTTCCTGGATGGCCCCAACATTCATTGTTCCTTCTTCATGTAATACCACAGCAATCGAAAAACGAATGGGATGTGATAACACCTTTAGAACATTTGATTTTTCGATAATTTTTGGAGAGTTAACATCAATTTTGCTCATAGTCATTCCCCCTACAGATTATAATAACGGAAATATATGAAATCACCTAATTTTATGTATCCTATATTTAAATTTTTATTAGATGAGAGATGGGTATATAAACACGTTCAGTTCAGTATATCATTAAAGTGTTTTCATATAATTTTACAAACATATTGATATGAGGTTGGCGATAAAGTATTTTTTATATGAATTTCGAATATTACCAGAGTGTAACAAAGGGTTAAAGCGTGGATAACATCTTTCAAAAACCCTTTATTTCTCTAGAAAAACCTGTAAGATACTAAACAGAGCTTGAGAGAAGAGCTTTTGTTATTCATATAAAACTGTCACTATTTGAGAAATAATCTTATGTATTAAGGAGAAATTCTACGAATGAACCGTTTATTTAAAAAATCAAAATCAATCATTGCTTTATCCATGGCTGCCTTTTCTTTAGGTTTTGCGAATGAAGAAGCAGGTGCGACCGAACAATTACACTATACCGTTAACGATGACTCCGATGTAGGATATACCATTCAAGAAGGGGATACTCTTAGCGAGATTGCTGAGTATTTTGGCATTGACCTACAAAACCTAATCGCTGCTCTTGGTATTGAGAATCCTGACTTGATCATTACTGGAAATGTTATTTCCTTCAACCTTGACCAAAAGGTCTTGACTTACACTGATCAACAAGGTGTCGAACAAGAAGTTGCAATTGAAGAAGTTAGCTACACTGAAAGCTTCATCGTTCCTCAAGAATCAGTGGTTGTAGAAGCACCAGTTGTTGAGGAAACGCCAGTCGTTGAAGAGACGCCTGTTGTTGAGGAAACGCCAGTTGTCGAAGAGGCGCCTGTTGTTGAGGAAA
>CALYPW010000093.1 GCA_945278685.1 uncultured Dolosicoccus sp.
CAGCTGAGGAATGTCTCGGTAAGCTGGCAAAATAAAGTCTTCCTTGCTGAGGGGGCTGTGGGAGCCTAACTGAGAAGCCTCCTGCCCCAGTGTCGGAGCGTAGAATCCCAAACGCCCCTGACGATTTAAAGCCGTTGAACGCTCGTGTAGAATGCGTGACCACACCATGTCTTCCATCAACTGCACATATTCGTCGTCGGAAAGATCCGGCATGAGATCTTCATTGACAACCTTCCCTTCTTCATCCAACACTTGAAGCATGCCAAAATCTCGGTTATCTGGTTGAAGCAAATCTTCAATCTTTGCCTTTGTAACTTCATATTCCATAGTATTCGTTCCTTTCTCACTTGCATCAAAGAATTATACATCGCTCTACCACAGGAAATAACTCGTGAATAAAACTTAACATTATTAAAAGGGCAAAGCAAGGAAGCGACACTATTTTCCGCGATACCTAAAGGAATGAGATCCCTTTCACTAATCGGATGATTTCAGAAAAATACAGTCTTATCGATAGAAAAGATTGTGAAAAGACAACAAGTGATGATCTGAAGGGTTAAAAAATTGAACGAGTGATTGGTTTCACGAACACAAAAAGCCTCCCGCAGGAGGCTGAAAATGTTCATTATCGGTAAACAAAGTGATCCGGTCGAACTTCTACCAATTCTCCCTCTTTAGGTTCATCCGCTTGGTAAATTAACCGGCGACGTTCCCTTTCAAAATCGGGATCTGGAATTGGAATTGCTGACAAGAGACTTTGCGTATAAGGATGCTGCGGATGGGCATATAAATCTTCTGAAGATGCCAATTCTACCACCCGCCCTTGATGCAGCATGGCAATTCGGTCACTGAAATACTTGACCATGGATAAATCGTGGGCGATGAAGAGATAGGTCAGCCTACGCTCTTTTTGAAGATCTTCCAAAAGATTAATAATTTGCGCTTGGATGGACACATCCAAAGCAGAAATCGGCTCATCGGCCACAATTAGACGGGGTTCAACGGCCAGAGCTCGGGCGATGCCGATTCTTTGACGTTGTCCGCCTGAAAACTCATGAGGGTAACGTCCGCCGTGCTCTTCGTTCAAACCTACCGCTTCCAAAAGTTCAACGACCTTCTGGTGACGTTCCTTTCTTGAGGAAGCCAACTTGTGAATGTCTATGCCCTCTGCGATGATGTCTTCCACCTTCATGCGTGGATTCAAGGATGCATAGGGATCTTGGAATATCATCTGGACATCTTTATGGTAAGCCAAACGTTCCTGTCGGGTTTGCAATTGATCAATGCCTTTTCCTTTATAGAGAATCTGACCCGATGTCGGCGTCAATAATCGGACCACCGCCCGTCCCAAGGTGGACTTGCCACTGCCTGATTCTCCCACCAAGCCGAAGGTTTCTCCTTCTTGGACATCAAAAGATACTTGATCAACAGCAATCACTTCTTTGGAAGAACCAGCATTGTAAACCATTTGTAAGTCTTTCACTTGTAAGAGAGGGGTCATGAACGGTTTCCTCCTTTTTTATGGGTATTAAAATATCGGTGACGCTCTTGTATATTGGTTGGAGGAGTCACTTCAGGCGCCCGAGGGTCTAACAACCAAGTAGCAGCAAAATGCTGATCACTGACCTGGAAAAAAGGCGGCGCTTCTTCATAATCAATGGCTAGGGCATATTCATTGCGCGGCGCAAAAGCATCTCCTTGAGGAGGATGCAAAAGATTAGGAGGCGTCCCAGGAATGGCATACAAGCGCGAAGACTCTCGTGAAATATCCAATGTAGGCATTGCACTCAACAATCCCCAAGTATAAGGATGTTGTGGGTTGTAATAAATATCGTCCACACCACCAATCTCAACAATCTTGCCCGCATACATCACTGCGACTCGATCGGCCATATTGGCAACAACTCCTAAATCGTGAGTAATCATGATGATCGACATGCCACGAGCTTCTTGCAACTCTTTCAATAATTCCAAAATCTGTGATTGAATGGTCACATCCAAAGCAGTCGTCGGCTCATCGGCAATTAAAATTTGTGGATCTCCAGCCAACGCGATAGCAATGACAATTCGCTGTCTTTGACCGCCAGAGAATTCGAAGGGGTAACTCTTCAAACGCTTCTCATAGTTGGCCATACCGACTTGTTCTAGGAGTTGGAGCGCCTTTTGACGGGCGTCACTGCGCGAATAGCCCCGTTTTTTAATCAAAGGTTCCATGATCTGGTCACCAATGGTCATGGAAGGATTCAAGCTAGTCATGGGGTCTTGAAAGATCATAGCGATCTCTACACCTCGCACTTCCTGCATTTGACGATCGGTCAAATCTAACAGGTTTCTATCTTTATAGCTGATGCTACCATCTGCTATCACTGCGTTATCACTGAGCAATTGCATGATGGCTCGAGCGGTGACCGTCTTACCCGAACCGGATTCCCCGACAATGGCCAGAGTTTCTTGATGTTTCAAATCAAGACTCAGATCCCGAATGGCTTGAACACTGCCACTGTGGGTTTTAAAATTTACCGATAAATTTCGAATGGATAATAATGGAGCTTTCATTCAATCACCTACTCTCTTAACTTGGAATCCAGCGCATCCCTTAGACCATCGGCCAGTAAATTAAAAGCCAACATTAAAATAGAAATGACACCTGCCGGGTACCACATCAAGTGCGGCAAGAACCGGAAGGTCTTGTAACCTTCATTGACCAAGGATCCTAAAGAAGCTGATGGCGCTGGGATTCCTATTCCGATGAAGCTTAAGAAAGCTTCAAAGAAGATGGCCGATGGTAAAGCAAACATGATTTGAATCACAATCATAGCCAAGACGTTGGGCAGAATATGATTCATCAATATTTGAGACGTCGATTGTCCTAAAACACGGGCGGCAAGGACATACTCTTGTTGTTTCAAACGAATGGTTTGCGCACGAACGACTCGAGACATGGAGACCCAAGACGTGAGAGCAACTGTAATAATAATGGACATGAGACCGGGCTCCAGAACTAACAGCATGAGAACCACAATGACCAAGTTGGGGATTCCCGAGATCACCTCCAACAAACGTTGCATCCATTGATCCACCTTGCCACCCTTCCAACCAGAGATTAATCCATAGCTGACACCGATTAATAAATTGATAACAGCGGCTACAAAGGCAATGATTAAAGAAATGCGGGTGCCGTACATGATCCGAGACAAGAGATCTCGACCTAAAGCATCGGTCCCCAAATAATAATAGACATCTGCGCCTAAACCGGCACGCTCGTAGGCATCATAGAGGACATCTCCCCGATTAATAGCCTCTCCATTGAACCAGGAGAAATTCTCCAACCCTGGTATTTTAGGGGGTAAATTGGCAACGCGAGGATTTTGGGCCAAGGGATCATGAGGTGCCAACACTGGCGCAAAAACAGCGATCACTACAATCACTACAAGAATTACCAAAGAGGCAACAGCTGTCTTATTTTCCGTCAAACGGTGCCAAGCGTCCGCCCAAAAAGAGCGGGAAGGGGCTTGAATCTCTTCTTGTTCGTAGGAATGGTCCTCAGTCACAAATTCAAAAAGAGAGTCGTCGAATTGTTTACTCACTTTGGTCACCTCCTACTACACGCATGCGTGGATCCAACCATCCGTATATAATATCCATAAATAAAACAATGACCACTAACAAGGTAGAATACATAATTGTCACTCCCATAATGGTTGGGAAATCATTGACCAAGATCGACTTCGTAAACTGTTCCCCGATGCCAGGGATAGAGAATATATTCTCAACGACCAAAGAACCGGTCATCAAAGAAGCTGTCATGGGTCCAATGATTGTTACTAGAGGAATCACCGCATTTCTCAAAGCGTGTTTGACAATGATGTACTTGTCGCTGAGACCCTTGGCTTTGGCTAATTCAATATAATCACTATTCAATACTTCGATCATCTCTGTACGAACGAATCGTGCGGAGTCCGCCAGAGGTGCCATTCCCAAAGCAATGGTTGGCAAGACTGACGAAAGAAAGCCATCTTCCCAAAATGCAATGGGGAACCAATTCAAGGTAACCGCAAATACGAACTGCAAGATAACCGCAAATACGAAGTTAGGCATGGATCGACCAGCAATGGCCAAAAAGGTCGTGACGTGGTCAATCCAACGATTTCGGTACAACGCAGACACAACGCCTAAAATGGTCCCAAAAACCGTTCCAAAAACCATGGCTTGCAAACCAAGAATCAAGGAAGGTCCTGCACGATCCATCAGCAATTGCGTGACCGGCGTATTATTAAACTGGAAGGTAACGCCCAAATCTCCCTGCAACACATTCTTCAAATAGTTCAGATACTGTACAAAGACTGGATCATTCAGTCCGTATTTTTCATTCATAATTTCTAGCTGCAAGACAGAGAGAGAATCTTCATCGGCGAAGGGCGTTCCTGGCAATAACTTCATCAAGAAGAAAGTCGCTGTAATAATCACAAATAATGTCAAAAGCATGTAACAAAAACGTTTTAATAAATAACGGGAGTATTGACTCATTAAACCCCACCTTTCAAATTTCCAGAAAACTTCATAACTCCCACTATACAGGATTCCTAGAAATAATTATAATATTTAATCGAGTAGGAGACTAGCCATTATTTGACTAGTCGACCTCTCACACCACCG
>CALYPW010000094.1 GCA_945278685.1 uncultured Dolosicoccus sp.
TGCTAAGCCTGTAGTGGACTTTCACCACCAAGTTATCGCCCATGCTGGGCGCACAAGCAAAAAACCAGGCCCTTCCTCGAGAGGCCTGGTTGATTTTTTACTCAAAATACTCACGGGTGGCTTGGGCGTCCTGGTCCAATTGCTGGATGAGCTGGTCCACGGAGGTAAATTTTATCTCGTCACGTAGGTAACTGTGCCACTGAATCTGCAGTTCTTCGCCGTAGATGGTGTGGTCAAAGTCCAGAATGTACACCTCGTAGCTACGCGGATTATCAGCGCCAAAGGTAGCGTTGTATCCCACCGACATCATGCCTAAGTACCACTGGTCTTGAACCAAGACTTTGACGGCGAAGACGCCGATGCCGGGCAGGACCTGGTCAGGATTCATACGCAAGTTGGCCGTGGGATAGCCCAATTGGCGACCTCGCTTGAAACCATGGATCACCACTCCCTGAGTCACATAGTAATAACCAAGGGCCTGGTTGGCCTCTTCGATGCGCGAATCTCGCAAGGCTTGGCGGATCCATGTGGAACTGACCTTGTGACCGTCCTCAGACAACTCTCCCACTTCAACGATGTCGTACATGCCTCGCGTGTGCTCTGGCAAAGTCGCCATGTTCGCAACTTCTGCAGGTCCATAAGTATAATCTTGTCCCGCGACGACTGCTACGGGATGCAAGGCCGGCAGGAATTCACCTGCAAAATCTTCCGGTCTTTGTCCGGAAAAATCCGAAGTATAACGGGCTTCATAATAAATATCTGCCCCCAGCTCTTGGCTTTTCGCGATCTTTTGTTGGCGGGTCAAAAGGTACGGCCAGTCTTCTGCTTTCATCTGGCTGTGAACGATTTTTGGATGTTGATTGAAGGACATGACGGCCATCTTGGCGCCCCGCGCATTTGCCTCTTGGCGGGCTCTGCGAATCACTTTTTGATGGCCACGGTGCAAACCGTCAAAAAAACCAAGGGCCAGGACCACGGGTTGATCAGGAATGTCTTGAATATTCAATGGATAGGTGAGTGGAATCATTTCCATGGGTCAATCGCCCTTTCACAAAATTATAATCGGAGTTCCTCAGGTAAATGGTGCAAAAACATGCGCAGCGGCTTCAACAAGCCGGGCTTACTTTCATGGGGATGATAAATCGCAATGGCGTGTCCCTGATAAAAAAGAGCCTTCGGCTCTGTGACGACGTCCCCAAAGTAATCGTCGCCAACCACCTGGGCATAGTAAATGCGCGGATACTGGTCATCGGACAAATCAATGCCCGGAAATTCTGCCAGTCCAGCTTCCAGGGTTTGAATGTGATCCATCAACTCACCCGTCTCCTGGAAAGCACGGATCACATCCAAGGTCAGGGCTTGTTCCTGGTTGAATCCAGAGGTAGCTGTCCGCGTCAATTGAGACATGTAGCTGGGATAGCCCAGGGCTTTACCAATGTCATAGGACAGAGTTCTCACATAAGTGCCCTTGCCACAATCCACTTGGAAACGGAAGGTTTGTATCTGGTTTTCAGGATCATAAACGGATTCGCCCACTCGCTCAATGGCATAAATGTCGGCTTGGCGCACGGGACGCTCGACCTCGATGCCTTCTCGGGCATACTCATACAACCGACGACCATTGACACTGACAGAAGAATGCATGGGAGGAATTTGTTCGATAGTCCCGGCAAAAGACGCCAGAACTTCGTCGATGTCCGAGTCCGCGATAGGTTCTGCCACGGTTTTTCGCGCCACAACGTCCCCTTCAATGTCCTGGGTCTCTGTGGCGATTCCCAAGGTGACCTCGCCGTAATAAGTCTTGGATCCTTCTTGGAGAAAGTGAACCAGCCGGGCCGCTTCTCCAATACATAATACCAGAACACCGTCGACTTCGGGGTCCAAGGTGCCTGTGTGTCCAATGCGGCGAGTGTCGAGAATTTTTCTCATTCTAAATATAACGTCAAAACTGGTAATCCCGATGGGTTTCCAGACGGGAATTATTCCATGAATCATCAATGTGCCTCCAACAAAAAATCCCTACCCAAGCCAAATCCGGGTAGGGATTTTCTTTTTATTTATCTTCTTGTCGAATTTGGTTTAACAAGTTCTCAATGTGGTTTCCATAGTCAATGGAGCGGTCACGCTCAAAACTAATTTCCGGAACCTTGTATAACGTTAATCGCTTGCCCAATTCGCTGCGGACCAAGCCGGTCGCTTTGTCCAGACCGTCTTGAGTCTTTTGACGTTCACTGGCTAATTCGGACAAGGTACTGTAAAACACAGTGGCTTGTTGCAAATCGCCGGTTAATTCCACATCGGTAATTGTTACACCATCAACGCGAGGATCTTTAATGTCTCGATGTAAAATATCGTTGATTTCGCGAAGTATTTCTTGGCGAACTCTTCCGACACGATAATTGGCCATGTATGACCCTCCTCAATTATTTTCTTTCAATTTCTACCATGCGGTAGGCTTCAATGACGTCATCGACTTTTAGGTCGTTGTAATTCTCGATCATGAGTCCGAACTCATAACCAATCTTGACTTCACGCACGTCGTCTTGGAATCTCTTCAAGCTGGAGAGCTTTCCATCGTAGACCACAATGTTGTTGCGGATGACGCGGACTTGGCTGGATCGCTGGATAAACCCTTCGGTCATGTAACTTCCTGCGATGGTTCCCACTTTGGAAACGGTGAAGGTTTCGCGAACGACAGCGTGTCCGGTGATTTCTTCTTCGTATTCTGGGTCCAACATGCCTTTCATGGCCGTTTCAATTTCATCGATAGCGGAGTAGATCACGTTGTGTAAACGGATGTCCACACCTTCTTCTTGGGCCTGTCTTCTGGCTTGCGGGGTTGGACGCACGTTGAATCCAATGATAATGGCTCCAGACGCTTCAGCAAGAGAAATGTCACTTTCGTTAATTCCACCAACGGCCTGGTGAACGATGTTAATTTTCACACCTTCTACTTCAATGCCTTGTAAGCTGGCAGATAGAGCTTCGACAGATCCTTGAACGTCTCCTTTGATAATGACGTTGACGGCGCGAAGTTCGCCTTCTTGCAAGCTTTCAAAGAGATTGTCCAAAGTGACCACGTTCTTGGCTTGACGTTGTTGAACCTGGGCGCGTTGGGCACGTTCCTCACCAGCTGCTCGGGCCGCACGTTCGTCTTCAAAGACAGCGAATAAATCTCCCGCTTGTGGAGCATCGTTCAATCCTGTAATTTCTACGGGGGTAGACGGTGCTGCTTCACGAATGCGTCGACCATGGTCATTGACCAGGGTGCGGACACGTCCATAGGTGTCTCCAACAACGATTGGGTCTCCCACATGCAAGGTTCCTTGTTGAACCAGTAGGGTCGCCGTTGCTCCAGTGTTGCGGTCTAAGCGTGCTTCAATGACGGTACCAATGGCGCGACGGGTCGGATCTGCTTTTAGATCTTCCAGCTCAGCAACCAATAGAATCATTTCCAGCAATTCCTCGATGTTGTCCCCTTGTTTGGCGGAGATTTCAACAAAGATGTTATCTCCTCCCCACTCTTCAGGAATGACTTCATACTCGGTCAATTCTTGTTTGACGCGGTCAGGGTTGGCGGTGGGTAAGTCCATTTTGTTGATGGCAACAATCAATGGCACTTCTGCATGCTTGGCGTGGTTAATCGCTTCAACGGTTTGAGGCATGACCCCGTCATCCGCTGCGACGACGATAATAGCGATGTCGGTGATATCTGCTCCACGGGAACGCATGGTGGTGAAAGCTTCGTGTCCTGGAGTATCCAGGAAGGTGATGAGCTTGCCGTTTGCATGGACTTGGTAGGCGCCAATATGCTGGGTAATTCCTCCAGCCTCTCCTTCGGCGACTTCTGCAGAACGCAGAGTGTCTAGGAGGGTGGTTTTCCCGTGGTCGACGTGTCCCATAATGGTGACCACTGGTGGACGTTCGACCAATTTGTCTTGGTCTACTTGATCCGCTTCAAAGTGACGGGCCAAGTCCGCTTCGTCGATGACTTCTTTCTCCACTGGCTCGATGCCGTATTCCAAGGCGATCATTTCAATGACATCTTTGGACAGGGCTTGGTTGATGGTTGCCATAACTCCTAAAGGCATCAATTTGGTAATGATTTCGGTCGCGTCACGGTAAATTAACTTGGAGATATCCAAGATGTTCATGCCTTCTTCATATTCCAAGATTTCTGGTAGTTCACGGAACTTTCTTGGTGTTGGGTTGGCTGCCGGTGCATTGCGACGGTTATTGCGCTGGTTACGGCGACGATTACGACGGTTGTTGCGTCGTCCCCCTTGGCCTTGGTTGCTACCCTGGTTTCTTTGATCTTGTTGTTGGCCACGTTTTTGTTGTTGGCGAGGTTTGGCGTCGGACTTTTCAGTCTTGGCCTCCGCTTCTTTTCGGGGCTTTTCTTGGCCTTGTGGGCGACGTGATTTTTGTGCCTTTGGGGCGTCCTCTCGAGCTTTTGCCGCTGCTTTCTTGTCCGGCTCAGACTTGCCCTGGAAAGCTTTGGTTAAAACTCCTTGCTGGCTAGGATCAATGGATGCCATG
>CALYPW010000095.1 GCA_945278685.1 uncultured Dolosicoccus sp.
TATCTAGAGATCGTCGACCCTTACATTGAAGACAACATGATTCACGGTATCATTGATATCTTGGATATCCGTTTTGGTTCCTTGTGGACCAATATTCCTCACGAACTTTTGGAAGAGCTGGAGATTCACACCGGAGATACCATGCGTGTACGTATTTATCACCATGGCATCAAGAAATATGAGAACCAATTGTTATTTGGCCAAAGCTTTGCGGATGTTGCTGTCGGCGAAACAGTGGGCTACATCAACTCCCTGATCAACTTAGGGGTAGCGATCAACCAACAAAATTTCTCACAAACTTATGACATTGGTACTGGAAATGATTGGAAGATTGAAATTAAAAAAGTTAAAGGAGAATAGACATGCAAGAAAATAACCGTTCATCAACGACGAACTTAGTCGCAGTTGGAATTGGGGCCGCAGTCTTTTTTATTTTAGGACGTTTTCTATCAATTCCGACGGGAGTTCCTAATACAAGTATTGAGACGACTTATCCTTTCTTAGCCCTGATGTCGGCCATTTTTGGACCGATGCCTGGTTTGCTAATCGGGTTAATTGGTCATGCCATTAAAGACTTGACGACCTATGGTTTATGGTGGAGCTGGGTGATCTGTTCCGGAATCACTGGTCTAGGATACGGCATTGTGGGGCGTAGCCTGTCCATTAAACAAGGAAAGTTCACGCGTCTTGACGCTTTGCGTTTCAACCTGGGACAAATTGTGACTAATATCATCGCCTGGGGTTTAATTGCACCAACTCTTGATATTCTTATTTATTCAGAACCTGCCAATAAGGTGTTTTTCCAGGGGATTACTTCCGCCGCTTTGAATTCATTGGCAGTAGGAGTCTTGGGATCGGTTCTTTTAGCGACTTATAGCCGCACAAGAACGCAAAGTGGCTCCTTGAAGAAGGAATAATTATGATTACATTTGATCAGGTCACTTTTCGCTACGATAGTCAGGCGGAACCCAATTTGATCGATATTGATTTTCACATTCCTAAGGGAGAAACAGTGCTCATTGTCGGGCCCAGTGGTTCTGGAAAATCAACCATCGCGCGTGCCATCAACGGGCAAATTCCCTATACCTATCCGGGAGAATTAACGGGAACCATTACCTTGAACGGTCGTGACAGCAAAGATCTATCTTTGTTTGATCGTTCTTTAGAAGTGGGAACCGTTCTACAAGACACGGATGGTCAATTTGTGGGCTTGACGGTGGCAGAGGATATCGCCTTTGCTTTAGAAAATGATTGCCGCCCCCAAGAAGAAATGCGTCAATCCGTTCAAAAGTGGGCCCGACTTTTAGGCGTCGAAGATTTAACAGAGATGTCTCCTCACAAACTTTCCGGCGGGCAGAAACAACGGGTGTCTATTTCGGGGATTTTAATTGATGAGGTCCCGATTTTACTTTTGGATGAGCCCTTAGCAAACCTAGATCCAGCAGCTGGAGCAGAGACCATGAAATTGATTCGTCAACTCAGTCAGGATCAAGGTTACACAACCATCATTGTGGAACACCGCTTGGAGGAAGCTTTGTTGGCAGATGTGGACCGAATTCTCGTTGTCGGTGAAGGAAGATTGGTTTTCAATGGTTCACCCACAGAGTTACTGAAGTCTTCAGTTCTTCAAGAAGTGGGTGTTCGCGAACCTCTTTATTTAACGGCTTTGAAATATGCCGGTGTCGACATTGAGCAATTTCAGCGTTTGGGGAACTTCCAAGAGATTACTTTGGATGACACTGTCTTGCAACAAGTGGAAGAGTGGGCCAGTCAACCGCGTTTAGAAGCGCCCGAAAGATCGCAAGAAATCATTCTAGAAGCCAAGGATGTCACTTATTCTTATGATCTAGAAGAGCCGCGCCCAACCTTGAGCCAGGTGAATTTTCAAATTCATAAAGGGGAAATGATCTCCATTGTTGGAAGCAATGGGGCTGGTAAATCAACGCTGGCGAAACTTTTATGTGGATTTATCAGACCGCAAGAAGGAGAAATCCTTCTACAAGGTCAAAATATCCAAGAGCTGTCTATTAAAGAAATTGCGGATCACATTGGATTCGTCATGCAAAATCCTAACAACATGATCTCCAAAACCTTGATTTTTGAAGAGGTCGCTTTGGGGTTGGTCAACCGTGGAGTTCCAGAAGATGAGATTGAAGAGCGAGTCAATGATGCCCTAAAGATTTGTGGACTTTATGCTTTAAGAAACTGGCCAATTTCTGCCTTGAGTTATGGACAGAAACGTCGAGTGACGATTGCTAGCATTCTCGTCTTAGAACCGGAAATCATGATTTTGGATGAACCGACGGCCGGTCAAGACTATGCCCATTACACGGAAATGATGGATTTTCTCGAGAAACTCCGAAAAGATCGGCAAATGACCATTCTCATGATTACCCATGACATGCACCTCATGCAAGAGTATACCGAACGTTCGTTAATCTTTGATCAGGGACAGTTATTGTCAGATACGAAGCCATCCGAATTGTTCTCGAATCAATCCTTAATCCGAGCGGCTCATTTGGCCGAAACCAGTCTGTATGATTTAGGAGAAGCTCTAGAGGGTATTTCCACACGTGATTTTATTGATTATTTCATCGCCTATGAAGGACAGGTGAGACCATGAGTCAATCTAACTTATTTGGTTACTTACCCGGGAAGACGATTGTTCATCGTCTCAGTGGCGCGACCAAACTCATCATTTTCATTGCTTTGTCTTTGATCGTGATGACTTCCTTTGATACACGCTTTCTATTGGGAATGACCGTGTTTAGTTTGTGGCTGTTTTACATCTCGGATATTCCTTGGTCCAATGTGAAAATTTTGGTCTATTTTGTGGGAGTATTTTCGGTCTTAAACTTATTAACGATTTATATTTTTGAACCGGAATTTGGAGTAAAACTTTATGAATCACGCACGGTGATCTTTGAGGGAATCGGTCGCTACAGTTTAACCTGGGAACAGCTCTTTTATGAGTTCAATGTAGCAATTAAATATTTTTCAACCATTCCCTTGGCGTTGATCTTTATTTTTACCACGGATCCCAGTGAATTTGCTTCTAGCCTCAACCGTATCGGCGTTTCCTACCGGATTTCCTATGCTGTTTCTTTGGCATTAAGGTACATTCCTGACATTCAGGACAGTTTTTACGAGATTCGTCAATCGCAACAAGCCCGTGGTTTGGAAATGAGCGAAAAGACGTCCGTCACGAATCGTTTGAAGCGCTCGGTTCAGATCATTATGCCTTTGATTTTCGGCAGTCTGGACCGCATTGAAGTGATTAGTCAGGCCATGGAGTTGCGCCGTTTCGGTCATCAGTCCAAACGTACTTGGTACCGCTACCGTCCATTTACTTGCCGAGACATCCTGGCCCTGATTTTAGTAGGAATTATTGTCGCCATTGGGATTAGTTTGTTTTATGTCAATCAGGGAAGATTCTATAATCCTTTTCAGTGATTAAGACAAAAGTAAGAGCGATGGAAAATAATGATCGAACATTGTGACTGTGTAATTTCTGTGATACAATTACTCTGTTACAATTTAAAGGGAGAGATATATTCATGGCAACCTGGATCTGGGTATTATTAATTATGATTGCTTTAATCGGAGGTTTTGTTGGAGGATTCTTTATAGCAAGACGTTATATGATGGATTACTTCAAGAAAAATCCTCCCATTGATGAGCGCATGATTTCAACGATGATGGCGCAAATGGGGCAAAAGCCTTCCAAACGTCGTGTCCAACAAATCATGAATTCCATGAAGCAACAAGAATAGAATGAAAAAACGCTGAAAGTTTCAAACTTTCAGCGTTTTTTATTTTATTTTATTTTATTTTGTTTATGGAAGGTTTTTGAGTTCTTCATTTAATTCATTAAAACGTTGTTTGATCAACTGATCAACTTCTGCCAGTTTTTCTCGGTCATACTTGACGTCTGGATCAAATTTAATGGGTTCGCCGATCAACATTTTGGCTTTTTTACGTGTAATGTATTCTTTGAAACCAATGGGTGGTTGGATGGCGATGGGAATAATGTCTTTCTTGCTGACACCTTGGATAAAGGCGGTTCCAGGCTGAACTTTTGTCGAATGACGAGTACCGGTGGGGAAGATGCCTAGGTTAATGTTATCCTTGGTTAAGCGGTTAGATGCTTGACGGATGGTTTTTGGCGATGGCTTCTCTCGGTCGACTGGAATTCCCATGGCGTTTGTAATCACCCATTTAATAAAGGGAATTTCGAACAATTCCTTCTTGGCCATGAAAGAAACAGGAATTGGTAGAAGTTCGGTGGCAAGAACTACCGGGTCGTTATTCGATGTATGGGTGGCTGCTAGGATCGCTGCCTCTTCACCTTTTTTAGGAAGATTTTCTTTTCCGTAAACCCGTGGCTTAACGTTTAATAATCGGTTAAATAAACGGAGAAAACCAAAGATAAAATATTA
>CALYPW010000096.1 GCA_945278685.1 uncultured Dolosicoccus sp.
AACTTATGGGCTCAAGACTGGGACGTCATCAAAGAAGACAGAGATATTATGATCACCTTCTTGCAAGATAGCTTTGATATCCTTCCTTCAAAGAGTGGATATCAAGTAAAACATAAATAAACACAAAAACTCCAAACGGATGTCTGGAGTCTGAAGATTTAGTGGCGTTTCATGAAATAAGAAACGATTCCTACCAAGAGTAAAGAGCCAATCAGGGAGGGCACAATGGAAAATCCAGCAACTTCTGGACCAAATTCACCAAAGAATGTGCCCCCGATCCACGATCCGACAAAACCGGTCACAATGTTGCCGAGAATCCCACCCGGGATGTCTTTACCCGCCAATATTCCACCTAACCAGCCGATGATTCCTCCTATGATTAAACCGATAATCATGCTAAACACTCCTTTCTATTTCTGACTTCGTCGCCCTATATTGCGACGGTTTCTCGCGCGATTTTTTTTCTTTTTCTTCGATGGGCGTTGACGTTTATCTGCGGGTCTTCTTGACTCCGGTGGAGATTCTTGAGCCACTTCACATTCTTGAGGGGATGTGATGGTTCCTTTGAAGGTGACGCATTCCTGCAAGGTAATATTCGCGGGAGACACGATGGCCTCCAGATCCCTTTTTTCTTGCTCGTTGACCAAAGATAATACTTGGCCAAACTTCCCCATTCGACCCGTACGCCCCGAACGGTGCAAGTAGGTATCCAGTTCATCGACGCGATTGTAGTGGATGACCATGGGCACATCGTCTATGTCCAAACCTCGAGCGCCCACATCCGTGGTGAGTAGTAACTTTAACTTCCCTTGCCTGAAAAGCCTCAAGGCCTGGGCCCGTTCTTGCGGTGTTTGTTGTCCATGCAATAATCCCACAGGCACTCCGTGATAAGCCAACCGCTCGCCCACATCTTCTGCTTCATGGATTTGTTCAAAAAAGACCAAAGCTTGCAAATCATCCACGGCTGCCAACCGGCGCAGTTGTTGAAATTTTCGGCGATTGGTCGTCTCGATGAATAAATGTTCTAAATTATGAATGCCACGCTCAGCGTCTACAATCACTACCTCTATCGGATCATCCGTTCTTTCAACGAATCTTCGAAGATCCTCTCCGTAAGTGGCACTGAAATAAAGGATTTGAGCACTTCGCCGCAAACGCTTTTGAAACTCCTGAATGGCTGGAAGATTGTCCGATCCGAAGAAATAGTCCGCTTCATCCAAGACCAAATGTTCCACTTCATGCAAACGCAATCGTCGCGTGCGTTCATCCAATTCATTCAAACGTCCAGGTGTCCCGACGATGATTTCGGGTTTATCACTCAATTGGTCAATTTGTCGACGAGTATTCGCCCCTCCCACCATTGGCAAGACACGCAATCCTAAAGGATCCGCCCATTCCCGAGCAACGTTGGTGATTTGAATGGCCAACTCCTGAGACGGCGCCAAAACAATGACCTGCAAGGTCTGGTCCGAATGCGCTTCATTCAACAGAGGCAATAAATATGCCAGCGTTTTCCCTGTCCCAGTGGGGGAGATGCCGACAAGATCCTTGCCTTGAAGTATCGGGTCAAAGCTTTGCTCTTGGATTTCGGTTGGTTGATCAAAGCCTTTTTCTTTCCATAATTTCTGCAAAGGTTCTTTCAATTTGTTTAACATGTGTAGCCTCCTTGACCACTGTGTCTTTACTTTACCAAACAATGTTGCCAAGCGCCAACCGATTGATTGACTGAAAGGAACTCCTACTTTAATCATCAATGGCAATGGATTTCCAATGCCCTCTTTTGAAACGCCAGGTGATCAGCCCAGACCGCACGGCCTGATCCGCCAACATGGCCAACCAAGCACCCCACAAACCCCAGTGAAGATAATCAATGAAGAGGTAGGCAGAAAAGAGACGCACAATTACCACGGAGATTCCCGTCGCAATCATGGGGAAGGTAGTATCCCCAGCCCCACGTAAGCCACCGACTTGGGTCAATTGAGGAATTTGAAAAATAACCACTAGCGCCGTCAACGTCATAGGGATCGCCGTTAGACGAATAACCTCAGGGTCCGTGGAATACAAGGCTCCAAAATGATTCCTGACCCCAAAGAAGAAACAGGCCAGAAAACCACCTATCAATAAACCAAACTTGGCCGCCTGGGTGCCGTACCTATCCGCCAATTCGTGATCGTTGGCGCCCAAGGATTGTCCCACCAGCGCAGTTGCGCCGACACCGAGCGCCACCCCAGGGGTAAAGGACAAGGTATAAATATTCAAACCAATTTGGTGGGCCGCCAAGACGGTGGTCCCCAAACTCGCTACCACTCGGGTATATAATATCACGCCTCCACGCAAGATGAATTGTTCACCTGCGGACGGCAAACCAAACCGCAAGATGTTCTTAAAGGTTTGCCCGTTCCATTGAATGGGCGAGAACCATTGGACTTGGATGCTACTTCTGCCCGATGACACGTACCAAATCATTAACGCCATGGCGATGAAATCGCTGATCAAGACCGCAATTCCAGCTCCGGTCAAGCCCAATTCTGGGAAAAACCAGCACCCATTCACCAATAGAAGACTTAAGACCATATTCAGACCGTTAGCCAAAAGGTTGGTATTCATAGAAATTCTCGTTTCACTGACGCCACGCACGGCCGCTGCAATTAAAGCCATAATACTTTTAAAGATAAAGCCCGTAAAGACTAGTCGGTAATAGCTATAACCGGCTTGGTAAACGATGGATTCCGCCCCCAGAAAGGCCATGATTCCTCGATGAGCGGTGATGCCAAAAATATACAAAGGCAATAAAACACCAACCCCCAAGACCAGCACGTGTTTCAAAAGTTGTTCCAGGCGGTGATATTCACCCGCTCCCTTGGCGCGAGCAATCAAGGTCGTTCCCCCAACCCCCATGGATTGAACCAAGGCTAGGGCAAAAAGAACCGTACCAGTCGTCAATCCGATGGCTGAGACATTAGCAGAAGAGGAAGAAACGCCTCCTGCATACTTTCCGACCACGATCATATTGATCATTCCAAACAAAGAGGCCATGACCATTTCAATCAGAATCGGCCAAGACAGGTCAATCACCTGCCGATAAATTTGTCGCGATGTGAGTGTTTGATCTTCTCTTTTCAAGATGATTCTCCTTTCCAAACTCTCAAGATCTATCCATTATACATCATTTACTCTCATCTCGCCTCCTTCAAGCAAGGCGCATGCCAAAAACTGAGCTTTGTAGTAAGATAAAAGTAATGTAAAAATCCTACCATTCTTGAAAGGAGGCAGACCATGTCCCAACCATCGTCCCAGGTACGTGACAAGATCGAAAAAAAGCTCAGCCTTGTGCCTAATTTACCTGGCGTTTATTTGATGCGCAATGCCGACAATCACATTATTTACGTGGGAAAGGCCAAGAATCTGCGCAACCGGGTACGTTCCTATTTCCGCGGAGCCCATGATACCAAAACAGCCCGTCTCGTGTCTGAAATCTCGGATTTTGAAACCATCGTCACCAATAGTGACAAAGAAGCCTTAATCTTGGAAATAAATTTGATCCAAGAGTATAAACCTCAATTCAACATTCGCTTAAAAGATGGGACCATGTATCCCTACCTTAAAATAACCAAAGAAAAAGATCCCCAACTCATCATCACCAATGAAGTTAAAAAAGACGGTGGCATTTATTTTGGACCCTTTCCCAACGTAGGCGCAGCCACCAATACCCAACAAGTGCTACACCGTGCTTACCCTTTGAGACGTTGCAATAAGAATGAGTCACGGGCTTGCTTTTATTACCATTTGGATCAGTGCATTGGCTCCTGTGATCATGAAGTATCCCAGGAGGAATACGACGCTCAAATTCAAAAAATTCGCCGTTTCTTCAACGGTGACACCAGGGAAATTCAAGACGACTTGACGAATAAGATGTTGAAAGCTTCCGAACATTTGGATTTTGAAAAGGCTGCCGACTACCGCGACCAACTCAGCTATATCCAAACAACTGTAGAGAAGCAAAACATTATGAGCACCGACTACGACCAAATGGATGTCTTTGGCTATACCTTGGACCGAGGATGGTTGTCCATTCAGGTCTTTATGTTGCGTCAAGGATCCATCCTGAAACGTGAAGCCGCCATCTTCCCTTCCTACACTAGCCCTGAAGATGAGGTATCGACCTTTATTGCGCACTTTTATTTGGAGCAAGAGCACCTTATGCCACGAACAATCTTGGTGCCGACAGACATTGACCGAGAGACCTTGGAAGCCGTTCTCAATGTGGACGTTGTTACGCCCATACGTGGACGGCGAAAAAGCATGCTCGAACTGTGTCAGAAAAAC
>CALYPW010000097.1 GCA_945278685.1 uncultured Dolosicoccus sp.
TCCACTTTGATAAATACAAGCCTCACCATCTTGTAAATTAAGAACCATTTGATAATCAGTTAATGCTTTCTTTAAAATCTGTTAGCGGTGGACCAGAAACAGGAACTTTCTAGGTTTAAATTCTTTGACGTCAAAAGCTGATAAGTAGGTCTTTCCCGTTCCTGTCGCGCTCACCACTAAAGCTCTTTGGGCGCCCGCTAAACGTAAAGAATGAATCGAAGCCAAAGCTTCTTCTTGCATCTGGTTCGGAGTAATCCTTTCTTCATAAGGCGCTGGCTTTGTTTCAATCGATACTTGTTGAATAAAGGTCTTAAACTTTCTAGAACCCGCGTATTGATCAATCAGATCCGTCGTTAAAATTTGCGAATTCTCCCAGATGTCATCAAAACGTTCATGAGATTCTTTCACCAACTCTCCATGTTCAAGAGAGTTTAACTGAACGTTCCACTCGTAATTCTTCTTCATCGCTTGAAGGGTCAAGTTGCTACTTCCAATAATCATGCTTTGATAGTCGTCTTTTTGGAAGAGATAAAATTTCGAATGAAGGTTCAAATCTTCTGGTGCCAAACGTACTTGAACATTCTTTAATTTCAATAGTTCCCTCATCGTCCTTGGGTCATTAAAACCTAGATAAGGAGAAATTAAGAGTTGTCCAGAAATCCCTCGGCTTGCCAAATCGATTAATTGAGATTTAATCATGTTGATTCCTGCTTGCGTCACAAAAGCCACAGAAATTTTAAAGGAAATGGATTGAGACAATTCTTCCTGAAGTGTGGTTAATACACTGACTCCCTTTGATTCATCATTCAACAAAAGTTGGGGAGTTAAATGATTGTCCCGGTACTTTTTGTAGTTTAAGAACCCAAAATGCAGGGATTCTTTTAATTCTTTTTCGATCAATTGAACGTTCATCCTTTTTTACTCTTCTTAATCCTTATGATACCTAATCACCCGCTGAATGAATAGCAAAACTCCCACCGCATGCCTGCAGTGGGAGTTTTCTTTTACTTGCACTTAAACAAAGTTGCCAGATTCCCTTGTCGGGCTGAAAATTTACTTCTGTCTAAATGCTTGCGTATTTCTTTCAAGGTGATCTTGGGATCTTTGACGATAAACTCAAAGTGTTGGTCGTCTTCTGTCAACACATCAATGGCTCGAATATAGCGTCCTTTGAAGAACATTTGGACATAGATGTGCTGAACGTCTTCCCAGGGGATTTGAATGAACCCTTGCCCGTTCTGGGCCCGGTAATCCAATCCCACATTGCCTACCGCCAACAAGCCTTCTTTGGGAAAGAGTGAATGGTAGGTGGAGCGCGTCGGAGTCACCCAATGAACGTCTTGATTCAACGATTGAACAGTCATGGATTATCCCATAATTCCTAAGGCGTATAGACCAATTCCTAATGCGAAAATAATCATGATCAATGTTAATGCGCTGACACGTTTTCTTAGGAAGTAGATACACACAAAGGTTAGAAGTAGTGGCATAACTCCTGGCAAGATTTGATTGAGAACGTCTTGCAAGGTTAAGATATCGACACTTTCCATGCTCATGCCGGACTGAATATGCAAAATCACTTCTTTGATCTTATCCACACTTAAGGCGCTGGCATTGGCTTGATCAACCAAGCCCTGGAAGTCAACGACTGCATCAGAATCCAACTCCACTCGGGAAAGAATCATGGGGAAATTCATGCTGGTCCAACGTGGAACGAGTACACCCATGATAAACATTCCCAAAATAGAGGCTCCAACGGTAATCTTTTGCAGAATACCGCCACCCAAGTCTTTGGTGATTTCCAATCCTGAGCGGTAACCCAACTCTTGGGTATGCCACATGAAGGCCATACGGATAATGTTCCAAGCCAGGAAGAAAATAATCGGTCCAAAGAAGCTTCCTGACAGAGCCAACGAAGCAGCAAAGGCTCCCAGTACTGGACGTAAAGTTCCCCAGAATACAGGATCTCCCACTCCTGCTAAAGGTCCCATCATTCCGACTTTGACCCCTTGGATGGCCTGGTCTTGAATGTCCGCACCATTGGCACGCTCTTCTTCAAGGGCTAGAACAACCCCTGTAATGGGGGCTTCCACGTAAGGGTGGCTGTTAAAGAATTCCAAGTGGCGCTTCAAAGCGGCGGAACGGTCATCTTTGTCTGGATATAACTTTCGGATGACAGGTGCCAGGACAAAAGAAAATCCGAGGTTGTGCATACGTTCATAGTTCCAACCTGCCTGACACATGGTCATGCGTAAGGAAATTTGAATACGATCTTGTTTTGTTAATTCGATTCTTTTTTCACTCATCGATACCCCTCCTTAATAGTCTTCTAGAATGTTGTCCAGAGCATCTTCGACGGATCCTCCGCCACCACCGCCACCATGTTCGTTGAATTCGGGCGATAGTTCTAAGTAAATCAAAGCGAGGACAACACCGATGATTCCCATGGCGATTAGGTTTAACTCGCTCAAGGCGGATAGGGCAAATCCTAGGAAGAAGAATGGCCAAGTACGTTTGGTTGCCATCATATTAATAACCATGGCGTATCCAACTGCAACAACCATTCCTCCACCGACGGCTAATCCACCGGTGATCCAGTCAGGAATCGCGTTCAAGGCGGCCGTGACGATAGGGGTTGGGATCGCAATAATAATACCGGCTGGTAGTGCCACACGAATTCCCTGAAGTAACAAGGCAATCATGGTCGCTCGGGTAACCCCACTCACATTTCCTTCTTCCGCGTAGCGGTCCGCATAGTGCCCAAGTCCCACAGAAAGTGTACGAACAAAAATAGTTAACACTTGCCCCGCAACAGCAAATGGAATGGCTAAAGCCACTGCTTCGTTAATTCCTGCTCCCTTTCCAAGGGCCAAGATTCCTGCAGCAACTCCCGCTAAGGCCGTATCCGGCGATTGGGCGGCTCCAACGTTCATCCAGCCCAAAGCAATCAGCTGCAAGGTTGCTCCTAGAACTAGTCCTTCCGCCACGTGGCCGGTGACAAGTCCGATGAGTGGGACAGTGATAATGGGTTGGTGCAATTGAAACTGGTCAAGAACACTCTCAAACCCTGCAAACAAGGCAATAATAAGAATTAAGACAATTTGTATTATGTTTAAGTCTGCCATTTAAAATTCCCTCCTTTAATTAATAACCTGCGGATTTCAAGAGTTGATCCAGATCTTCTGGCGGATCCGCTGGAACGCGGCGAACGTCAAAAGTAACTCCGCGACTTTCCATTTCACGTAACAACTTCACGTCATTGGCATCCACCGATAAGGCACGGCTAATCATGTCTTTACCGGCTGAGTGGGCCATCGACCCCAGGTTTACTTCAGTAAATTCTACGCCAAGATCCATGGCTTCAAGGACGTCCTCTGGCTTCTCAAACAATAAGAGCGCTTTGGTCTTTCCGAAGCGTGGATCTTTGTCAATCTCCGCCAACTTGGCGACAGGAATGACGTTGGCACGGTATCCCGATGGTGCCGCTTGTTTGATCAGAGTCTTGCGCATATCATCTTCTGACACTGAATCGGATACAACAATGATTCGGGTCGGTGCGATGGCTGGTACCCAGCCCGTAGATACTTGTCCGTGTAAAAGACGGGTATCAATACGAACCAAAGGATACTCAATCTTACCGTCTCCAAGAACGGTACCTTCTGGCAAGGACGCACTGGAAGCAGGCGCAGCTTTTTCAGCTTCTTCTTCACTGGTCGCCTCGACCGGCTCTAATTCCTCCGGTTTGACCCGTACCCCTTCGCGGGCGGTTTCGACAATCTTGGTGGCGATCTCCTGAACAGACTGCCCCATCATGCGTCCCCCTAATGCTTCCAGCAACATTGGCAGGTTTAACCCCGCAACGATGGCCGAACGTTCTGCGTTCTCCTCGTAAATAATGTTGGCTTGGTTAAATGGTGACCCTCCCCATAAATCAACTAAAAACAATACCTGCGTATCACCGTCAGGAAGTGCCGCTGTTAATTTGCCGTACAGATCTTCTGGACCTTCTGAAGGTTTTAAGATGACCGCTTCAATGTCTTCTTGATCTCCAAAAATCATCTCCGCTGACTGCAAAATTCCTTGGGCGAGTTCCCCGTGACTTGATAATATTATTTTCATTTATTTCCCTCCATTCTTATGATGTCGATTCCATTATAGCAGACTCTGCACTGACTTATCTATGACTATCATGATAAACAAGTAAGCGCTTTCACATAAATGTTTTTTAAGTCATTCCTCCCATGTTTCTCGGAATATATTTAATAAACGAATCGAGTAGGAGACTAGCCATTATTTGACTAGTCGACCTCTCACACCACCG
>CALYPW010000098.1 GCA_945278685.1 uncultured Dolosicoccus sp.
TTCTTCATCCGCCAACCTTACCCTCGTGGTTTGGGTCATGCAGTTTTACAAGCCAAAGGCTTTGTGGGTAACGAACCTTTCGCTGTTTTACTGGGAGATGACTTGATGGAAAGCCCGGTGCCTTTGACCCAGCAACTCATCAATGTCTATGAGGAAACCGGCGCTTCTAACATTGCCGTCATGCCTGTTCCCCATGAACACACAGATCGTTACGGCGTCATCGGCATTGAAGAAGAAATGCGAGACGGTCTCTACCAAGTCAACGAATTCGTTGAGAAACCTGATCCAGATGTGGCACCAAGTAACCTGGCCATTATCGGTCGTTACTTGTTAACTCCTGAAATTTTTGATTATCTCGAAACTCAAGAACCTGGCGCAGGCAATGAGATCCAGCTAACCGATGCCATTGACCGATTAAACGGTGAGCAACCCATTTACGGTACCCGCTTTGACGGTGATCGTTTCGATGTGGGAAACAAGCTGGGCTTCCTAGAATTTAGCATCCACCGGGGTCTGCAATCCGAAGAAATTGGCGATGATTTGAAAAACTTGATCATTGATTTAGGTCAGCAATTCAAGAAAGATTAAGACAAAAAACTGTTGAATCGTTCGTGCTCACGCACTTTTGATTCAACAGTTTTTATTTTATTCTTTTTGTAAGGTAGTAATGACCGGACCATCTTTGGTGATGGCCAAGGAGTGTTCGTACTGAGCGCAGAGACTGCCATCGGCGGTACGGGCCGTCCAGCCATCCTCATCCAAAGAAATGTTCCAATCCCCAGTCGTAATCATGGGTTCAATGGTAATGGTCATTCCTTCACGCAAGCGTTGACCTCGGCCGGCTTGACCGTAGTGAGGAACCGCTGGCTCTTCGTGAATGGACGGACCAATGCCGTGACCGATAAAATCACGAACAACACCGTAACCACGGGATTCAGCAAAGGATTGGATGGCATGTCCAATGTCTCCGATACGGTTACCCACAACCGCTTGTTCAATCCCACGATACATGGCTTCTTTGGTCACTTCCATCAGATCTTTGACTTCATCAGAAACCTCTCCCACTGCATAGGACCAGCAGCTGTCAGAAATTCCTCCTTGGTAGTCTACACAAAAATCAACCTTGACCAGATCCCCTTCATTTAACACGCGATCGGAAGGAATTCCATGACAAATTTCATCATTGACAGACGTACAAGTGGCATGTTGATAACCCTCATAACCGATTTGGGAAGCAATGGCGTCAGCCTTTTCGATGCGTTCATGCACGAAACCATCGATGTCTAAGGTGGTAATGCCTGGACGAATAAAGTCGCGAAGCTCTTCATGAATTCCCGCCAAAATTTGGCCGGAAGTTTTCATGATATCAATCTCACGGGGGGATTTTAATGTTAACATGTGGTTATTTTTCTCCTTCTATCTCTTTCCAAATAAATCGAATAAAACAGGATTCTTCCTGGGTGGTCTCATTTTCAATCAGATGTTTGGTCTGCCACTGGTCTTCTAAGCCATGGTTATCGTAGCTCTTGACGGCCACTTCATGGCCTAACAACAGTTCTTTGCCGTAGCGAATGGACAATTGTTGAAGTTTTTTTCCTTGAATAAAGGCGTTGGATAATCCCTCAAAAGCCCAATTAATGTAAAACAAATTATTGACATGGTTCAAATTATCGATATGGTCGTCGATAATGGTGAGTCGATCCGTTTGAACAAGTTCATCCGTTTCCTCCAAACGCAAACGCGGAAAACGGTGTTGCACCAGATGATCTTCCATGCCTAGGGCCTGAAGCTGCAAAATGTCCACGGTCTCCATGGTCCGTGTTTTCATATTAAGGGCCACGAATTGCATATAAAGTTCTGCGTAGACCTCTTCTTGTTCAGCGTCTAAGATACGGAACAAACGCGTCACGAACATTCCTCTCAAACGCACCACTTCTGTTTCAAACCAGAGTTCTTCGTCTCGCTCCGGCAAATGGTGCAAAAGAATATCCGATTGAGTCACCGCCCACAGTGCATCATCCGAAATAATATTCTCCTGAATGTGTTGGTGAATTACCTGATCATGCTCTCCAGATATTTCCAAAGAAGCGACAATCAAACGGTTCAATTGATGGATGGCTGGGTGATTCTTTAAAATTTTAAGAGAGAAAAATTCTGACGGTGAGACATTTCTTCCGTAAACCAACATTGCCATTCCTCCTAATATATTATCATTTAGTATAGCGAATTTTGAGTGAAGTCTCAATGAATTTGTCAGCTTCGCTCCTTTACGCTAAAATAGGAGCAATACTTATAATTTTGGAAAGGTAGATGTAGTGTGAGTAATAATGCCCTCGCCAACGCACAGTTGCAAGTCGAACAAGCCTGTAAAGCTTTAGAATTGCCCAATTGCGTCTATGAAATTTTAAAAGATACCCAGCGAATGATCGAAATTACCATTCCTGTTCACATGGATGATGGATCTCTTCGGACATTTAAAGGGTATCGTGCAGCCCATAACACCGCCCTTGGCCCTGCCAAAGGAGGCATCCGCATCCATCCCGACACAACGGGTGATGATGTGAAAGCACTGGCCATTTGGATGACCTTCAAATGTGCCGTGACTGGAACCCCTTACGGTGGAGGAAAAGGTGGCATCGTCGCTGACCCTTCCAAGTTATCCACCAGAGAATTGGAACAATTGGCTCGCGGTTACGTACGAGGCATGCACCATTACTTGGGTGAGAAAATCGACATCCCTGCCCCAGATGTTGGAAGCAACTCGCAAATTATCTCTTGGATGGTCGATGAGTACTGTCAGATTGTCGGTGAACAGGCGTTAGGCGTCTTCACTGGAAAACCCGTCGAGCTTGGTGGATCCTTGGGAAGAACGGAAGCCACTGGCTTCGGTGTCTCCGTCATTGGACGCAAAATCGCCCAGAAGAAAAACATGGATCTGAAAGATCTAACAGTCGCCGTGCAAGGTTTTGGAAACGTGGGCGGTTTCACTGTTAAACACTTCGAATCCCTCGGCGCAAAAATCGTCGCCGTCTCAGACTTTGATACGGAACCTTTCGCCATCCATCATGCCGACGGTTTCTCCTATGACGAATTAATAGCCTCAGGCGATGATTTACGCAATTATCCCGGTGCCACAGAAATGCTCATGGACGATTTCTGGTCCCAGAAGGTAGACATCCTTATTCCAGCAGCCTTGGCCAATGCCATCGACGTAGAAATCGCTCAGACCATGCAAGCCTCTGTGATTCTAGAAGGTGCCAATGGCCCAGTCACCCCCGAGGCGGATGCCGTTTTGGATGGAAAAGGAATCACCGTTGTGCCGGATATTCTTGCTAATTCCGGTGGGGTCATCGTGTCTTACTTTGAATGGGTCCAGAACCTAGGTGGTTACTACTGGTCCGAAGGAGACGTGGCTAATCGCCAAGAAACAGCCATGAGCCAAGCCTTCGATACCATTTGGGAAACCAAAGAAAATCACCAAGTCTCCTTTAGACAAGCTGCCTATCTCAACTCCATCCAAAAAGTTGCCGATGTCATGAAATTACGTGGCCACTATTAAGCATTGACCTGCCAGACGCTTGCCGTCTGGTTTTTTGTACACAGGCTTAGCAAGGCGCGCTAACTGTCGTCAACCTCCAAAGGCGCTTTGCGCCAACTTCTGAATAATCGCTCCCCTTTTGCCCCTTTGATGTAACACCCCAAAAGCCGGACACGGATTTTGGGGTGTTAGTATGTCTAAATATAATTTTGAATGGAGATATGAGGTTGTTAAAGAAAATGAACGAAGTTTGGGTTGGTGATGTGACTGAATTTAAAGTGAATAGTAATGATAAAAAGCTGATGAAAGGACTTTAAAAAAGAGGACGAATACTCCTCTTCCCCTTAGTGGAGTTGCTTTAAGTGTATCGTGTTTAAAGAGTATGACAACGATTAAATTAACTGCCGTTATTTTGGTGATTATTTTTGGAGGAATAATCGCTATACAAAATTGTGTCAAAATGCATCTAGAGAAAAAGGTGAAAGAAAAGAATGAAAGAGAACAAGTAAACAGAAGTAAATAAGCGGTGGCAAGAAAAGAACAGAGAACGAGCTCGCTACTTAAGAAACAGGTCAACAGCTAGAAACTTTATAAAAAACAAGCGACTTTAGAAGACATACAAGAATTGGAGAGGTTGATTGAAGAACGGGGTTTTTTATTGTCACAAGAGTAAAGATTGA
>CALYPW010000099.1 GCA_945278685.1 uncultured Dolosicoccus sp.
CGTGAATGACGGCCACTTTAAGTCCACGACCCTTTAAATAGTTCGCCACTTCTTCCACATACTCCTTGGTATTAGCAAAAACCAAAGCCAAGAAGGGATGCCCCAAGGTCAACAGGTCATAGACCAATTCCTTGCGGTCGCGGTGGCGACTGTTGATCAAGTAGTTGGTAATGGTGGGAGCCAGAACATTTTCTGGTGAAATAACCACTGTCTCAGGATTGGTCATGTATTTCTTCAAAAAGGTACTCAATTGTTGAGGGATCGTCGCCGAGAAAGCCAAAATTTGCAGATGCTGGGCCATGCGTGACGCGATTTCGTCCATGGTTGGCAAGAAACCTAAATCCATGGTCATGTCCGCCTCGTCAATGACGAGAAGGGTTCCGGTTTGGACCCAGAGGGCATTGCTGGACATTAAGTCAAAAATCCGTCCCGGTGTACCGATGACGACTTGGGGTTGGCGGCGGCTTCCTAAAGCATCGATCTGATCCGCTCGGTCCGTTCCACCGACAAAATTTTCAAGGGTGAAAGGATGGGGGGCGTGCTCATTGATTTGGCGAGCCGCTTCATAAAGTTGCGTCGCCAATTCCCGGCTAGGTGCCGTGATGACTGCTTGAACTTCATCTTTGGATGGATCCAGTTGGTTGAACAATGGAACTAAGAAACTGTGTGTTTTTCCCGTTCCTGTTTGGGATTGAACGATCAGATTTTTTCCTTCCAAGGCTTTTGGAATGACGGCATTTTGAACCGGTGTCATTTCTTGGAAATGAATCTGACGAAGGGCTTCAAGAATAAATTCTTTAATGGATAAGTTGTCAAATAATTTCATGGTGTCTCCTTTTAAATAATTTTAATGGATGCGCGTCCGCTATTATAACACACTTATCATCCTTTCAATAACGGAGAATGAAATTTCGAGTGCTTACTACATTAAATTTTTATGAGAAGTATTTGAGTCAAGGGGCAAATTCGCGTATAATAAAAAGAAGTATTGGAGGTTTGACACGACATGACGAATAACAATTTTCTCCTGACTTTGTTTGGAGCTACCGGCGACTTAGCCTCTCGCAAGTTGTACCCGGGATTGTATCGATTATATAAATTAGGACACATCGGGGAGCACTTTGCAGTCATTGGTTTAGGGCGTCGTGTCTGGACTAAGGACCATTATGAACAAGTCATTTTGGACAGCATTGAGCATCTCATTGATGACGAAGCCCACGCCCAAGAATTTGCAAGGCGCTTCTACTACAATCCCTTGGACATGACTGCCGATGAAGATTACAAGGCACTGCGCAACCTGTCCTTGGAACTGGATAAAAAGTACGGCTTAGAAGGCAATCGCCTCTTCTACTTATCCGTAGCCCCTCACTTCTTCACTGAAGTGACCCATCACATCCAAGCACAGAATCTACTAACCGATGGCGACTTCAACCGCCTCATCATCGAAAAGCCTTTTGGCCATGATTTTGAATCAGCACAAGTCTTACAAAATGCTTTAAATCAAGCTTTTGATGAGAATCAGATTTACCGCATTGACCATTATTTGGGCAAGGAAATCGTTCAATCCATTGAGAACTTGCGCTTCGATAATCAACTCATGGCCCATGCCTGGAACAAGGAATCCATTGCCAACATCCAAATCACCTTGGCAGAAGCGGTGGACGTGGAAGGCCGGGGAGAGTTTTATGACGGTACAGGCGCCAGCAAGGACATGCTCCAAAACCACATGATGCAACTCTTGGCTTTAATTGCCATGGAACAACCGGAAGAATTTACCGCGGATAAAGTACGCGAACGCAAGATCGAAGTCCTTGAAAGCCTCCAACTCTATGCTGATGTCAAAGATCTTCAAGCAAATGTGGTCCGCGGGCAATACACCACCAGCCATGACAAGGACCTAATAGGCTACCATAAAGACGACAGTGTCGCCGATGATTCCTGCACAGAAACCTATGTGGCTCTGCGCCTTCACTTGAACTTGCCCCAGTGGAAAGGCGTGCCGTTCTACCTACGTACCGGGAAAGCTTTGACGAGAAAATTGACCGTCATAGACGTGGAATTTAAGCCCACCCGGCCAGGAGTTCCTGCCAACCATCTGCGCATCGAAATTGATCCCGATCTGGGCTATACTTTCTGGCTCAACACCAAGAAAGTCGGTTTCAGCACCGAGCCTGAAGTGGTCAGTTTTAACCATACCCTCAGCGATGAGGAACGCGCCATCAGTCCCGATGATTACGAGCGTTTGATCCTGGAAGTTATTCATGGGGATGCCAGCCGCTTTGCCCATTGGCAAGAAGTGGCCCACTCCTGGAAGTTTGTGGACCGCATTCAGGAACTGTGGCAAGAAACCAAAGGCAAAGACATATGCTTCTACCCTGCCAAATCCGATGGCCCCAAAGAAGCAGATCAATTAATCGCCCAAGACGGTTTCCAGTGGAAGCCCATCGCGAAACAATCATCAACATGAAATCAACCGGCAAGGAGCTCATCATACAGCTTCTTGCCGGTTTTTTGCACAACATTAGAGGGCCTGGGCGCCCTCTTTATTGTTAATCATGATTAAAATTTCGCGTCAACTGCTTGAATATCCTCGAGTTCTCCATCGACCAAGTGCAACATCGGTGCCAACTTGACCGCCTTGTGCTGATCGTCGAAGTGGAAGTTACCAGGAATGACTTCCAGATCATCGATTCCCGCCTCTTCAACGGCTTGTAAGAGAATCCAGGTCGCATCATAAGACAAGACCGCCAAGGTATTCGGTGTTTTGTGGTATCGTTCCATGTACGTCTCCACAAACGCTTTCTTGGCAGGGTCTCTTGTCCCTGAATAGACATTCGGTGAGAATGCTTGGTGAGGACTGAGCGTCTATTGGTTTTGAGAATAATCCGTCGCTACTCGGATCAAGTCTTGGACCAGTTGATCCTTTTCTTCATCGGAATAGGCATTGGCACCGCTGGCCAGGGGATGTCCCCCGCCGTCATATTGACTGGCCAAACCGTTGATGATCGGTCCTTTGGAACGCATGCGGCAACGGTAGCGCACGGGCCCACCGGCTTGTTCAATGAAGATGACCCAGGAATAAATCCCTTCGATGCGTCCGGGAATCCCCACCACGCTGTTGGATTCTTCCTCGGTAATGCCGTATTCCTTCAAAATGTCTTGAGTAATGGTGATATGAGCCACGGCTGCCTCTTCAAAGACCAGGTGATCGTAGACATAGCCCTGGAACTGGGCCTGGGCCTTGGTCAAGGTGTTGAAACGATCACTCAAAGCATAAGCGTCAAAGTCATAGTTAATCAAAAAAGCAGCCATCTGGAAGGTTGTGGCGGACGTGGAATTGAATAAAAAGCGTCCCGTATCTCCCAATATTCCAGCATAGAGGCGTTGAGCCGCCAAGTCTGTCATGGGCAAACGGTCCTTTAAAGTATGACTGATCAAAGCAATAATCTCGCTGGCCGCACTGGCTTGGGGGTAGACCATTTCCAAATCTCCGTATGGATCCTCATTGGGATGGTGGTCAATTTTGATCAGCTTCTGCCCTTGGTTGAACAGCTCACCGTCCACTCGGGGTTGATTGGCCGTATCCGTGACAATGACCAAGGCTTCGCGGTAATCCTCATCAATCACCGGATCCATGTCGCCCATCCAGGCCAACCCTTTGGTGGTTGTCCCAGCTGCTAGAACGCGTTTTTCGGGGAACTGGTGTTCAATCAATGCTTTCAAGCCTAGCTGGGAGCCTAAGGCATCCGGGTCCGGCCGCTGATGGCGGTGGATAATGATAGTATCAGCGTCTTGAATGGCTTGATAAAAAGCTTCGACTTTTTCTTTTTCTAAATACATAATTCAAACCTTTCTTAGTCCAACATTTGGGTGTTGATGATGGCTTTAGCAACAATGGAATTCTCATGGTAGACATCCACTTGAATCAAAGAAATTCGTGTGGAGGAATGAAAAATGTCCACCGCAAACTTGATTTCATTGTCCAGCTGGATGATTTTAAAGTAGTTAAAATTCACGCTCTCGATGACGTGTTGTTTGTTAGTAGCTTTGAGAACTTCCAGGTTGGCACAGTGAATGACAAAGGTCCCCATCACCCCTGGAGACACCGTCCCTAAAGGGCTTAGCATGCGCGGTTCGATGGTTACTTGGTATTGGTA
>CALYPW010000100.1 GCA_945278685.1 uncultured Dolosicoccus sp.
CGGTGGTGTGAGAGGTCGACTAGTCAAATAATGGCTAGTCTCCTACTCGATTAAAAACCCTCCACCGAAAGATGGAGGGAAAAGTTATCAACAAAAACTGTGCACAACATCAAAGCGATCTGTGGATAAGACATGAATCAAGTAAAATGATTCAAATAATCGTGGCGTTCAAAAGTATGAGAACTGGCGACTGCTACCATGAACACATCTTTCTCCAGAGGTTCGTGAATATCGAAGCGACTGTTCAAAATTTCCCCTGGTTCCTCGCGAGTGCCGATCACGTTCAGATCATAAGTATTTCGTAAGTCCAATTCTAAGATAGACTTGCCGACCCATTCTTGAGGGCAACGGAATTCTAAAAGAGACGTGTGGTCATCTAGACGTAAAATTTCCTCGATCTTCGAGCGCATAATTTTGGATGCGACTCGTATGCCAGAATCTTGCTCTGGCAAGATCACTTGATCTGCGCCTAATTCTAGAAGAATTTCTTCATAGGTGCGGGACTTTGCCTTGGCGATGATGCGTGGAATTTTTAACTTTTTACAATTCATTAATGCCAAGACGGAACTGGCCAAATTGCTCCCAATTCCGATTAGGACTAAATCACACTGGTTCAGACCGATCATTTCCAATAATTCCAAGTCATTGACATCACCAACCACTGAATTGGTAATGTAGTCAGAGACTTCTTGGACGTGTTCGGGGTTGGAATCTACAGCGATTACATCCACATCGTATTGGCTCAGTTCAAAAGCCACCGACATGCCGAAGACGCCTAATCCAAGAATTCCGATAGTTTGTTGTTGTGCCATTGTTAAACTCCTATCCTAAAATAATATCCGCTTTTGCGTACTGTATTTCTTTCGAAGGTTTTGGGTGGATGCTCATTAAGATGGTAATGGGTCCCAGTCGACCGATGAACATCAAGACCATTAAGATAACGTGTCCCCAAGTGGACACATTATCAGTAATTCCCATGGATAACCCGGTAGTTGAAATTGCTGCAACTGTTTCGAACATGAGGTGGAAGGTGTTCAAATCAGGATGGGTGATCAGTAAGAGCACAAATCCAATAATGAACAAGACGATATAAAACAAGGTGATGACAAAGGCTTTCCGTACAATACTGGAGGGGAAAGACCGTTTACGATAGGTCACTTCTTGGTGACCTTTTAGTTCTGAACGGAATAAAAGCAAGATCATCGCGATGGATGTCACTTTAATTCCACCGGCAGTTCCGCCGGGTGATCCTCCGATGAGCATGAAAGCCATGGTAAATAATAGTGTAACATCGTAGGTGTAACTGTAATCCAAGAGGGAGAACCCCGATGTTCGCCAGGATGTTGAATGAAAGAAACTGTGTCCCAATTGATCCATCAGGCTGAAGCTTTCCAGGGTTAAGGGATTTGTTCGCTCAAATAACCAGAAGATCAAAGCCCCCGTGACTAACAAAACAGCCGTTGAGATCAACACGATTTGTCCATGGGTTGAAAAACGTTTGAAAGCCAGTCGCAAGGATCGTGGACGATCTGTTAGATAGCGAAGGGTTCGTTCTTGAATTTCAAACCAGACCGAGAATCCAATGCCACCAATAATGACCAGAACCATAATGGGAACATAGACGTTTGGCTGGAATTTAAAATTGACCAGACTGTTGGCGTCAAAGTTTACGAACCCAGCATTACAAAAAGCTGAGACCGACAAAAAGACCGAATTAAAGATTCCTTTCTTCCAACCAAACAATGGAATAAAGTCGATCATGAAAATGAGTGCCCCAAGTGATTCTAATATAAAGGTGAAGCGATAGACCGACCGTAAAAAAGGCATAAATTCGATGTTCGTGTTACGGTTCAAGGCGTTTTGAAGGGTGTATTGCTCCTTCAGACTGATTTTTTTGTGCAGGACATTCATGGTCAAAGCAATGACTGTCACAATTCCTAGTCCTCCGATTTGGATCAACACCAAAGAAACTATCTGTCCCCAAATGTTGTAGATCTCATGCAGGTCGTAGACAACTAGACCATTGACACAGACCATGGATAAAGACATAAATAGATGATCCAAGTAGGTCGCTGGACTTCCCTCTACCTGGAAACTGTTAAGTGATAATAAGAGACTGCCCAGAAAGATGACCAGTAAAAAACTCAGGGTAACTTTTTGGGAGCTTGAGCTTCGATTAAATTTGTGACGAATAAGTTTAAACATACTTTCCCCACCTTTCCAATAAGCCTGATCTATCATACAAAATCTTTCTCAAAAATGCTATGATTAATAGTATCGTAAAGGAGCCGATCATGGATATACAAATTATTGCTGTTGGAAAAATCAAAGAACGCTACCTAAATCAAGGAATCAATGAATATTTGAAGCGTTTGAAGTCCTATGCCAAAGTATCAATTGTTGAAGTCAAAGACGAAGCAACTGACGATCAAATGACTCAAGCACAAATTGATCAAGTTCTAGAAAAAGAAGCGGAACGGATTCACGCACGTTTAGATTCAAGCCGACACCTGGTGGTTATGGCCATTGAGGGAGATTTAATTTCTTCAGAAGATTTAGCAAAGAAACTTGACCACTTGGCTATTTATGGAAAGAGCAAGGTGACTTTTTTGATCGGTGGTTCACTAGGCCTTGCCGAACAGTTGAAACGTCAAGCCGCTTGGCGCATTAGTTTCGGTAGAATTACCTTGCCTCACCAACTCATGCGTTTAGTACTGGTGGAACAAATATATCGAAGTTTTCGCATTAATGCGGGACATGCGTACCATAAATGATGATAAAAATAGCCTCTGATTCTATTAGCAATATGGTCTGTCCAATGTTTACATCTCTCTAAAATTGTCGGGGAATCGGGGAATGGTTGGACGCATCTTGTCAAAGTACTTGCTAGGCTGTGCATGAGAAATTGAGAATTGTCATCATTCTAATCAAAAAAATAAAGCAGAGCGGTATAGGATGAATCTATGAGCTCTGCTTTGGTGTGCTTGTTGGAGAGGGACTGAGTTCATCGCTCAATCTCCTCTCCCTCTAAAATCGTCGGGGAATCGGGAAGTCTCCTATGTCGTCTTATGTGTCTCCTCTCTGAAACCGTCGGGGTTTCGGGGAATGGTTATACCCATATCTCCATCGGACGACGCAAAAAGAACCCTCCGTCTGGAAGGTTCTCTTGTTTGGAACTGTTTGTCTCGTGGCCAAACTTCTGAGAATGTCAAAATGAGCATGATGTCTATAGTTAAAAATCAAAACAGATACCCGGGGGGTTTAATGTTAGGTTACAGAAGTGGTAAAAATAGTGACGGTGAGAAAACCTTGCTAATCAAGGAAGATGAGGCTGAGACAGTTCGTTTAATCTACAAGTTGTACTTAGAAGGACACGGGTATAGAGCCATCGCTAATCAACTGAACAGTCAAGACTTAAAAACCGTCAGAAGGAATACCTTCTCAACAACTGCAGTGAAGGATATTTTAAAAAATGTACATTACGTTGGTAAAATTAAGTACAACCAATATGAAAACTGGACTGTAAAACGACGAAAAGGATACAATCCCAATTACACTGTGGTTGAAGGAAATCATGAGCCAATCATCGATGCAGACACGTTTAACCGAGTACAAGACCGATTAAAAATTAGAAGTAGACAACCAAAATGGAATAACCGAGGTGAAAATTTACTCACTGGTTTGCTTAGGTGCCCGGAATGCGAAGGTGCGATGGCAGCCTCAAACACTACAAATACATTGAAAGACGGTACCAAGAAAAGAATCCGTTACTACTCATGCGCAAACTTCAGGCGTAAAGGATCCAGTGTGTGTCATGCGAATAGTGTACGTGCGGATGAAGCAGAAGAATTTGTACTGGAACGTCTAAAAGAAATTATACTTGTACCAGAACACATTAAGCAGATTGTAGACGAAATGAACGAACAGATAGAAGCGAACCGGAAACCATGGGAAATGGAGTTAAATGGCTTAGATAGAAAAATTGAAGAAACAGAAGAAAAATTAAAGAAATGGCAAGAGTTAGTCAAATCCAATCCTGAATTAACCAAGGAGCTTGAGGGAAGAATGACTGAATTAGAAATTAAATACATTTGTAAATTTCAAGTTCAAGTTAGCCACTTAGTCTCAAAAAATTTTATGATTGT
>CALYPW010000101.1 GCA_945278685.1 uncultured Dolosicoccus sp.
CACGGTGGTGTGAGAGGTCGACTAGTCAAATAATGGCTAGTCTCCTACTCGATTGTCAGGGTGTAGCGAAGATACGAAAACCCATTGCTCAGTTTCTTCTTTTTAACCAATTCGCCTTTAGTTAAAAAAGTTCGGCCTCTTTTTTACCAATTCACGTCTAGTAAAAAAGATCGTTCTCTTTTTAGTCTATCCTTTTGGTGATAAGCGATCGAAATACTCACTGATGCGGCGGATGGCTTCTTGGAGATCTTCCATACTGGAGGCGTAACTGAAGCGGATGAAGCCTTCACCGGCTTGTCCGAACCCCGATCCAGGAATAATCCCAACCTTGGCATGCGTAGCCAAATCCAACCCGAAATCCTCACTGACTTGTGGCAAGTGGGCAGGAATCTTGGCAAAAATATAGAAAGCCCCCGTTGGTTTCACCACGTCAAAGCCTAACTCGGTCAAAGCTTGATAAAGGTAGTCGCGACGCTCCTGGTAGGCCTTGCGCATCGGTTCAGCGTCTTCCTGGCCATGTTTCAAAGCAGCCAAGGCCGCGTATTGGGAGACATTGTTGATGGTTGTGACCAGTTGCTGATGCACCTTGTTAATTTCTTGCAAGAGAGGCTCCTGGGCAAAGACCAAGCCGACGCGCCAACCGGTCATGGCATGGGATTTTGAGACCCCATTGATGACAATGGTTTGTTCCGGCAAATATTTACTGATGGACACGTGGTGGCCTTCATAAATCAGTTCGCTATAGACTTCGTCACTAATCACAAAGACCTCTTTGTCTTCCAAGACCAGGGCCACAGCCTTCGCATCTTCTTCTGACCAATTGATTCCAGTCGGATTCATGGGATAGTTGACCAGAACAGCCTTTAAATCATCCCCGTGGGTATCCAAGACCTCTTGGACGTGTTCCGGTTTCAAGATGAAGTCTGACTCCGCGACGTCTACTTCCACCACTTCGCCACCCAAGAGGGTAATCATGGAGCGGTAAAGACCGAAGTAGGGCGCAGGAATCAAGACCTTGTCACCGGGATTGATGATGGTCTGCAAAGAAGCAAACAGAGCCTCGGAAGCTCCTACCGTGACGATGGTTTCATTGAGACTGGTGAAATTCAAGTCGTAACGCTCACGGACAAAGTCAACGGCTGCCTGGCGCAACTCCGGGAAACCGGGCGTCGGTGCGTAACGGGAATGGTTATCGGTAATGGCCTTAATTCCAGCCATCTTCACATGGTCCGGCGTGTGGAAATCCGGCTCACCCAAAGTTAATTTGATCAAACCAGGAATATCCGAAATTTTTTGGTCGAAAATTCGAATCGGTGACTCGGTAATTTTAGTCACATTGTGGTTCAATCGGTTTAATAAATTTTTCATAAAATCCTCCTAGACTTTTAATCATCATACCAAATTTTTCCCAGAAACAGTTACAAAAAGCAATCGTATTCTTTTTTCATGTCAGCCATTTATGATAAAATGATAAAACTGACTAAAAGAAAGGGGTCACCTTGTGAAAATCACCAAAATTGAACGCCAGAAAAAGAATCCCGAACGTTACTCCCTATTCGTCAACGACCAATTTTTGATGGGCGTTCATGAAGAGTTGTTGATTCAATTTGCCCTTTACAAAGACCAACCTGTTGACCAGGACTTCATCAATGCCCTCCAGGAAGCGGAATACCAGCAATCCATTTACAGCGCCGGTTTGAACTATTTGTCCTACGGTCTTAGATCCATTCAGGAAATCCAAGACTACTTAGAGAAATGGCTGCGAGAAAAAGAAGAAGATTCTGCCGAAGAGCCCGAGGATATTTCCACCCTTATTCACACCTCCCTCCAGCGCCTGCAAGACCAAGGGTACCTCAACGATGAAGTCTTCGCCGGCAGCTATGTGCGCACCCAGGCCCTCATCAACCACAAGGGTCCGGACGCCATCCGTCAAGAACTCAGGCGAAAAGGGGTCTCTGACTCTAACATCGACAGTGGCCTCGCCGAATATCCCTTCCAACAAGAAATGGAGAACCTGGAAGAAGTGGCTCGGAAATTCAAGCGTAGCCGCAGTCACCGCCTGCCGCCCAAAATGCTGAGAAACAGACTGGTGGATCACTTACGAACCAAGGGCTTTTCCAAAGATTCCATTGATCTCTACCTGGCGGAAGCAGAGTTCGAAGAGTCCCAGGATCACCAAGAAAGTCTCCTGGACAAGGAAGCTCAGAAGCTCCTTCGGACTCGACGCCGCCGCTACAGTGGTCGTGAACTCCAACAACGGGTCAAGCAAGGCCTTTACCAACGGGGCTTTGATGGTGACTTGATCAATCAATGGGAGCAAGACCACCAAGCGCTCTTTGAGGAGGGTGAAGACGATGAGTAAATATCTTGAAAGCATGGACGAGGAAGATATCCGCAGATTTCGGCGCCTCCTCCTCAATTGGTACGATCAGAACAAACGTCCTTTGCCTTGGCGAGAGACTCAGGATCCCTACAAGATTTGGATCAGCGAGATCATGTCCCAACAAACCCAGGTCGCAACGGTCATTCCTTATTACGAGCGGTTTATCCGCGAACTTCCAACCATCCAAGACTTGGCGCAAGTTGAAGACCGACAGCTCATGGAGCTTTGGCAGGGCTTGGGCTATTATTCCCGGGCCCGCAACCTCAAAATCGCAGCCAACCAAATAGTGGACGACTTTGACGGCCAAATGCCAACCACCATGAAACAACTCTTGACCTTGCGAGGCATTGGGCCTTATACGGCTGCTGCCATTGGAAGCATGGCCTTTGGCCTAGTCGAGCCAGCCTTGGACGGCAATCTTTTTCGAGTGACCGCGCGGCTGTTTGAAATTGATGCGGACATCTCCAAACAAAAAAACCGTAAAATATTCGTGGACGTTCTCTACCAGCTCATTGACCCGGAGCGTCCTGGGGACTTTAATCAGGCCTTAATGGATCTGGGCGCCACCATCATGACCCCGGCCAATTCACGTCCTGAGGACAGCCCCTTGGTGGATTACGACTTATCCTACCGCAACCAAACCGTGGAAGATTATCCCGTCAAGAAGTCTCGCACCCGTCAAACCACCCATTCCCTCCTGGCTTACTTTGTCTACCGTGAGGATGGAAAATGGTTGATGCGCAAACATGGCAGTGACGAACTTTTGAGCGACCTCTGGCATTTACCCCTGATTGAAAAAGACCTGGTCATTGAAGCGGCTACCGCCTCGGAACTTCTGGAACCGTTGGAAGAATGGCTGACAGCAAGTTTCGATCAAGTCGCCATTGACTCATTGGAGTTGGCCCGTCCCGGGATCTTAACCTTGGATGTGGATCCAGGCGCTCATTTACCGACGCAGATCCGCCACATTTTTTCCCACCGCATCTGGAATGTTCAAATCATTCCCGTCAAATTTCAAGGACAACTGGACCTCGAAGATTCCCAAGCAGCCGCAGACAACTATTGGCACAGTCATGCCGACTTTGATCGCTTGCCTATTTCGACCTTGCAGTCCAAATTATTCGCAGAAATTTTTCAATTCGAAGAAGAGTAGTCCCAATCACCCTCTGTCAGTTCGGCAGAGGTTTTTTGCTCTCTGATACAAAGCGCACCAGCCCATGAAAAAGATCACCCACTATGCATACGTGCTAGTGGGTGTTTGTATCTATTTGATTTTTACTTGATATCCACTCTTTGAGGGAATAATATCAAAGTTGTCTTGCAAGAAGGTAATGACCTCTTTGTCTCCCATCTCTGAAAGCTCTTGGTCATCAATGACCTGTACTTGCTCACAGGCCTCTTCAGGGTTATCCTCCAGACTGTAGAAGTGTGCCTCGCCTTGGTCGAAACCAATCTTAAACTTCCCCCGTACTCTCTAACGGCATCTAGCAACTCGTCTTTATCGATTTTATATACCTCCATCTTCCTGACTCTTTCGATGATGATTCTTTCACCGTCTTTGATGATCATAATATCTCTGTCTTCTTTGATGACGTCCCAGTCTTGAGCCCATAAGTT
>CALYPW010000102.1 GCA_945278685.1 uncultured Dolosicoccus sp.
TTCATTGATGAAATCGATGCTGATGTGTTGGAGTCCATTGTTCCGACGGCCACTGACTGGCAATCGCCCTTTTCAGGTTCACGTTCAACGAGCAGTGTCCAGGCCGGTCGTGTAACCCTTGGGCACCGGCCGCAAGGACGCACCGTGGTTAAAAAACAACCCGTGGTAGCCTCCGGGACAGCTTCTGATACCCAGTGGCAAGCAGGAGACCGTGTGAATCACCGCGCTTGGGGAGAAGGAACCATTGTCAAGGTCGAAGAACGTGCTGGTGACACGGTCGTTCAAGTGGCTTTTCCAGGAGAGGGCATCAAAGAGTTGCTCACCGCTTTTGCGCCAATTACTAAGAGCACCGATTAGAAAGGAGTGTCGCTCCTTGACACAGAAACAATCCCACGATTATTTTAATGAACTCAAAGACAAACTTAACGAACATTCCTATCGCTACTACGTCTTGGATCAGCCAACGATTTCTGATGCCGCTTATGATCGAATGTATCAAGAACTTAAGCACTTGGAAGCATTGCATCCAGAATGGGTGACTCGGGACTCTCCGACCCAGCGAGTAGGGGATAAGCTTCTAGAAGGATTTACCCAAGTCAGACACAGTGAACCCATGTACAGTTTGGATAACGCCTTCGACCAAGACGATGTGGCACGCTTTTTGAAACGAGTGAAAGAACAGGGCGGAGAAGACTTGGAATTCATGGTCGAAGCCAAGATCGATGGTCTTGCCGTAGCCTTGGTCTATGAAGATGGTGAATTGGTTCAAGGAGCGACCCGTGGAAACGGTGAAGTGGGTGAAGATATCACCAATAATTTGCGTACGATTAAATCAGTGCCCTTGCGTTTGCGACAGGATCAAGGAGTTGAAGTTCGCGGAGAAGCCTTCATGCCCAAAGCGGTCTTTGCTGCCTTGAATACCGAAAGGGATCAGGAAGGACTGGAACCCTTCGCCAATCCGCGCAACGCAGCCGCCGGAGCCCTCCGACAAATAGATCCTCAGCAAGTGGCCAAACGGCAATTGGATGTATTTATCTATGGAGCGGTGACCAATCCTAGCTTCACACCGTCCAGTCAGTCCGAAGCCTTCGAGCAGTTGAAAGAACTGGGTTTTAAGACCAATCCTTACCGAAAACTTTGCCGCACTGAAGAAGAAGTAATGGATTTTCTGGAAGAGCTGACCCGTGTTCGCCACGAATTGCCCTACGACATCGATGGAGCTGTCATCAAAGTAAATGATTATGCCTTGCAAGAGTCTCTGGGATTCACGGTCAAGGCACCTCGTTGGGCCATGGCTTATAAATTCCCGGCGGAGGTAGCCGAAACAGAGCTTCTCCACATTGACTGGACCGTGGGCAGAACAGGTGTCGTCACGCCGACTGCTGTCATGGCACCGGTTCATTTGGCTGGAACGACTGTTCAACGAGCCACCTTGCACAATGTGGATTACATTGAAACGTTAGATCTCTACCAAGGAGATACCGTAGCTGTTCAAAAAGCAGGTGATATTATTCCAGAAGTCACGACCGTGATCAAGGCCCACCGTTCATCTCAAGCAGTTCCTGTTGATATCCCTCAGGTATGTCCAGAGTGTCACAGTGATTTGGTTCGTCTTCATGAAGAAGTCGCCTTGCGCTGTATCAATCCTCTGTGTCCTGCCCAAGCATTGGCCCAATTGACTTACTTTGTCTCTCGAGGAGCCATGGATATTCGGGGGCTGGGTCAACGGGTTTTGGAAGAATTGTTAAAAGCTGGATTGATTCAAGATGTGGCAGATCTTTATTATTTGCAGGAAGAAGATTTCATGCAATTGCCCAATACCAAAGAACGATCTGCCCATAATCTTTATACTGCCATTCAAGGCTCTAAAAAACATTCTTATGAACGCTTATTAACCGGCCTAGGTATTCGTCACGTAGGTGCTCAGATCGCCTTGCAGTTGGCGCAGCACTTCCCTTCTTTGAAAGAATTAATGCAAGCAGAGGCCAGAGAGATTGAAAAGATCGATGGAATAGGGAGTCGAATCAGTCAATCACTGATTCAGTATTTCTTGAACGAGGACCATCAACGACTCATCCAACGCTTGAAAGAAGCCGGTGTGCAGATGACCTACGACGGTCCCAGTTTGGAAGAATTGGATGTTCGTGACAATTACTTTGCCGACAAGACGGTGGTCTTAACCGGCGCTCTAAGTACTTATACTCGCGCTGAAGCGAGAAGTTTATTGGAGAACCTAGGGGCACGAGTGACCGGAAGCGTTTCTGGCAATACGGACATCTTGATTGCCGGGGCTGAAGCTGGAAATAGCTTAACCAAGGCGAAATCCCTCGGTACCGACATATTAACGGAAGATGAATTCATTAAATTATTAGAAGAAAGTGAATGAAGCGAATGAATCAAAAGTTTATAAAAGCTTTAAGTCTCTTTTCTGTCACCTTGCTTCTTTCGGGCTGTTTGCCAGGGGCGGGTGCTGACACGAACGAGGAGGAGCTTGCACCGGATGAGGTGACTGTTCAAACGACCAAAAACCAAATTTCCACGGATTTTTACCGAGCGGTGATTACTGATGGTCGCTATCAATTAGGGGCAACGTCGAGTGCGGATCATTCACTTAGCTCCAGCCGAAACATGGAAACCTTCGAGGACGGTTTGCTGTTGATTAGCCAAGAAACCTTTCCAACGGATCAGTATTATCTCCAAGAAGGGGTCTTGATTGATGAGGAAACGATGACTTCATGGATTGGACGGGAGTCCCCAGATAATCCCGAAGGTTTAAACCCTGCCCTTGAAGAAGAGGAAGAAGAAGTCAAAGAAGAGGAACAGGCAGAATCCGTCGATCCAGCCGATGATCCAGAACAAGTGTCGGATGAGGATGCGGACGAGGATTCCGGTCAAGTCATTACGGACAGTAGCCGTACGCCAATCTATCTGGCCCAAATGATGGAGAAAAACATCATGGTGGAGACCGATGAAGGATTCGCCTTGGGAGGCATTGTGATTGGTTTGGCCATGAACAGCACCTATACTTATACGGACAGTTCGGGAACTGTCCACGAGCAAGAGATTTCTCTGGGAGAAGTGCGAGAACGTGGGAAATCCTATGCCAATACCATCATCGGTCGTTTGAGAAGCACACCTGAACTTCAATCAGTGCCTATCTTGGTAGGAATCTTCAATCAAGCGGACAGTTCAGATCCTGTAGGAGGGACTTATCTTCTGGATGGTATTTCCCGTGAAGGAAACAGTGTGTCAGAATGGACAGAACACAATGAAGCTCGCGTGAGTTTGCCGATGCCGGTTGATTCCCAAAATGCGGACCGTTATGGTTTCTTCAATGAATTCCAAAATGACCTGCTGAACTTCTTCCCTAACTTGAATGGAATAAGCGGTGAAGCTTGGCAAATCGATGATCAGTTAGTCACGTTAAACATTGAAATTGTGACGCAGTTTTACCAGTTAACCGAAATTTCAGCCTTGTCTCAGTACGTACTGGATAGGGCTGAGAAACGCTTGCCAGAGGATGTTCCAATTGAAATTAGGATTGTCTCTGCGCACGGAATTGAAGCCTATATCGGACGGGACTCGGATTCTAATCAGTTTGATTCCCACGTATTTAGACGTTAGGCCATCGTGTGGTAAGCTTGTGAAGATGTTGATATGGAAAGGAAGGGCTTAAATGCTTTCAAAAGACCAATTAGAAGAAGTGGCAACTCTGGTAAAGTTGTCCTTTGACGAAGAAACCTTAGAAAAATTTACCAATGAAGTGAATGTCCTTGTTGAATTGGGAGGTAACCTCCAAGAAGTAGACATTGAAGGTGTTCAACCCACCTATCATGGAAACCGCTTGTTGAACGTTTACCGTGATGACAAGCCAATTTCCTGCGATCATTTGGAAAAAATCTTTGCAGATGAACCGGACATGTCAGAAGAAGTTTATTTAGAAGTTCCCGTAATTATTGAAAGTTATGATAATTAATAATGG
>CALYPW010000103.1 GCA_945278685.1 uncultured Dolosicoccus sp.
TTACATTAATGATTCACATTTGTCTAGCTTAATTTGACAAATCAAATTCTTAAAAGATAAAAAACCGCCCTTCAGATGAAGGACGGTCTAAGACTAGCCACGGATGGCTGTCAATACATAGTTCAATATGAATAATAAAGCACTTCCCCAAACAATTGGGTGAATTTCTTTAGTTTTCTTGGTAATGACTTTCACGAGAATGAAAGAGATAAAACCTAAGGCAATTCCATCAGAAATACTATAGGCTAGAACTGTCATGACGACTGTTGTGAAAGCAGGAACTGCAACTGTTAAATCTTTCCAATCAATGTCAGAAAATGATGAGCTCATCAAGATACCAACGATGACTAAGGCAGGCGAAGTTGCGGCCGCAGGTACTAAGCTGATGACAGGTGCCAGAACGATACTTGCGAGGAACATTAAAGCAGTGACCATGGAGGTTAATCCTGTTCGTCCACCCACTCCAATTCCGGCAGAACTTTCAACGAAGGTTCCGACGTTGGAAGTTCCAAGAATGGAGCCAAAAATCGTCGCTGTCACATCTGCGAAAAGTCCTTTTTCTACGCGGGTGTTAATCCCTGATCCGTCTTTCATTGCTTTCTCGTCTTCTTCTGTAAATATTCCTGAGCGTCTTCCCGTTCCAATTAACGTACCAATGGCATCAAAAATATCTGTTAACAAGGCTGCTAGGACAAACGGCACCACTTCATACCATTGGTGGTTTTGGAAGAGACTCCCTAATCCTTCAGCGCCTAAGGCTTTTCCGAAAATACTGGTGAACTCCGCAAAAACATCGGAATAGGACGCGACATTGGTGATTTGCCCCATGTCAACAACGCCCATTGGAATGCCGATAATTGTCGTCACAATCAAACCGATTAAAATGGCTCCTTTGACATCTTTAATCATTAAGATAATGGTTAACACCAGACCAATAACGGTCAAGTTAATCACCGGATCATTGAACAGGGATAAAGCAGGTACTCCTGCATCAAAGTTAATGAATTCAACGTTTAAAAGACCAATATAAGCCACAAACAGACCAATTCCTGCGCCGATGGCATTTTGGAGTGATGGTGGAATAGCTTGTAAAAGCATCTTTCGAACATTGGTAACTGTTAACACCAAATTCACCAGACCACTTAAAAGAATGATGGCTAAAGCCTCGATCGGTGTAAAGCCGCCTCCCAAGACAATGGTATAGGTGAAAAAGGCATTCAGACCCATTCCTGGTGCTTGTGCATAAGGGATATTGGCATACAGTCCCATGATCATTGTCCCAATAGCCGCCGAAAGAATGGTGGCGATATAGACACCTTTCTCAGGAAGACCTGCATCCGAAAGGATCGCCGGATTAACCACCAAGATGTAAGACATGGCAAAGAAGGTTGTTAAACCAGCTAAAACTTCCGTTCTGACGTCTGTCCCATGTTCTTTCAGTCCAAAAAACTTATCCAATTTTTTATTCAATTTTATTTACCCTCCAATTATTGTTAATTTAAACAAATCGAAGGTTCTTCGATAGTCAATTCATTTAAGGTGAATTGGTAGAAACTTCCCAACCTTATTTCAGGAATTATATTTAGATCACTGAACCATTATAGCATGTCGTAACTTGGTGTCTAGCTAGATTCTATCACTTTTATCCCAGGGCATCCAAAAGTTGAGACACTCGGTCAGTCCGTTCCCAGCTGAAGTTTGGTTCATTGCGACCAAAATGGCCGTAAGCAGCAGTATCTTTGAAAATTGGGCGACGTAAATCCAAAGCATCGATGATGCTTGCCGGACGCAAATCGAAGACGTCTCGCACTGCTTGAACAAGCACTTCATCATCATAAGTTCCCGTCCCAAAAGTATCGACTCTCACGGATACAGGTTCTACAACCCCAATGGCATAAGCCAGTTGAACTTCACATTCCTTGGCAAGATCCGCAGCTACGAGGTTCTTAGCGATGTAGCGAGCCATATAAGCGGCGGAGCGGTCAACCTTTGTAGCATCCTTCCCACTGAAAGCCCCACCACCATGACGAGCCTTACCACCGTATGTATCCACAATAATTTTGCGTCCTGTCAGACCTGTATCACCCTTGGGACCTCCGATCACAAATCGGCCCGTTGGATTGATCAAGTACTTGGTGGTGTCGTCCAAGAGGTGCGTTGGGACAACTTTTTGAATGACTTGCTTCATGAGATCTTTTTCAATGGTTTCCAATGATACATGATCAGCATGTTGAGTACTAATAACGATCGTGTCAATGCGCTTAATCTCTCCCTCATGATCGTATTCAACGGTGACTTGTGTTTTGCCATCAGGTCCCAAATAATCAAGAATTTCTTGATGACGAACTTCAGCTAAACGCAGGGCCAACTGGTGGCTTAATTCTATAGATAAAGGCATGAAACTACTGGTTTCTTGACAGGCATAACCAAACATCAATCCTTGGTCTCCTGCACCTAATTCCTTAGATTTTACGTCCAAATCGACGCCTTGAGCAATGTCGGGAGACTGCTCGTCGATGGTGATTAGTACAGACACATCATCGCCATGAAATCCCAATTCTGGTTGGTTGTAGCCGATAGCTAGAATCGTTTCTCGTACCACTTTTTGAATGTCTACATAGGCCTTGGTGGTAATTTCACCACTGACTAGTACCAAACCAGTCGTCACCATCGTTTCAACAGCAACACGTGCCATCGGATCTTTAGCCACAATGGCATCCAAAATAGCATCACTGATTTGGTCCGCCAACTTGTCCGGATGCCCCTCGGTCACAGACTCCGATGTAAATAAATACTTACTCATCTTGTTCCTCCTCTTAAACATTAAGAACAACCGATCATTAAAATCGTGCGTTTTTTTAATAAGACTGTCGTCAGTATAGCACTTTCGAACACAAAGAAACATAAAAGTTTCTTCACATATTACAAGTATATCTCATTTCTTTGATAAACTTGTTATCGTGCCAAACATCAATTAAAATTGAAGTAATAAGTTTCACAGAAAGGTGTTATAGATGAGAACAATTATTAAACGATTCCAACACCCCACTTTACAAATATTTCTAACGCCTTTGGCGACGATATTTTTTGGAATTGTTGTTGGCGCACGAGACGCGACAATTATTCACTGGGGAAACGTGGGTTTGCTATATCTCATTGCTTTTGCGGCACATATACTGAATCACTTCCTGACCATCAAATACAATCGGATGAACCGCGAAGCTGCCAATGCGGGATTTTGGATCATCATTGAAGCAATATTATTAGGGGCAAGTATTTTCTTCATGCTAAGGCATGGATGGGCACTCAATATTTTATTGGTATTATACTTACTATCAACCCATCTGCTTTATTTTCCCCACAACATTTCGTTGACGGGATACCGAATTTTCTTATCTTCATTCTTTCAGGGTTTTATCCTGAATGTGATCGCCTATAGTTCGATCAGTACCATGATTCCTAAAAGCATCCTTAAAGCATTTATTCCTCTTGTGATTATTCAATTAATTGTTCATTACCAAATCACCCATTTAGAGAAACGTTCCCAGGATCCAAACATCGCACCATTGATTGGTGTTCGACGACTAATGGTTCTTATTGGATTACTATTGAGCATAGGAACTGGCGTTTATTTCTCTATTCCCACACATTCTTTCTATTTATTACAAATTCTCTTTGTTATATTATCAGTCTTCGTTCTCGTACCGGTTCTCATTCCAACTGACAACTCGCGACAAATCCAAAATAAAATTAATTACCTGAATGCGATAACTGCTATCTACTCGATTCTCTACACAATCAGTTATCTCTACTAAATCGAGTAGGAGACTAGCCATTATTTGACTAGTCGACCTCTCACACCACCGT
>CALYPW010000104.1 GCA_945278685.1 uncultured Dolosicoccus sp.
GTTCCGCCTTCCTTTAGGAAGGTAACGACATTATAGACAGGTTGATTCGATCGACCGATTTTCTGAGCAATTTTATAAGGTTTCAACCCAGTATCATAATAAGCTTCAATCCAGCTAAGTTCTTTCATGGTAAGATGTGTGTAGGCCATTTGTGGTCGCTCCTCTAATTTTCGTGGTTGGATCTTGGTGAAAGTGCATCACAAATGGATTTTAATTTTTCTAGCTTAATTTTACAATTCAAGCTTAGAAAAAGTCGATATGGCTGACCGAGCGGATTATTACCCGGTGAGATTGTCGGGTGCACAACAGCAACGTGTTGGAATCGCGCGTGCTTTGGCGATTGATCCGGCTGTGATTTTATTTGACGAACCGACTTCGGCTTTGGACCCGGAATTGGTGAATGCCATTTTGGAAATCATCCAATCGATTGCGCACAACAATACGACGATGGTCTTGGTGACGCATGAAATGGAATTTGCGAAAGAGGTGTCGGATCAGGTGAGCTTTTTAGAAAATGGCTTGATGGTTGAACATGGTTCGCTCGAGCAAGTGTTTAATCATCCAGAGAATGAGCGCACCAAAGCTTTTATTCAAGGGATTACACGGTAAATTTGTATGGAAAGAGGATGGAAAATGGACATTGCGTATCTGGGAATTGCCGGTTCGTATTCGGAAACGACGATACAGGAATATTTGCTAGAAGAAAATAATCAAGATGTGATAGCTGAACTTGCAAGTTACAATTCGTTTAAAGAGATGGTGGATGATTTAGTCGCGGGCAAAGTCGAGATGGGCTTCTTTCCTGTTGAAAATTCGACTACGGGGTTGATTACACGAACACTCGACTTATTTAAACGTTTGCCAGTATTCGCTCAAGAGGAACGGTATCAAGAAGTACGACATACCCTTTGGGGACTCCCAGGGTCTTCGATTGAAAGTTTAAGAAAAGTGTATTCACATCCGGAAGCGTTGAGTCAATCACAAGCCTTTTTCGATGCTCATCCGCATATCGAAGCGATTCCTTATACAGATACAGCAGAAGCCGCGCGGTACGTTTTAGAAGTAGGTGACCCGACAAAAGGTGCATTAGCTGGCCCACGAAGTGGCCAGCTTTATCAACTGCTTCCACTTTCGAAAGCTATTCAAACAGAAGCTACTAACACCACACGTTTTCTTGTGATGGAACATTGGCCACAAAATGAAGAAAGCGTAGGGAAAGTGTTAGAATCTTATTACCATAACCACCCTGAACGAACACGCTGGCTTTTATATGTGGAAACCAAGCACAAGCCTGGTTCATTAAACGCCTTACTCAATATTTTTGATCTCTTTTCTTGTAACTTAGAAGGCTTAGATGCTCGTCCGATTGAAAATCAACCCTTCCGCTACGGATTCTTCATCGAAGTGGATGTCAATCATTTAGCGGGCGACTATGAATTATTATGGAAAAACTTAGATTATTCCAGTGAGTTTCTACAAATTATCGGTGCGTTTGAACCACAAAATAGCGAAAGGAGATCCTTATAATGCAAAAGACTTTAAATATTGCGATTGTCGGTCTGGGTGTAATTGGCGGTTCATTCGCCTATGGCCTCAAGCAGCAGTCCGATTACCCGGTGCACATCATGGGAATCGACCACGATGCCGCTACTTTGAAGCGAGCGCTCGATGCAGGGGCGATTGATGAAGGTGAAATTGTCAATAATTTAATTTTAAAGAAAGCAGATATAGTCCTTTTAACCCTTTATCCTAGTGGAGTGGTCGATTTTGTAGAAACACATCGTGAGGAATTTAAAGAAGGTGCCATTTTAACAGATACAACAGGCATTAAAGGCGATATTGTGGACGAAGTCTTGCCCATTTTACCGAAGGGTGTCGATTTTATTTTTGGTCATCCAATGGCGGGTAAAGAGAGTAAAGGCTTTGCGTTTGCGGATGCGGATTCCTTTAAAGATGCTAACTACTTACTCACACCAGTGGAATCAAACAAAGAAGAGAACTTAGATTTTATAACCGACTTACTGAAAAGTTTAAGTTTTAAACGCGTCCGGCGCGTAGAGCCTCAAATCCATGATGAAATGATTGCCTATGTCAGTCAACTTTGTCATGTGATTGCCGTTTCCTTAATTAACAGTGATAAAACAGGACGCGACACCGCCGACTTTATAGGCGATTCGTATCGTGAGTTAACCCGCATTGCCAAAATTAATGGCGAATTATGGAGCGAGTTATTTTTATACAATAAAGATGAATTACTAGGTGCGATGGATAATTTTGAACAGCAATTTCAACGTATGCGCACAACTATTGAAAACGAAGATGAAAGTGGGTTGATTTCCTTATTCGAAGAATCTACAGCTAGGCGAATTGATTTAGAAAAGTCAGATTCCAAATTGTCAAATGAGCGTTAGTATTCTACACTCATTTTCATAAATGTTTGCTCGTTTTTTCTCTCTTCATGCTATACTTTTACTAAAAGCTAGAATAAGTTCGCCCACTTTTGACCATTTTCGAAGAAGGGGTTGGGCTTTGGAAGGAGTAAACGTAATGATAAAGACAAAACGAAAAATTATCATTGATTGCGATCCAGGGGTGGACGACGCGTTTGCGTAGGCGATCACAGCACAGGAGGAGAGCTTGGAGCTTTTAGCGATTCACAGGGTCGCCGGGAATGTGTCAGTTGAGCACACAACTCGAAATGCGCGCGGTTTTGCACAGTTGCTTGGGCTAGAGGTTCCCATCGCCAAAGGGGCGGCGGAACCCCTTGTGATCGAACCTTTTTATGCGGCAGAAGTGCATGGTGAAAATGGGTTTGGTGGTGTAGAGTTGACGGACTTGGCTCCAGTGTCAGACTTGACCGCGATGGAGTCTTATGTGGAAATATTAAGTCGCGCAGAAGAAAAAGTGACGATTGTAGCGGTGGGACCACTGACAAATGTGGCTTTGCTGTTGAAATCTTATCCACATCTTAAAGAAAAAATCGAAATGATTTCTTTAATGGGTGGTGGCTTAAAAGGCGGCAACACAACAAGTGCAGGAGAATTAACTTTTACTATGACCCGCATGCTGCCCATATTGTATTGAACAGCGGCTTGCCAATCGTGATGGCAGTTTAGATGCGACGGAACAAAGTGAATTTTCGCAAACAGATGCGAAGCGATTGAAAGAAGAAGGTGGCGCAGTCGGCCAAGTCTTGCATGATATTTCTCAAGCTTCTTTTACTTTCAATCATGAGGTGAATGGCAGTGAAAATAATAGCTTGCATGATGTAATGTCTGTCGTCTACTTAGTCGAGCCAGAATTATTTGACACCCAAGACGCAATTGTGAATGTGGTTTATGAGAGTGGAATGATGCGCGGTTTTAGTCATGCGGATGTGCGTCGGAGTGCTAAAAAAGAGGACGCGAATGTAAAAGTTCTTGTTGGCTTGGATAAAAAAGATTTATGGATAAAGTTATTCATGCGTTAACGGTTTTGCGATAAATATAAAATAGGATTGAAATACGTCTATAAGCTTGCTTATGGACGTGTTTTTTATGGTTCACGAGCTGAAATCGAATTTGGCGTGGCACGTTTACCCCTTCTGCGCTACGAATCGAATTTTCGCACGGCACTCACCCAACTCGTGCGCGACGAAATGAAAATTCAGACTGTGGAAGCAAATGAAATGCGTATTTCTAATCCGTCTTCTCTTATTTGTTAGAGTCAAAAAATAAGTTTAAACCAACCTTTTCAAATGTTATAATTTTGTAAATTTCAAGTTCAAGTTAGCCACTTAGTCTCAAAAAATTTTATGATTGT
>CALYPW010000105.1 GCA_945278685.1 uncultured Dolosicoccus sp.
TACTGACCGAAATCACTTATTTGCCCTTGGATGCACATGTCTCCAAGAAGTACTTACAAGCCCATGGCGTAGCCTTGAATGAGCTGTTGGAAGACTTTGATCGGCCCGTCAAAGCCGTTCTGAACAACCCTTATCTGGTCATGCCCATTCGAATTCATTTATTAAAGGCCCTGGCCTCGGCCAGACGTTTCCAAAATGTCCGTGTCTCCTATTTTGTCAATCGACAGCTAGAGGGCGGACAATTCACCGCCGCCACCTATTATTTAGGCGATCAAGTGTTGCTGGCTTTTCGTGGCACGGATGACACTCTGCACAATTGGACGGAGAGTGCATCCTTGTTGTATTCCGCGGGCATTCCTTCCCAAAAAGTTGCCTCGGAATACGTCAACGATCTTCTGCTCGACGAGGGGCAACGTTTGTTATTGGCCGGCCACTCCAAGGGTGGGAACTTAGCGGCCTATAGCCTGGCTCACTGCAAGGCGGATGTCTACGAAGCCATTGAGGCTGCCTTCATGTTTGATGGTCCAGAACTTCCTGAAAGTTTGTACTTGGCAGAAGAAGAAACCAAACGGTTAAAAACCAAACTCTACCGCTACACGCCCCAAGATTCCCTCTTCTCCTACCATCAACAACCGGTTCGGGAGACCTACTTCATTGATGCCAGTGAGACTGCCTTGTCCAAGCACCTCTTGCCTTCTTGGTATGTACAGGGCACCAACTTTGTTAAACTGACCCATAATTCCCGCAACGGAGAAGCCGTGGCCCGCGCTTTCAACCGTTGGTACAACCATGTGGACAAGAATGATTTAGAAGAGTCCCTGAAAATTTTGGAAGAATTTTTCCAAGAGGTGGGGATGACCAGCTTCACTCAATTAATTCGTCACCCGCTCCAGTATGGTTTTCGCATTTACCGCGCCTATCAGGCTTTGCCTACGCCGTTCAAAAATAAAATCCGTCAAAACCGCCTGCTATTCAATGCCTTCTATAAGCAAGCCTACCTCAACAAAGATTATCACCAAAGCCGTGCCAAGGAAGATCCTAGGGAACAATTCGTTCGTTTCTTTCTTTAAGGGATCAATCCAAAGAAGACGTTGTCTTGGATGGATCCATCAGTTGTTGGGCTTGTCGTTTTTTCATGCTTCTTTCTAAAACCGCAAAGATGACTGAAACCATTGGGACGGCCAGAATCATTCCAGTGACTCCCATTAAACGGCCCCCAATGACTACGGCCACCAGGACCCATAAACTTGGAACGCCCATGGTCGAACCAACAATTCGTGGATAAACCACGTTCCCTTCGATTTGTTGGATCACAATGATGGCCAAAACAAAGACGAAAGCCTTTTGAACATCGACGGCGAGAATCAGGAAGAATCCAACGGCAGCCGAGAGATAGGCACCAAGAATTGGCACAAATCCGGTCACTCCTGTTAAGATTCCAATCATCATGGCGTAAGGCAAGCGCAAGATCGCCATTCCCACAATAATCATGACTGCGAGAATCACTGCTTCAATGGCTTGACCCACCACAAAGTTTCTAAAGGAATAATCCACATCCTTCATGAAGATCATGAACTCATCCACATATTTGGGCTTCACATAAGTGTACAACAAGGTTCGGAAACTCTTACTCAAACGCTCTTTAGCAAAGAGAATATAAATGGAAATCATCAAGGCAATGGCCACGTTGATGATGCTGGACGCTGCGCCCGACAAAGCGGTCACAGTGGAACCAATCACATTCTTCGCAGAGCGGTTAATGAAGACAATGGTGTTATTGACGATGGTGTTCCAGTTGAAATCAAATTGATCCAAGAGTTGTTCCACCTGTGGAGGCATGGTCTTTAAGCCTTCAAACCATTCTTGGATAGCGCGGCTAGCGACTGGAATGGATTCAATCAATTGTCCCACTACGGAAATCAATTGTGGAATGACCAATCCAATCACCAAGGCAATGACTGCCACCACTGTCAAGATCGCAAGAAGTATGGCGATCGGTCGACGGGTCTTGTCGATCCATTTATTATGACTTTTGGGAAAATAGATCTTCTCGTATTGAACCATGATCAAGTTCAACACATAAGCAAAAATCCCTCCCAAAATCAATGGCCAGATGGCATACATCAAGAGACTAAAAAATTTGTAGACGTGATCGAAATAAACCAGTCCCAAAATAAGTCCCGCCACAATGAAGATGTACTTCGTAATTGTTCGATCAAGATCTTTTGGCAACGTTAGATCCCCCTCTTTCTTTTTTTGTAATAAATGTATTCTAACACACGGTAGAATATTTGACTATTTTAACGGACAAAACTTTAATTAAAACTTAATGCTTGATGCAGGCATTCTGTCTCCAATAAAAAAGCCCTCGCAGCGGTAGCAAGGGCCCTTCTTCAGGAACTTATTCTTCTTTCGGCAAGGATTCAAAGACCAAATGATCATCTTCCAAGACGACTTTAACCGTGGACTGGGGCATGACTTTTGCACCAATAATAGCTTTAGCCAGAGGTGTTTCTAATTCACGCATGATGAATCTTTGCAGAGGTCTAGCGCCGTAGACTGGATCGTAGCCATTTTCTGCCAACCAGTAGGCGGCCTCCTCCGTCAAGTCCAAGGTGATTTCTTGACTTTCCAAACGTTCACTTAATTGATTCAAGATCTTGAAGACAATCTTGTTGATATCATTCAAGGTCAAGGGTGAGAAGAGAATGATCTCATCGATTCGGTTCAAGAATTCAGGACGGAAATGTCCGGTTAATTCATCGCGGACCGCTTGATCGGTTTCATCGGTAATGTTGCCTTGCTCATCGATCCCTTCCAAGAGAAGATGGGAACCAATGTTACTGGTCATGATGAACACCGTGTTCTTAAAATCAACGGTTCGTCCTTGGGAGTCGGTCAAGCGTCCGTCGTCCAAGGCCTGTAAAAGGATATTGAAGACGTCGGGGTGAGCTTTTTCGATTTCGTCCAATAAGACGATGGAGTAAGGGTTGCGGCGGACCGCTTCCGTCAATTGACCACCCTCTTCGTAGCCGATATATCCCGGAGGCGCTCCCACTAACCGTGACACGGTGTGTTTCTCCATGTACTCAGACATATCGATGCGCACAATGTGGGACTCGTCGTCAAAGAGTTGTTCTGCCAAGGCCTTGGCCAACTCTGTCTTACCAACCCCCGTAGGTCCTAAGAATAAGAAGGAGCCGATGGGTCGGTTAGGGTCTTGCAGACCGGCACGGGATCTCAATACTGCTTCGGATACCTTGTCCACGGCTTCTTGTTGACCAATGACACGCTTGCCAAGGGTCTCGTTGAGGCGAAGAAGTTTCTCACGCTCACCTTCCACCAGTCGAGTGACAGGAATTCCTGTGAGTCGTCCAACGACGCGGGCGATTTCTTCTTCCGTGACCGCTTCTTGGGTCAGGCGGTTTTCAGAAGGGGTTGCCTCGGCTTCTTCGATGGCCTTCAACTCTTCTTGTAAGTGAGGAATGGTTTCGTATTGGAGCCTTGCAGCAGTCTCGTAATCCCCTCGTGCTTGAGATTCTTCCGATTTGTTGCGGGCATTATCCAATTGTTCGCGAATTTCACGCATGCGGTCAATGGATTTCTTCTCCGCTTCCCAACGGGCCGTCAGTTCACTCATTTCTTCGCGAAGTTCTGCCAATTCTTCTTGGAGAATCTCCAAGCGTTTCTTGCTTGCATCGTCCGGCTCTTTCTTTAAGGCCTGTTCTTCGATTTCTAACTGCATGAGTCGGCGGTT
>CALYPW010000106.1 GCA_945278685.1 uncultured Dolosicoccus sp.
CTGTTTGGGAATTGTGATTTACCGTGAGATTCAACACCTCAAGTCATTGGTATTCAAAGATGATGTCATGACTCATCCAAACATTGATGGGTAATTAATTTCAAAAGAAAAAGATGAGATCCCTGTTTTAGGATCTCATCTTTTTCTTTTAGTCGAGGTCAGGGTTTGATTTGGTGAAGCTCTTCAGCATGCTTGCGATAATAATGACTCCTACACCAAGTGCCAGTCCAAGAAGGTGTCCTTCGACGACATTGTATGGTGAGCTCGTCAATGAACTTCCCAAGTAGTAGGCCACATGCCCTAAAATAAACGCCCAAATAAGTTCAATGATGTATTTCATGAATAATTCCCTACTTTCAAACTTAAGTTTACACTGTAAGTCTACCATACATTATCAAAAATTCAACCATTGTCATTCTCATTATTATTTGTGATTCTGTCGGGAACATGGGACAATGGACACACAAACAAATGTTCCAGTGAGGTGAAAATATGTTACTCAATGTGCGCTCCTGTTACTCACTTTTAAACAGTACTTTGCAAATCCAAGATTACGTGACGCTTGGTAAAGAATACGGCTACCAGCAACTGGGATTGGCGGATATCAACCATCTTCATGGCGCTCTGACTTTTCAAACCCACTGTTTGAAAGAGGGGATTCATCCTCTGATCGGCATGACTCTCATCAGTGGTGGGATTCATTTCGGAGAAGGGGATTTTCCTTTAGTCTTGTACGCTAAAAATCAAAGAGGTTACCAGGGCTTGATGAAACTGTCACGCCGGATCAATCAAGACTTACCCAATGCCCAGATTTTGTGGGATCTTTTGAAAGATTACCGCGGAGATCTTTTGGCCATTACGCCGGGACGTCCTGGCGAGTTGGAGCAAAGTCTGATTCATGACGATCAAGCAGTTGCTTCCCAAATCCTAGAGAAGTTCTTAGAGGTTTTTGGTCGGGACAATTTTTACATCGGTATTCCGATTTATCCTTACAATCAGATGGAAATTCGCCGGTTGATTGCCTTTGCTCAAGACCAAGGCATTGCGACGGTTATGAATCAATTGGTTCAAACTGCCCACGCTGAGGACTCCTTTAGTCTCAAGGTCTTACAAGCGATTCGTGAGAACAAGAATGTGGACTTGAACTTAAAAGGTCAACTGGGCAACACCTATTTGTTCCAGCAAAAGGATTTGATAGATCTTTATCTGGAAGCAGGACACAAGCAAGTCATCAAGAATACGCAGGATTTGATGAAGGAAATAACTTTCACGATCAAGGATCATCAAGAGTTATTGCCAAAATACCACCCCCCTCAAGGGTATACTTCCCAAGAATATCTGAAGTTTCTTACCTTGCAGAAGTTGGAATCACTGGGAAAATCCTTGGACTCCGACTATTTGGAACGGCTCGATTATGAACTATCGGTTATCGATTCCATGGGTTTTAGCGATTATTTCCTCATTGTCTGGAACATTATCAGTTATTGCCACAGTAGTGGCATTCGCGTTGGCCCTGGACGAGGGTCTGCAGCCGGCTCTTTGGTGTCTTACTTGTTGGAAATTACCGCCGTCGATCCGATCAAATATGATTTGTATTTCGAGCGCTTTTTAAATCCGGAACGACAAAGCATGCCCGACATTGATATCGACATTGCGGATAATCAAAGAGACCGCGTCTTGCATTACGTGGAGACACATTATGGCCATGACAACGTGGCTCAAATTGCGACCTTTGGAACTTTCGGTGCCAAGCAAGCCATGCGGGATACCTTGCGTGTTCTTCAAAAGGACACTGAAGAGCAAAGGCGTTGGTCTCGGGCTATTCCTGGCATTTTGAACATTACCTTGAAGGAAGCTTATCAAGAATCCAAGGCCTTGCAGCGACTGGTCAATTTGACGCCCGAAAACTTGGAACAATTCCAAGTGGCCTTAACCATCGAAGGGTTGCCACGGCATGTGTCTACCCACGCGGCAGGCATCGTTATTAACGACTTTTCCTTGGAGGAAGTCATTCCGGTCAATGACCGAGAAGGGCAACTCTTAATCACTCAATTTGCTATGGATGATGTGGAACAAATGGGTCTTTTGAAGATGGATTTTCTTGGTTTACGGAATCTTTCCCTCTTAGAAAACATTTTACAATCCATTGAGAAGCGTCACGGTTATTACCTGGATGTCCAAAAGTTACCAGAAAATGATCCCAAAACTCTGAAGATCTTCCAGCGAGCCGATACCACGGGGGTCTTCCAATTTGAATCTGAAGGAATCCGTAACGTTCTGCGCAAGGTCCATCCCACCAGTTTTGAAGACATTGTCGCGGTGAACGCCTTGTTCCGACCGGGACCGATGAAGCAAATCGATGCCTTCGCGCGGCGCAAGCACAAGCAAGAAGCCATTGATTATCTGCACCCAACCTTTGAAAAGATCTTGTCCAACACCTATGGCATCATTGTCTATCAAGAGCAGGTCATGCAGGTGGTCCAGGAGATGGCCGGCTTTACGTTGGGGGAGGCCGATCTTTTACGACGGGCCATGAGCCAAAAAGAACACGAGGTCATGGATAAGGAACGCCAACATTTCATTGACGGCGCTACGCGCAAGGGAGTTCACTTAGACGTGGCCACCCAGGTCTTCAATTACATTGCGGAGTTTGCCAGTTATGGTTTCAACCGGTCTCATGCGGTGGTTTATTCTACCTTGGCCTATCAATTGGCTTACATGAAGGCTTATTATCCTTTGGAGTTTTACCAAGAGATTTTGAACAGCATTCGCGGACACAATCAGACCATGAAGGAGTACTTCCACGAAGCTTCTGAGCGTTTGGGAACGATTGCGGGCATTGATATTAATAAAAGTAGTTATAAATTCACCATTCAAGACGATGAATTAGTCACTGGCTTTGAGATTATCAAGGGCATTCGCCGTGATTTTATCGCCGAAATCATTCGAATTCGTCAACAATATGGGCCTTATCGCAGTTTGTTGGACTTCTTACAGAAAACACCACTTAACTTTCTGAAAGCAGAACACGTGGAACCGCTGATTGCGGTGGGCGCTTTCGATTCTTTGGGGCACAACCGAGCCACTTTGATGCATAATTTGCCCAGTTTGATTCAAGGCATCGAATTTTCTGGCAATAATTTGAGCCTTTTTGGCGAAGTGGCGCCTAAGATTGAGGAGGTGGCAGACTGGTCCTTGGTGGAAAAGCTCCATCATGAAATGGAATGGGTAGGTCTCAGTTTATCAGGGCATCCCTTGGACGATTATCAATGTTTATACACCGCCACTGATATTTATACCTCGATCAAAGAGGCCTATGACTTGCCCAAGAAAAAACATGTCCAAATGTTCGGTTTGGTGCAAAACGTCAAGGTCATTCAAACCAAAAAGAATGAACCCATGGCTTTTGTCACCTTGTCTCAGCCAGGAGCGACCATGAGCTTGGTCGTGTTTCCCAGAACTTATGAGCAACACGCCCGCTACCTAGAAGTAAACCGCATCATCGAATTGGTCGGTGTGACTGATGACAATCAGCGCGAGGAACGACAAATTATCGTCCATCAAATTCGCCCCCTAGTCACCGCTGGCCAGGAGACTAAGACCACATCG
>CALYPW010000107.1 GCA_945278685.1 uncultured Dolosicoccus sp.
TCCGCAGCTTTTAATGTGTTATCAATGGCTGTTGGTGTTGAACCCCAGTCTTCGTGAATCTTGAATCCTGCAGCTCCAGCTTTGATTTGTTCTACAAGTGGTGCGGTATTGGAGGCATGTCCTTTACCAAAGACACCCATGTTAATTGGAAAGTCTTCGAATTGTTGAAGCATGCGTTGGATGTTCCATGGTCCAGGTGAGATCGTGGTTGCTGTTGATCCTGCAGCTGGTCCTGTTCCTCCACCGAATTGTGTGGTGATTCCACCGTGTAATCCAGCTTGTACTTGGTCTGGAGAAATGTAGTGGATGTGCGTATCGACTCCACCAGCGGTCGCAATCATGTTCTCACCAGCGTATACTTCTGTCGATGCTCCGATAACCATACCTTCTGTAACACCTTCCATGGTGTCTGGGTTACCTGCTTTACCGATCTTGTGGATATGTCCATCCTTTAGACCAATGTCAGCTTTGTAGATACCGGTATAGTCAACGATTAACGCGTTAACGATGACTGAGTCTAGAACTCCCTCATCACGTGTGCGAGCCCCGTCCTGTCCCATTTGAACACGGATTGACTTTCCTCCACCGAAAACCGCTTCTTCTCCGTAGGACCCTAGGTCTTTTTCTACTTCAATAATTAAGTCAGTATCCGCTAAACGTACACGGTCTCCTGTTGTTGGACCGTATAATGCACTATATTCTTCGTGACTAAGCTTCATCAACTTCTAGCCCCTTTCCGCCAAACTTTACTAATTCAACTTCGTGTTCTTCACCTGGTTCGAAACGTACAGCAGTTCCTGCTGCGATGTTTAAGTGGAACCCACGTGTTGCATCTCGGTCGAAAATTAAAGCACTATTTACTACATTAAAATGATAATGAGAACCTACTTGAATTGGACGGTCTCCGGTATTTTTGACAGTTAATGTCATTTTCTCACGACCTTCGTTGATGGTGATCTCATTATCAGCTGGGAAAATCTCTCCTGGTATCACTTATATTCCTCCTTAAATCAATGGATTTATTGAATTGGGTTTGAAACTGTAACCATCTTGGTTCCATCAGGGAAAGAAGCTTCGATTTGTACAGATTCGATCATTGTGTCTACCCCTGGCATCACATCATCGACAGTTAATAGTTCACGTCCACCTGACATTAATTCAGCAACAGATTTTCCATCGCGGGCTGATTCTAATAACCAGTGTGAAATATACGCGATTGTCTCAGGATAGTTAAGTTTAACTCCACGCTCTTTACGCTCGATGGCAACTTTTCCAGCTGTCCATAATAACAACTTTTCCTTTTCGTATGGTGAAATTTTCATACTTGTAGCCTCCTTATATAACTTAAATACACTCTTCAGAACGAAATCTTCAGGTATAAACGCCACGATTCGTCACATTCAAAACGCTTTTGAACCGTCACTTAAGAGTATACTTGATCAGTGTTCTTTTTTCAAGACATTCCCCAACGTTCCTGCAAATTTGTCGTTAATAAATGATAATGTCTTAGTCATTAACAAATGATTATGTCCCGAGTATAGGTTATTCTTATCTGTATAGATAGGAGTGACTGGATTAGGAGTCATATTAAATATGTTTGAAGAAGAAAAGTATAAAGTCATCAAATATGTTTCTAATAACCAAATGACAAAAGAACGTGCAGAATTAAAGCTCGATTCTCAAGACGAGTGATTCAAAATGGTCATAGTATAAAATACGAGAACAAAGAGTATCATTTTCAAAATGAACAGGAAAGAGTTCTATTAAGGCCAAAAACGCGGGTAATGGTCATTGAAGCGCTAGATAGTGAGTTATACGCCAGCCATGGAGAATCTATCTTTAAGATGGAGGAAATAGCCTTACGTAAAACACACTCTGAAGCCTTTGACCCTCCTGTTAAACCGAAGGTTAAGACAACCTATATTCCTCCTCAAAGTCATCCATGGAAAGGGCCGTCCTTTGAGAGGTCTCTAAGAATGAAAAACAAGAAAGAAAAACAAAAGTATAAAAAATAAAAGATTTCTTCTTTTATCGTAAAAGACATCTTTTAACTAAAAATTAGTCAAACTCAAAAAGGGAACTATTCGGGACATTTTCATTTGTGATTGACAGTCTTTTTTACAAATTATTTTAGTGAATTCACGACACCAACAGTTTATGCGCTTATACTTTGTGAATTGTCATTTTATTCAAGCTCTTATTCTTATAACTTTTAACAACTGTTTGTTATGATGAGAAAAATGGCTAAAGGAGAGCTTTGATGATTCAATTTGAAAATGTCTTTAAACGCTACGGCGACAACACGGTCGTAAGTGACTTTACTTTAGAGATTCAAAATAACGAGTTTTTTGTACTCATTGGACCCAGTGGGAGCGGGAAAACAACGACTTTAAAAATGATTAACCAACTAATCCAGCAGACTGAAGGCAACATTCGGATTCATGGCAAGGATGTTAATGACTATGATATTCAAGACTTGCGTTGGAATATCGGTTATGTTCTTCAGCAAATTGCCCTTTTCCCCAATATGACGGTTGAAGAGAATATCCTCGTTGTGCCCGACATATTAAATTGGCCCGATGAAAAGAAACGGGACCGTGTCAGCAAGTTGTTGACTACGGTTAATCTAGACCCTGACAAATACCGACACAGAGCTATCTCTGAATTATCAGGTGGAGAACAACAGCGTATTGTAGTCATTCGTGCACTTGCAGCTGATCCGGATATTATCTTAATGGATGAGCCTTTCAGTGCCCTTGATCCAATATCAAGGCATTCATTGCAAGATGATATTAAGCACCTCCACCGTAAGTTCAACAAGACCATTGTCTTTGTGACGCATGATATGCAAGAGGCCATTGATCTGGCTGACCGGATGTGCTTAATGAATATGGGAAAAATTGAACAAGTTGGAACACCCAGAGAAATCTTAGACCAACCGGTCAATGACTTTGTGCAAAACTTTATCAAAACAGGTCTGCCTAACTATAACCGTGATTCACAGCCCTTAGTGACAATCCAAGACTTAATCCAAACTCATTTCGCTCAGGAGCTAGATAATGAAGTCAGTGGAGACCAAGTTCCTAGCTTAACGACGGACCTACCACTAAGTACTCTCAACGAAGCATTAGCTCGTCATGAATCGGTCATCGTCCAATCTTCTGGATCACCGCATCAAGCCTATCAGATTAGCCGTCAGCATCTCATTCAATATTATGCTGACCGAGACAAGCAAGGGAAGGAGGTTGTCTTATGAGCGGCTTACTCACAAGCTTACAAGAACGTAGTGGGGACCTAATGACGGCATTAGTTGAACATATGCAGTTATCTTTTATCTCGCTGTTTATTGCGATCTTAATTGCGGTTCCGCTGGGGATTTTCCTTGCGCAGCGGCCTAAAATTGCTGAGCCGATTATTCAAATTACGGCCATCTTTCAGACGATTCCCTCGCTTGCCATCTTAGGCTTACTTATTCCTTTAGTGGGTATCGGGAGTGTTCCAGCTATTATGGCTCTAGTGATCTATGCACTACTTCCAATCTTACGAAATACTTATACAGGCATTATTG
>CALYPW010000108.1 GCA_945278685.1 uncultured Dolosicoccus sp.
TATTTTGACCTGGTCACGGTTGGCGCCGATGGCCCGAATATTCGAGAGGGTCACATCCTCAAACTCAAACAATGGCTTGGGATTGCTCATGCCGAAAGGTCCCAGACGGTCGACCTCTTCAATAAAAGCCAGACTGACCTCGGTGATGGAAAGTTTCAAATCCACCTTTAAGATAGGCAGGGACTCAATGTCAGCTGTGAACTGGGCGCTGTCCCTTTCAAGATTTTCCTTGAAGGTCTGCCAATCTGTTTGTGAAACCGTTAACCCGTCGGCTTGGGCATGACCTCCAAAGGCTTGCAGTAGGTGTTCGTGGCTTTGCAACCATTCATACAAATTTATGGCTTCAATGGAACGGCCACTTCCCTTGTAGATCCCTTCATCCACTAAATGTTCAAAAAGAATGACGGGTCGATGAAAGCGGTCTTTCAAACGACTGGCCACAATGCCCAGAACACCCACGGACCAACGAGAGGACGCACAGATAATTACCGGTGGAATTTCTGGCTGGGACTCAATGTGCGCAAGGACTTCTTGATGGATATCATCCACCAGTTGTCGTCTTTTCAAATTAGTGTCAATCAATAATTCCACCAACTCTCGGGCGCGTTCCTCGTCATGCGTTCGCAAAAGCTCTACGGCCGGATTGGCGTCTCCCAAACGTCCCAAAGAATTCAAATGGGGGGCAATGATGAAACCGATGGTATCTGCATCCAAAGCGTTGAGATTGACCTTGTTCTCTTCCAAAAGCAATTGCAAACCGATGCGCAAGGTGTCTGGCATCATTTGCAGGCCTTGAACCACCAGGGTCCGGTTCTCATCTTTTAGATGAACCATATCGGCAACCGTTCCGATGGCAACGAGTTCCAAAGACTCCATGGGCAACTCTTCCAACAAGGCAGTGGCCAGCTTATAAGCGACCGCAACCCCCGCTAAATCTTTGAAAGGATAATTTCCTTGGGGATGAGCCGGATGAATGATGGCGTAGGCATCCGGAAGTTCCTGGGGCAATTCATGGTGATCCGTCACAATGACATCCACCTGTTGAGAATTGGCGTAATCGATGGCCTCATGTCCGGCCACGCCATTGTCCACGGTAATGATAAGATCAATTTCCCACTCTTGGATGAATTGGCGGTACTTTTCTTGATTGGGGCCATACCCATCCTCTAGGCGATTGGGGATATAGTAATTCACTTGAGCACCCAAGGATTCAAGGGCCTCCAATAAAACCAGCGTGCTAGTAATGCCATCGGCGTCATAGTCCCCATAAATTAAGATTTGTTCTTGGTTGGCAATGGCTATTTGAATGCGTTCAACAGCCTCCTGCATTTGATACATGGCAAAAGGATCATGGAACAACTGTGGCGACTCCTGCGTGGCTGCTTGTAATTCCTCCAAGGAATCAATGCCACGCGCTGCCGCCAAACGAAGAAAAGCGGACGAAAAACCCGTTTCTCCTGCTTCTAATGTTTGGACGACTTCATCAATTTCCTGGGGAGATCGAGAAAGTTGCCATTGATAGTTTGCTAAATTCATTGACCCAACCGACCTTCTATACGTGCACATCTTGCGGTGATGTGACTGGTTGTGACTTCTCCAAGGTTTTGATTTCTGCTTTCAAGCGGTTAATCTCTTGATTTTTCTCATTGAGTCCTTGCGTGAGTGTGTCTTTTTGGGTTTGAGCGTCCTTCAAAGCATGCTGAAGTTCAACTTTGGCCACTCGTTCCTTGTGGATGGCGTTAATTGAAACGATCATTCCTATGATGACGCCCATGACCAATCCGCCGACAATCACGACTACCAAAGGCATTTCAATAAATTTAAAGAAGAAATTCACCTTAACGGGTATGGTATTTAATAAAGCGAAGACAACACTGATGACAATTAAAAGTAACGTAATAATTAATCGAAATTGATCCTTCATCCTAACCCCTCCTAAATGTTGTGATTAAATAAAGGCGCTTCCCCAAAGGGTAACGCCTTTTCTAACTTTCCCTTGTCTATTATACCAAACAAAGGGAAAATCTCATACCCTAATGGGCATACTAGATAGTGTAAAGTTGTTGTTGGAAAAAATAATTATTTTATTTTTCCACTAAATAAATAAGAATTATTACTCAGTTAATATATAGTATTAAAGTCAATAAATCTAATTTGTTTGTATATCTTACAATATCTGCAGTTTCCGATTTGCCATTGACATGGAGCCTCTGCCTTTATGGTTTAAGTCCTTGAAGGCAAGTATAATTTAAAGGTACTGCCTTATTTAGAGGCTACCATATAGGCCTCCATTCTCATGTGATGATACTGCAGCAGCCAATCCAGCTCCACCTGCACCTATTTCAATAACATCCGTTTCTTTTTCCGTAACAGTAGGTGTATCCTCATCTTTATCAACCTTTTGTTTCAAGGCTTGGATGTCTCCCCCAGCCTTTTCAAGAGCCTTAGTAACCGCTCCTATTACAGCATGACTTGATACTGTAGCACCTGCCAAAATAATTGATTCCTTTGAAGATCCTTTTAGTCTCGCTATAGCTAATATAGAAAACATAGCTAAAATTGAGAAACCAAATGCAAATATTGTCACTATATAAGGATTATTAATAAGTATAGCTTCGCTACTATTTCTAACTAATCCAGCATTAAAAAATACAATAGCTATATTTGCTCAAAAGCTGCTGCACTTGGTATTCCTAAAGTTGATGGTGAAGCTAAAGGATTTCCTAAACAAGTCTGCATAATATTTCCTGCTACTCCTAACCCAGCACCTACTATTAGTCCACCTATAATTCTTGGCAATCTGATATTCCAAATTGTAATATTAGAAATCTCTTCGCTTTTTCCTAATAAAGTTTGTAAAACTTCTTTTGGTGCAATTATAGCTGCTCCTCTATTTAACGCATAGAAGCTAAGTATTATTGTCATTAATAATATAAATAATATTTTTAATTTCTTCTTTCTACCTTGTTTTAAATATGTAATACTTGTTTTCTCCATTCAACTTCTTCCACCTTCTCTTAATTTCTCATATTTATTATACCTAAGATTTTCTCTTAGGTTTTTCAATATTATCTATATCATAAGAATAAACCTTTATATCTAATAAAGGACTTCCATCTAAAGCATCTAACCCTTTTACTTTTATAAGGTTATCTTTGATATTTATAACTTCACAGGGGCATATAGCTATAGGGTTTGGCCTATGTGGAGATCTAGAAGCAAAAACTCCAGTCATTTCTTCACCCCAAGGTGGAATTGTCTGGGTAATATTTCTATCAGCTCTGTCTCCCCAATATAACACTATAATATGTTTTGACTTTTCTAGTCCCTTAATAGCATTCATGTATTCTGGAAAAATTTCAACTATACTTTCTTCATCTGAAAATCTTCCCTGTCTTGGAGCCTGCCCCTTTTCTTTATAAGGGCTATTTAGTCTCCCTATTTCTTTTAATTTCATTTTTTTCACTTCCTTTTACATTTTCACATAACAAAACTCGATTCCACATTGGGAACCGAGTCATTAT
>CALYPW010000109.1 GCA_945278685.1 uncultured Dolosicoccus sp.
AATTGTCTGGGCTACACGGATCTGCTCAAGAACACTGCGATTGCGTGTTCATCGGTAATTATTGATCGCTATATAGTTGGGGATTTCCGCATGCCTTTGGTCCGACGGGGTCAAGATACAGCCACTTGGTTGATGTTGATGCGTACTCGTAAAGGTTTGAAAGCCTATGGACTGGATGAAACTCTTCATAATTACCGACAAGTTGCTGGATCTGTCTCCAGTAGCCGAGTCGCGGCCTTGCGGCGTACTTGGTATACTTACCGCCACCTTGAAAAGTTGCCACTAGGAAAAACTCTCTACTACTTTGTGCATTATGTATTAGCAGCGGCTCGCCGACGTTTATAAGTTAGGAATAAGGAAGAAATGTCCATTCATCTGATTGTTTTAAAAAGAAACAGTTAATTTATGGGTGGACTGTGTTATAATGAATCGTACATATTTAGTGGGGGAGGTAAGTCTTTGTATAATATTTTAAAAACAGCTTTAATGGTTATTTCTGTGATCATTATTTTCTTAGTCGTCTTGCAACCATCCAAAAGTAATGCTGCAAGTTCTTTAAGTGGAGGTGGAGCAGACGATGATTACGGTCAAGCAAAAGCGCGAGGATTTGAAGCCTTCTTGATTAAAGCGACCTCAGTCATGGGTGGATTGTTTTTTATTGTCGCTTTGGCGCTTACTTATCTATCCTCTCAATAATCGATCATTTAATGACCCCTTCGCATAGAGGGGTCTTTTTTGTGCGAGCATCTACAAGTTTGTTGGTTAGGGAAGAGTCTCGAAGTATGGTAGGATAACCAATAAAGGGAAGGGGAATTATCATGTCAGAGATCTATTTACCAGGAGAATCGAAGAATTTAGGAATTTTATTACTGCATGCTTATACTGGTTCACCTTTGGATATGAATCTATTGGGGCGCCATTTGCACCAGGAGGGTTACGGAGTCTCCATTCCTACCTTTTCTGGCCATGATACAGCCGATGTTTGGGACATCCTTCATCAAACACCTAGCCAATGGTGGCAAGATACTTTAGCAGCCTACGAAGATTTGGCCGAAAAATATGAACGAGTCATGGTTTTTGGTTTGTCCATGGGCGGGATTTTTGCGACGAAATTATTGGAAGAAGCACCTGAACAATTAGTGGCTGGAGGAGTGATCAACTCACCGGTCGTTTCTCGAGAAGTCTTGGATGTCGCCGATGCTTTCGAGCGCTATGCGGCAACCTCTTATCAAAAAATGGGGAAAGATTTTACCCAAGAAGCGGATGAGGTTCTAAACGCCCATCGCAAGCAGATGCTTGAACTTCAGGTATTTACCAAAGCGTTGACGAATCATCTATCTAACATCGCTTGTCCTTTTTATATGGCCCAATCGGGTCAAGATGAATTGATCGATCCTGAATCCAGCTATGACTTCCAGGATGCCTTAGAGAACGCCCACATTGAATTCCATTGGTTCCCTGAAAACACGCATGTGATTACCATCAACGATGATCGTCAAGACTTTGAAAACTCTTTGGATCATTTCATTCATGCACACAATAACGATGCCGAATATTACAAGCTTTATTAAATTAGGGAGGAATTATGAATCTATCTAGATTTGAAAAAGATATCATTAAATATTTAGAAGAGAACTCGCCGGAAGCGTTCTCGGTTACTTATTTGGCAAGACATTTTCAACGCCGAGGGTCTCGCAAATTTAAACAACTTGTCAAAACTTTGTCTTTCTTGGAACGCATTGGACGCATTCAAGTCAATGGTGCCGGGCGTTTCCGCGCTGCCGATCAAAAAACCACGGTGGTAGGCACCTATCGGGGCAATGACAAAGGTTTCGGATTCATCAGTTACGACGAAGAAGAAGCAGATTTATTTGTGCCTCCTGGTCAGCAAAAGGATGCCATGGATGGTGACAAGGTCCAGGCAACCATCATCAAGCAAGTAGACCCAGTCACCGGTAAAGGGTCCGAAGCCCGCGTGACGCAGGTGATGGAACGAGCCGTCACCCAATTAGTTGGAGAATTCCATGCTTACAACAAAGATCAACGTCAAAAAAGTGGCTACCTAGGATTTATCACTCCACAAGGGGATTATCGTCCCAATACACGAATCTTAATTCGCGAAGACGGCATCCGACCTGCGGATAACACCATCGTCATTGTAAAAATAAGCGAGTATCCGACTGCCGAGGATTCTTTGACCTTGGTCGGTTTGGTTGCTAAAGAAATTGGTCATCGCGACGAGCCAGGAGTGGATATTCAAGCCATTTTGTACAAATTTGAAATACCCCATGAATTCCCCGATCAAGTGATCCAAGAAGCCAACCAAATTGCTCAAGAAGTAAGTCCAAAAGACATGGAAGGTCGCCGTGACTTGCGCGATGCCTTGGTAATCACCATTGATGGGGCAGATGCGAAGGACCTAGATGATGCCATCCAAGTGCAAAAAAATCCGGACGGCACCTATCAATTGGGAGTTCACATTGCCGATGTGTCTCATTATGTGCAAGCCGGAAGTGCTATTGACCATGAAGCCTATGAACGCGGGAACTCGGTGTATTTAACGGACCGCGTGGTTCCTATGCTTCCTCAACGTTTATCCAACGGTATCTGTTCGTTGCACCCCCATGAAGATCGGTTAACGCTTAGTTGTGACATGACCATTAATCAAGAGGGACAAGTAATACACCATGAGGTCTATCACTCCGTCATTAATTCCAAATACCGCATGACCTACGACGAGGTTAACGGTATTTATCACCAGGATTCTGCCTTGCGGGACAAGTATCAAGCCATTGTTCCCATGCTGGAAGACATGAAAGATCTGCATGAAATATTGGAAGGTGTCCGTCATTCCAGAGGAGCCTTGGGTTTTGACGTGGATGAGGCAGAGATTGTGGTGGATGAAGAAGGTCATCCCTTGGAGATTCTTCTGCGTCAGCGGGATGTGGGAGAGCGCCTCATTGAATCATTCATGCTGGCGGCCAATGAAACCATCGCACACGATTTCACCCAAAAAGAGATTCCTTTTATCTTCCGAATTCATGAATACCCGGATTCCGATCGGATTGAACGACTGGCAGAATTTCTCACATCCTTTGGGGTCCTGCTTCACGGAGACACTGAACGGATGGAACCTCATGAACTACAAGCAGTCTTAGAATTAGTCAAAGATCAACCCTTTGAACAATCTGTGGCTAGTATGTTGCTTAGAAGCATGAAACAGGCCCGTTATTTTGAAGAGCCAGTGGGCCACTATGGATTGGCAGCCGAAGACTATACTCACTTTACTTCTCCCATTCGTCGTTATTCTGATTTAATTGTCCACCGATTGATTTCAGCAGTTCTCAATGGTCGCTTATTCAAAAAGCAAATTCAAAAGTGGGAGCAATTTTTGCCGGAGGTTGCGGAACATGTTTCCATGACGGAGCGCCGCGCTATTGATGCGGAGCGAGAAA
>CALYPW010000110.1 GCA_945278685.1 uncultured Dolosicoccus sp.
AACAGCGATCGAATGTTCGAAGTGACAGGCCCAGACAGTGGATTTGACTCCATCCAGGATCAAACCAATCTATCTTATCACTTAAACGGACTGTTGAATGCCATGGACAAGGACAACAACCTTCCAAAGTTCATTGCTTACAACTTAGACCCTACTTATTTCGACATTGTGGGAACATCCATGGCCAACTTCCAAAGTGAACCGGGTGTTCGCAGCAAGATGCAAATGGGTTCAGGCTGGTGGTTCAATGACACCAAGTACGGCATGTTGAAACAATTAAAATCCCTGTCTGAAGCTGGTCTATTGATGAACTTCGTGGGAATGTTAACGGACTCCCGAAGTTTCATTTCCTACATTCGTCACGAGTATTTCCGTCGAATCTTCTGTGATTACATCGCAGATTTGGTCGAACGTGGAGAAATTCCAAATGACAAAGAAATTCTTGAGCGTCTCGTCACCAATGTTTGTTACAACAACGCTGTGGAATATTTCGACTTTGGTAAATAATTGTTTGTTTCATTGAGAAACCTTGTGAGTTTCTCAAGTGATTTAGACACATTAGAAAGGTAAGATAATATGATTAATAGTTTTCGCTGGTATGGTCACAATGACCCAGTAACATTGCAAGACATTCGTGAGGTTCCTGGAATACAAGGGATTGTTACAGCTGTGTACGACGTACCAGTTGGAGAAGCTTGGCCTCTAGAAAAGGTTCTTAAACTTAAAGAAGATGTCGAAGCAGGCGGATTAGAGATTTCAACCATTGAATCCATTCCTGTTCACGAAGATATCAAGCTTGGACGCGAGAACCGTGACGAATTGATCGAAAATTACAAAGAATCTATTCGCAACGTTGGTAAAGCAGGAATTCCTGTGGTTTGTTATAACTTTATGCCAGTTTTCGACTGGACACGTTCAGACTTAGAGCATCCACTACCAGACGGATCCACATCTCTTGCCTTCCTTAAAGAAGACATCGAAAAGATGGACCCATTAACCGGAGAATTATCACTACCAGGATGGGACTCTTCCTACACAGTAGAAAGTATGAAAGCAGTCTTCGAAGCTTACGAAGAAGTGGACGAGGAGCAATTATGGGAGAACTTGGAGTACTTCATCAAGGCAATCATGCCAACTGCTGAAGAAGCAGGCGTGAAGATGGCTATTCACCCAGACGACCCTCCTTACTCAATCTTCGGCTTGCCACGTATCATTACGAATAAAGCGGCTGTTGAGCGTTTCTTGGACATCTATGATTCAGAGTATAACGGAATCACCATGTGTGTGGGTTCCTATGCTTCTGACCCAGCCAACGACGCATTAGAAATTATGGAATACGCCATCGGACGTAACCGTATCAACTTCATGCATACACGTAACGTTGCGGTTGGCGACTGGGGCTTCCAGGAAGTTGCCCACCTATCAGAAGCAGGTGCCATCGATATGAACGCGGTCATCAAGCTGCTAGTGGACCACGACTGGGTAGGACCTTTACGTTCCGACCACGGACGTCGTATCTGGGGAGACCAGACAGTAACACCAGGATACGGACTTTATGACCGTGCCTTAGGAGCCACATACTTCAACGGCTTATACGAAGCCAATATGGCGGCAGCTGGTAAAGTTGCTAAATTCGGAACCAAGCAAGTAAACAAATAATCAGTGATCCTTTAACGCTGGCCGACATATTCGACCAGCCACGAAGGATCTCATAATTCACGTTGAAAGAATAGGAGACTCAATCAATGACAACACCATTTAAACATGATTTCTCAGGAAAAGTTGTTGTAGTTACAGGAGCAGGTGGAGTTTTATGTTCTGACTTCGCAAAGGCTTATGCAAAAGCAGGCGCTAAAGTTGCCTTGTTAGACTTGAACGAAGAAGCTGCACAAGGCTATGCAGAAGAGATTGTTGCTGACGGCGGCGTCGCCATTGGGGTAGAAGCCAACGTTCTTGAAGTTGCCAGTTTAGAAAAAGCAAAAGAGCGCGTAGTGAACGAATTAGGACCTGTGGACATTCTTGTAAACGGAGCCGGTGGAAACAGCCCACTGGCAACAACGGACAATGAGTATCATGAAATAGAGTTACCAGAAGACACAACCACCTTCTTTGACCTTGATCCAAAAGGCATTGAGTTCGTCTTCAACTTAAACTTCCTAGGAACTTTATTACCAACGCAAGTTTTTGCTAAAGATATGATCGGACGCGAAGGCGCGAACATCGTGAACATCTCAAGCATGAACGGATTTAAACCATTGACCAAAATCCCTGCATACTCAGGAGCAAAAGCAGCCATCTCTAACTTCACAGAGTGGTTAGCGACACATTTCTCACATGTTGGAATTCGTGTAAACGCTATTGCGCCAGGATTCTTAGTCAGTGAGCAAAACAGACGCTTACTCTTCAATGAAGATGGAAGCCCAACAGAGCGTGCCGGTAAGATTATTGCAGGTACACCAATGGGGCGCTTCGGAGAGTCAGAAGAGCTTGTCGGCGGTATGTTATACCTATCAGACGAAGCTGCAGCGAGCTTTGTCACAGGGGTTGTTCTGCCCATCGACGGCGGATTCAACGCATACTCAGGTGTTTAGTTTACACTTTCAAGTCTGAATAATTGTTTGTAAAGAGATAGTTTATCAAAAGGCTATCTCTTTACATTATATGATGAAGTAAAAGGAGTCTATTTATGAGCGTCGTGAAGCACAAGCTGACTAATCATGAGATCGAAGTAGAGTCGAAAGGCTCTACTTTTTTGGTGGTTAAATGTCAACAAGCAAAAAGACGTTCACTCCAACAAAGGGTGAACGTCTTTTAACATGCTGAGTGTTAGAGGCCGGATGCCAGAGATTCGGAGGAATCGTCCACGGGATCAGTACTATTTTCTTGGCGTTTGATGAGGAAGGGATCGACAATGTAGAAACCTTGTTCCTCGTAACCCAAGACCATGTCCTCAATGGCATCGGCTGTCCATGGCAAGTCGTGCATGAGAATATTGGCCCCATTTCTGAGATACTCGTTGTCCAAGCTGATTTCTGCTAAGGCTTCACCGTCATGATACTCGTCCATCCAATCATAACCGAAGGACCAAGTCATCAGTTGCAAGCCTAACTCATTACAAATCTCAATGGTATCTAAATTGAACAAACCAAAGGGTGGGCGGAACCAACGAACCTCTGTTTCTGTGATTTCTTCGATCATTTCATTGGTGCGCTGAATTTCTTCTTTTTGGCCCTCGTAATCAAGGTCGCGCAGATTTTCGTGGGTCTGGGTATGGTTACCAATTTCAAAGCCCATGTCAGAAATTTCTTTGAGAAT
>CALYPW010000111.1 GCA_945278685.1 uncultured Dolosicoccus sp.
CGCGTTTCGGGATCTTCTTCCAAAGCTAGACGTTCTTCAAGAAAAGCAGCAAGTGGAGGGTTTTGATATCTTTGAATATGGGCAACTGCCCAGGCGGCAGTTCCACGAATCATGGGCGACTGATCCTTTTCAATGATTTCCAGTAACTGGGGGATGGCACTTTCTTCTCGAAAGTTTGCTAAAGCAATGATGGCGTTTCTTTGAATTGGACGCTTTCCACGCCAAGACCCCGCCATGTGACCAAACTTCTCACGAAATCCCCGGTTAGACAGAGTCAATAATGGCTCAAGCAAAGGTTGAACTTTTTCTAAATCAGGTGCCATTTCTTTGTGATGCTGACGATTAATTCCTTGATTGTAAGGACAAGAAATTTGGCAAATATCACACCCATAAATGACATGCCCCATCTTGCGACGGTCCTCTTTGGGGAAATAATCTTTGGTTTGCGTTAAATAGGATAGACAACGTTGACTGTTTTGTTGGCCATTTCCTAGAAGGGCATCTGTCGGACAACTACGGACACAACGGTAACAATCGCCACACCCAAATTCTACTGGTTCATCGGGCTCGAATTCCAAGTTGGTGATGATTTCGCCCAAAAACACATAAGAACCAAATTTTTCGGTAATTAATAAACCATTTCTTCCAATAAATCCCAAACCTGCACGGGCAGCAACCGCCACATCCACTAACTCGCCTGTATCTACCATGGGCTTGAACCGTGCAGTAGTGGCTTCTTGACGAATAAATGCCATCAATTGTTCCATGCGATTTTCAAGAATGCGGTGATAGTCTTCGCCCCAAGATGCAGGAGAGAATAAGCCACGACGTTTTCCTTTTTCTTGTGGTAGAGGATCATTCAATTGATTAGGATAAGCCAGTGCAATGGAAATAATGGATCGAGGCTCCTCGAAAATCTTATTCACATAAATACGTTCTTCAATGACCGGGTGCTCAAAGCCCGAAGAGTAACCCTTAGTCACATGATCTCTCAGTTGATCTTCAATTTCTGTGAAAGGATCTGCGTGTGTAAATCCTATCAAATCGATGCCAATCTCTTGGGAAGCATCAATAATTTTTTGTTTTAAAACTTTCATGTCGAACTGCCATCTCCTCTTAGAAAGCATGAGACAAAAAAACTACAAACAATCCAAGAATGTTTGTAGTTTTCTTAAAATCTGACACATCCTACAGGGGTCGAACCCGTAACCTCTTGATCCGAAGTCAAGCGCTCTATCCAGTTGAGCTAAGGATGCATAATATCAAAGGTACGCAGAGGTACCTTTGATTTGATTGAAAAATCAAAAAAGTAAAGATTACTCTTCTTCGTCTGTTTCACCGATAACTTCTGGTTCAGCCATATCTGCATCTGCATCAACGTCTGATTCCATTTCCTCATCGGAAACAACCATAATGGTTACAACTGGTGTGTCTGCTTCTGCAAGAATTTCAACACCGTCATCCACGTGAACATCTTCAACGTTTAGAACGTCTCCGATCTCCATTTCACCAACATCAATATCGATGGAAGCTGGGATGTTGTCTGCACGTGCTTCTACCAACAATGTGTTTGAAACCAAGGAAGCAATTCCATCTTTGATCGCTTCTTCGTTGATTAAGAAAACAGGTACTTCTACTTCTAATTTCTGGTCAGCAGAGATTGCTTGCAATTCCAGACTTAAGAATTCATCTCTTAGAGCTGCTTTGTCAAAGTTGTTGACGTAGACACGTTGAGTTTTTCCATCATATTCTAAGTCAAAAACCGCGTTAACACCTTCACGGCGTAATAGCATTTCTAAGTCACGGGCGTTTACTGTTAAAGATACAGGCGCATCTAACTCTTGTCCGAATAGGGTTGTAGGAACTAATCCTGCACGGCGAGCTCTTTTAGCGGAACCTGTACCAACTGAAGTTCTAACTTCTGCTTGTAAGTTCATAGTTGTTTATGTCTCCTTTAATAAAATCCTAGACATGAAACTCTTAAGGAGTTATGTCACACAAGAGTATATTACCAGATCCTTTGGATAAATACCAGATCTTTTCGAAGATTATTCGAACTTTCTAAAATAAATGGCTAGATTCTGCGTGCTCAATCGTTGTTTATTAGAAACAGTAACTAATGCTTTTTAAACAATGCAGTGAGGCGTGTCATAAATTCATCAACGAACTCATCGACTGCCACATTGACACCTACTTGAACAATTGGATCCGCTTCATTGATACGTGTCTCGTCACCAATTGTACGGCCACGACCTGCGCCTTCTGTGTCCACTTTCATATTGAGATGAAGGGTTTGTAAGAAATCAGGTTGAATAGCTGCAGCCACTGCCAATGGGTCATGCAGTGCACATCCACCCAAGTGAGGTGAAGTCGTCTCATAGGCTTTGATATAATAATCTGTCATGTCCGCAAAGAACTTGCCTGATTCTGTTCCCAAGTCGCGCCATTTTTGTGTTTCTTCATAGGTAAGTAAGGTACGAGTGGTAACATCTAAACCAACCATGGTCACTGGTAAGTCTGCTCGGAATAGCTCATCCGCACTTTCTGGATCTTGACTTATGTTGGCTTCAGAAAATTCATTGACATTTCCAGGAACTGTGAGAGCTCCCCCCATCAAGACGACTTTACCAACATTTTTCATGGCTTCAGGATCTTTTTCGATAGCAGCAGCGATATTTGTCATTGGTCCAACGGGGACAATGTACAGGTCCTGTCCATATTTTCTCGCCGATTCGACTATGAAATCAACGGCAGACTGGTCAGCTGCTTCACGTTCACTGCGAGGAAGTTCAATTTCTCCCAATCCGTTCTTTCCGTGGATGAAGGCGCTGATCTCCTGAACTTCAAAACTGTCTTTTGTCTTAGCGTGAGGCAAGCCTTTAAACACCGGTACATCTTTTAAATCCAACAGGTCCAAAAGAGCAATGGAGTTCTCGACCCCTAAGGCCATTTGAACATTTCCATAAGTTCCGGTAATCCCAATTAATTCTACCTCTGGGGAGGCTGCCGCATAGGCCAAGGCTAAAGCATCATCAATTCCTGTATCTAAATCTCAAATCATTTTTTTTGTCATCGAAGACCGCTCCTTTGTTGTTTAAATTCATTTAGGTTGATTATAACACAAGCCGACGTTTTCTTTAAGCGCTTTCAATCAATGATGTGACTATATTTACTTTCAAAAGTGTGGTATTCTAATAGAACAAATGCCCCGAGCATTTATTAATTAAGGAGCGAACCAAATGAGTGAATGTATATTCTGTAAAATCATTGCCGGAGAGATTCCATCTTCAAAAGTTTACGAAGATG
>CALYPW010000112.1 GCA_945278685.1 uncultured Dolosicoccus sp.
TGCCCACCCGGCGTTTCATAGGTGTAGATGTCTGACCAGACCGAATTTAAATCGGCTTCAAAAGGTTCGTAATAGCTTCGAGTGACTTTCCAATATTTGGCCAATTCATTATTGGCTTCCGGATTGATCGCGATCTGACGATCGGTTCCTTCACGGGCGTAATAAAGTGTATTGCCACTTGGCTGGGCGGTGAATCCAGAAATGGATTCATTGGCCGTATCAACGATGTCTACCCCGGCATCGATGGCACGGGAATATGTTTGAATGCCGTTGCCACTGGTGTCATGGGTATGTAAATGAATCGGTACACGAATCTCTTCTTTTAAGGCACCGATCAACTGATAGGCCGCTTCTGGCTTAAGAATTCCCGCCATGTCCTTAACGGCCAGCGTATGAACTCCTAAAGCTTCAATCTCTTTGGCAAGATTGACAAAATAATCCAAGGTATAAATTTCAGAACGTTGCGGATTCAAGAGGTCTCCGGTATAACAGATGGTTCCTTCTACTACTTTATTGGTTTCTAAAGCCGTTTGGATAGGTAACTTCATGGCTTCTAACCAATTTAAAGAATCAAAGATTCGAAATACATCGATGCCTTCTCGGGCGCTGGCATGGATAAATTTCTCAACCACATTGTCTGGATAGTTGCGATAACCCACCGCGTTAGAAGCACGTAGAAGCATTTGAAAAGGAATGTCTGGAATTAATTCTCTTAATAAGGACAAGCGTTGCCATGGACTTTCCTTGAGGAAGTTGTAAGCCACGTCAAAGGTTGCTCCTCCCCACATTTCCAGTGAGAAATTCTCTTGCATGGTTTCATTCATAAAAGGAGCGATCACTTCCATGTCACGAGTTCTCAAACGAGTGGTTAACAAGGATTGGTGGGCATCTCTCAAGGTGGTGTCGGTCACAAGGACTTCCTTGCGGTTGAGAACTGCCTCTTGCACCGCTTCTGGTCCTTTTTCATCCAGGAGATGTTTCAAGGTCTGCCCTTCTCGACTACGTGGGGTAATTAATTTGTTGGAACGCTTGTCTAGTGAGGACGGGTGAATGGTTGCGTGGGACTGGTCTGTTTCAGGAATTTGTCGCAGTTCAAATTGCGGCTTTTCCCCGTCAGGAATCCCTGGGAAACCATTGACGGTGATGTTGGCTAAGTATTTCATGAGTTTATGGGCCCGATCTCTTGGCGGGATAAATTCAAAAAGTTCCGGATGGGCATCAATAAAGCTGGTGTCGTAGTTTCCAGATTGGAAATCTTGATTGGCCAAAATATTCTCTAAATAACGAATATTGGTTTTGACACCGCGTATCTTCATTTCTGACAGGGCCCGCTGCATCTTCTCAATGGCTTCTTTGGAGCGTAGAGCGTGGGTAGAGATCTTCACCAGGAGGGAATCGTAGTGAGGCGTCACCTCTGAGCCGGTAAAGGCATCTCCAGCATCCAAGCGAACCCCGAAACCACCCGGCGAATGGTAGCCAATGATGCGTCCGGAGTCTGGTAGGAAATCATTTTGTGGGTCCTCGGTGGTGATTCGACACTGAATAGCATATCCCATCATGGGCATGTCTTCTTGTGACGGCATGCCGATTTCCTCCCCAAACATGTCCTTGCCATCCGCAATCAACAATTGGGTTTTAACCAAGTCTACACCGGTAATCATCTCGGTGATGGTATGTTCCACTTGAATTCGAGGATTTACTTCGATGAAGTAAAAATCATCGCCAGCCACCAAGAATTCCACGGTTCCCGCGTTGAGATAATTAATCTCTTCCATGAGCTGAAGAGCTGCATCGGTGAGACGTTTTCTCATGTGGGAAGACAGCCCAAAGGACGGTGCCGTTTCAACAACCTTTTGATGACGGCGTTGGATAGAACTGTCTCTTTCATAAAGGTGAACCACATTGCCATGATGGTCTCCTAAGATTTGAATTTCAATGTGTTTAGGATTCTCCACGTAACGCTCAATGTACATGCGCTCATCATCAAAAGAGGTGACGGCTTCTGACTGGGCACGGTCGTAAGCAGAACGCAATTCGGATTCCTCGCGAACGATGCGCATCCCCTTTCCACCGCCACCACTGACCGCTTTGATCATCAGTGGGTAACCGTGTTCTTTGGCGTAATCTTCAACTTCACTGAAATCTTTAACCGCTCAGTCACTTCCAGGAATAACCTGCAAGCCAGCATCTATCGCCGTTCGTCGGGCATAAGTCTTATTCCCAAACATCTGCAAGTGTTTAACTTCTGGGCCGACGAAGATAATCCCCTCTTCTTGACAGCGTTTAGCCAATTCTTCACTCTCTGAGAGGAATCCATAACCAGGATGAATGGCATCAGCCCCTGTCTTCTTGGCCAAATCGATGATGCCTTCGATATCTAAATAAGCTTCAATCGGACCTAAACGGTCTCCGATCAAATAAGACTCATCCATTTTCTGGCGATGAAGGGTTCCTACATCTTCTTTTGAGTAGATTCCTACCGTCTGAATACCGAGTTCTTTAGCCGCACGGGCAATACGAATGGCGATCTCACCACGGTTGGCGATCAAAAGCTTATGAATATTTTTCATCAATCTTCAACACTCCTACATAAATCATGATTTTCTAATAGAATTAATCGTCAGACATGGGCAACTAGTCTTACAGATTATATAACTGTATGAGGACTATCTTAACATAGTTGCCAACGATTGCGTGAAGTTTATTTCACAATCTCGAGAACTATTAAATTTTTTACTTATCCAAATTGATAACCAATTTTTTCAAGAAAGTTTGTCTTGTTGATTTTCTCTGGTAATATTGACAGTAGAAGAAGGAGGCTTGTCTTATGTATGCCACAATTTCTAGCCAAAGTCATTCACACTGCTTTCAGCCAGCTACCAAGGAAGCTTCAAGCACTTATCTTTATCAACAAGACATTTGTTTGGACAAAAACACCACTCAATCTTTGGTCTGTTTCCAAGAAGATGTCTACTTACACCCTCAGGCAGGGATCACCTTGATATTTTTCTGCAATCCTTCAAATGAAGGCCTGGATCAATGGATGCTGGACCAGGACATCGTCATTCCGGCGGGTACTTATTTCAATACCTTGCCTATTTCTGAAAAATCTCAGGTCTGTCTAGCGACTCAAAGACCTGCAGAACCACGAGTGCACCGATTAACGCAAGAAATCCACTCACGTCCTCTTCAGAAGTTGCCACAGATTCAACGAATTCTTTCTCTGGCTCATTATAAACAGTTGAAAAATCCATTCGT
>CALYPW010000113.1 GCA_945278685.1 uncultured Dolosicoccus sp.
AACCAAGAGGCAGGAATCGTTCGAAGTGTGCAGCAAGTAAAAACATCGGATCCCCTCCGAATTCAATTCAAAGATGGAGCCGTGGATGCTCAAGTGGTAGGTATCGATGAGCATGCCACACTGCTTGATTCAAACAAAGGAGACAATTCATGAGTGAAGAAATAAAGTTAGAATTAACGGGGATGGAAGCTCCCCAAAATTTTGAAGAAGCTCTGCAACGATTGGAGCAGATCGTCCAACAATTGGAACAAGGAGAATTACCCTTAGAGAAGTCCATTCTTGCCTTTCAAAATGGCATTCAATTAAGCAACTATTGCCAAAAAACTTTAACCAAAGCCGAACAAACGGTTGCGAAAATTATGACAGAAAATGGCGAAGAACCCTTAGATTCGGAGGTCAAATAAGATGTCAGATCAAGCTTTACACGTCTTTCAGAAATTAGTCGATGATTCCCTGGATGATCACATTCTTTATAACTTAACGCCTATTGAAGTGTTTGAACCCATGGTTTATTCCTTAGAATCCAAAGGAAAGCGTCTGCGTCCCATACTGTTACTGGCTACTTTGTGGTTGTTAGATGTGGATCGTTTGGATCACGGGATCTCTTCTGCCTTGGCCTTGGAATATATTCATACCTACTCCCTGATTCATGACGATCTACCAGCCATGGATGATGATGATTTCAGGCGTGGCAAGCCAAGTGCCCACAAGAAATATAATGAAGCGACGGCTATTTTGTCCGGAGATGGCCTGCTGACAGATGCCTTTAACATTATTGTGGCTGATGAGCAGGTTTCCGCTCACGAGAAGGTCCAATTGGTCTTGGAATTAAGTGAGGCTGCCGGACCACGAGGCATGGTCGCGGGTCAAGTCTATGACATGAAACTTGACAATGAAACAGGCACCTTGCAGGAAATACAGAAGATGCATTCGCTCAAGACCGGTCAGCTGTTTAAGTTTGCGGTACGCGCGGCGGGCGTCATTGGAAATGCCAGCGATGAGCAACAAGAATTGTTGGATCGTTTTGCTATCTTCTTTGGCCGTGGTTTCCAAATCCACAACGATTTGATGGATGCCACCAGTGACCAAGAAGTTACCGGAAAAGAAACCGGACAAGACTGCGTTCACAACAAGTTGACTTACACATCACTTTTAGGGATTGAAGGGGCCATCATAGAGCTGGCCATGGAAACAGAAAAAGCCCGCGAAGCCGTCGATCAGTTAACAGAAATTAGTGGCCGTGATTTTAGTCTGTTAAAAACCTTCTTAACGTATTTAGAGTTGCCGGAACAAGTAGGCACCGATGAGTAAGGAGCGTGTGGATAAGCTAGTGGTCCAAGCAGGCTTGACCCAATCTCGTGAACAAGCCCAACGCTTAATCATGGCTGGGCAAATCTACGACCAGAACAACCAACGCTATGACAAGCCCGGGGAGCGAATTCCTAGCAGCTATGAATTGCACATCAAAGGTCAACAAATGCCTTATGTGAGTCGCGGTGGGTTGAAGTTGGAGAAAGCTTTGAACTACTTCAATATTGATATGACCCATCAAATTTTGCTTGATATTGGTGCCTCCACCGGAGGATTTACCGATTGTGCCCTCCAAAACGGTGCTCTAAAAAGTTATGCACTGGACGTTGGCTACAATCAATTGGCCTATCAGCTCCGCCAGGATTCTCGAGTCATTGTAATGGAACGTGAGAACTTTCGTTACGCAACTTCGGAAATGTTCACACAAGGGACTCCGACGATCGCTTCCATTGACGTATCTTTTATTTCACTGCGTTTGATCTTGCCACCCTTGATTGACATTTTGGCAGAAGGTGGTTGTGTTTTGGCTCTGATCAAACCTCAATTTGAAGCAGGCAGAAAACGTATCGGCAAGAAAGGAGTTATTACTGACCCCAAAGTCCAAGAAGAAGTGGTGGAGGAGGTCTTGGCCTTTATGGCTGACGTGGGCTACGCCATTCAAGGATTGACTTATTCACCAATCACAGGAGGAGAAGGCAATATTGAGTTTTTGGCTCATCTGATCAATGCCAAAAACCCTCATAACCATACCCATGAAGAAATTCCAGTGGCAACCATTGTTGAAGAGGCTCATCAAGCATTAAGAAACTAAGGAGAAAGAGGAAACTAGGGTGCTGAAAAGTTTAACCATTGAAGATTTTGCGATCATTGATGAAGTGAGTATCGGTTTTTCACAAGGAATGACGGTATTATCGGGAGAAACAGGTGCAGGAAAATCTATTTTGATTGATGCGCTGGGACTTTTATGCGGAGGTCGGGGCTCGACCGACTACATTCGAACAGATAAAGAACGCTTTGTTGTGGAAGGTCTTTTTGAAGTGGATGAATACCCTTCCGCCTTGACCCAGACCTTGGAAACCTTTGGCATTGATTTGCCCACCGCTGAAGATGGTCTAATTATTCGCCGAGAAATCAATCAACGGGGGAGCAACTTAATCCGGGTGAATGGCCAACTGGCAAATGTTTCTTTATTGCGTGAAATTGGCAATCATCTGGCAGATATCCACGGGCAAAATGAACACCAAGCCCTTCTAGATAAATCTCAGCACTTGGTCCTGTTGGACCAATATGGTGGCGCAGATTTCCAAAAGTTACTGGGTCAGTATCAAGAAGTCTATGAAGCGTACCGACAAGTCCGTCACCGTCTTTTGGAAGTCCTTCAAGAAGATCAAGATGACCAGCAACGTCTGGAATTTCTCAAGTTTCAATCCCAAGAAATTGCCGATGCCCACTTGGTAGAGGGCGAAGAAGAAGAGCTTTTGAAAGTCAGCAAACGTCTTCAGAACGCTCAAAAGATCCATGACAACCTCCAAAACATCAATTATTTGTTAACCGAGTCGGAACAAAACGTCTTTTCAAATCTGACGCAAGTCATTGATTTATTGAAGGACCTGAAAGAAGATCACGAGGATTATCCCGCCTTGATTGACGAATTTGAGACAGCGTATTTTGAAATGGAGGCTTTGGCTCACCGTGTGGCCTTAAGCGACCCAGGTTTGTATGATGACAATGATTCCATTGATGAAGTGGAGGAGCGCTTGGGAGAATTGAGTGCATTGAAATCGAAGTATGGGCGCGAGATTCAAGAATTGATGGATTACCATCAAACAATGGATGAGGAAATCTATGACATCGAG
>CALYPW010000114.1 GCA_945278685.1 uncultured Dolosicoccus sp.
GGCCACGTGGGTGAACACGTACTGGCCTACGGTGTTTTAAGCAATTTGTTTGCTGAGATTGTCGTGATGGATCCTTACAAGGACATTGCCCACGGGGAAGCCCTTGATCAAGCCCATGCGACAGGATTGGACTCCCGTTCCAACATTCGCATCTATGCGGGTGACTATTCGGATCTGGCCGATGCGGATGTGATCATTGTGGCAGCCACCCATCATTATCCAGACCGCAATGTCCCTGCCGATCGTCAAAAACTGATGATTGATAACATTCCAGTGGTGGACGAAATCATGTCCAACATCGCCGCTCAGACCCAGGAAGCCATCGTCATTTGGATTACCAATCCGGCGGACACAGTGACCTACATGGCCATCACCGAACATGGTTATCCCAAAGAACGTGTCTTTGGAACAGGAACCACTCTGGACACCGCACGTTTGCGCCATTACTTTGGACAATATTACAACGTAAACCCTTTAAGTGTCCACGGTTACATGTTGGGAGAGCATGGTAACACAGCTTTTGCGGCCCTTAGCCGTTTAAGCATTGCAGGAATTTCTTACCAGGAATTGGATCAATACTTCCCACAAAAAGAAACCCCGGACTTATCGACGGTTTCTCAAGCCATTGTGGATACGGCTTATGACGTCTTCCACGCCAAATTTGGCGTGACCAATGCTGCCATTGGCCAAAGTGCCATTGATATCGCAAAGTCAGTCATGTTGGATGAGAAGACCATCTTCCCCGTAACCACACTGATCCAGGCTGGCGAATACGGTTTAGACCGTGACACGGCTTTCAGTATTCCCTGCGTCATTGGACGTCAAGGAATCGAGCGCCGCTTACTCGTAAGCTTAAATGACGACGAAATGACCATGTTGAACCGATCTGCCGATGCCATCGATGCCAATATTGACCTGGTGGATGAAATTCGTCAGCAAACTGAATAATGCTAGAAGCCTTCACATGGATGTGAAGGCTTTTTTGTGGTTTTTTGGCAGATGGGTAGAATGATTAGAGGTTTATTTTTCGATGAATTGAAATAATTATTGCAATTCCTCACTTAAATTCCTCACTTTTACCAGTCTCGCAAGTCTCTTGATGGTGGAAGGTAGGGGTGTTATCCAAAATAATCAAAATTTACTGAACCTAGCCCCTATCTCCTCCCTAATTCAACAGATAGAAACCTCCTCGTATAATAAGATTAGTCTTAATTGGCTAATCATTTTTACACTATTTTTTTATATTAGTCACTCAAGGCTGACTTAAACCTATAACTCTTATGAGTTATAATTGTTTCGTACAGATAGAGATCGCAGTCAAGACCGTGATAAAAGTAGTGAGGGAGATGAGGAAAGTAGGAATTCTAATTCAGAACCCTCCTCAGACCCTGCAGATCCATTGGAATTCTTGGATGAATTAGACACCTCACCCTCTCCAAAAGAAGAGAGCGAGAAGATTGTGTCGCCCGATTTACGAGAAAGTCTTCAAAGTATTCGCAAAGGAGATTTTTCTTACATCTTCTCAAACGATGACTCTTTATATCCTCTAGAGTGTCGAAATCTTCCTAAGATTGAAAATATCTTGAGTTTAGAAGGGATTTATCGGACATTGATGGAAAGGGCAGAGTAGCGGTAGTAGATATTAACAAGTCTTTTAATACCGTTCAAACCTTCCATAAGATCAAAGAGTTGTAGATTACTACCGGAGATGAGGAGTTGATTACGGACCTTCCTCTTGAGAACTACCATAAGAAGGTTACTTACATACCTTTGGAACTTCTATAATTGGAGCGACTGTTTTTTGCCAGTGATTTGACCAAGCAACTAGCCATCGACCATGCAAATGGCGTTCATCAGTAAAATGAGTACCACTCAGAAGCATCCTTTATTATAATAAAGCTTTCTTAGAGTGATAAGGATAGTCGAAGAAACATTAAAGATTGGTAGGAGTCACGAGTGTTGTTATATCAACGTTTATAAAGAGCTCTAGTCGTGATCTTGATGACGGCAGGATATGGTTAAATCAATTAAATAAATTAATCTTCAAAAAGGCTTGACCTACATATACATATATATATATGTATATGATGGATCTGACGTCGGTTGATGCGGTCGACGTAGATGGACATTTAATGAATACGGTTTGAATTGGAAAGATTGTTAGCCATTACTTATTTGCAACAGTTCCACAAAAGAAAGTAGTCATTAAATGAATGCTTATAACATGAATTAGTGTAGGTTGTTTGACATAAAAGGAGAATTTTTCTTGAAAAAAACTAGACGCGAGTTACATTCTACGAATGTGCGCACAAACTATAAGAAAGTTTTACGTAAGATCAATGGTGCTTGGGTTGCTGTGCTTTTAGCAGGAATAGTCGGTGGGGCGATTGCTCCGGTAGCCGCTGTGAGCGCTGAATCCACAGATGTTATCGAAAGTATTATGAACCAAGAAACTGCATCTGATTTTGTGGGTAAGGCTGAATTATTAAAGAATGAAGCTTTAAGAGCAGAAATCAAAAAAGCAGTCGAAGCAGAAGCTGTCGAAGAAAAAACTGTGGAAATGGTTCGTGAAGAAATTGCACGCCAAGAAGCAGCACAACTTAAAGCTTATGTTGTACAAGCAGGAGACACCTTAACATTATTAGCTGAAGCAACTGGTCTAACCGTTGAACACTTAGCAAATGCTAACGGCTTACAAGCAGATAGCGAGTTAATCACGGGAGATATTTTAACAGCCGTTCTTAAAGACGAAGTAGCTGTAGCAACACCAGCCACTGAAAAAGCTGAGACAGCTGATAAAGAGACACCAGTTCCAGAAGCTCCAGAAGCTCCAGAAGATCCAGAAGATCCAGAAGAACCAGCGGAAGAAGACCAACAAGAATCTGAAACTCCAGCAGGTACAGAAGAACCAGGGGAAGAAGACCAACAAGAATCTGAAACTCCAGCAGGTACAGAAGAACCAGGGGAAGAAGACCAACAAGAATCTGAAACTCCAGCAGGTACAGAAGAACCAGGGGAA
>CALYPW010000115.1 GCA_945278685.1 uncultured Dolosicoccus sp.
GATATTCTAGAACTTCTGGATCCACTGATTGAGGCAACTGGTCATAATAGTTGAAATCTTCCGCCAACATGGCGCCATTGTAAACATAAACGTCACGGCCGTGGAAGGTATGGCTTTTCTCTGAATGGGGCAAACGATTAACTGCCTCGTCAATTTCTTTAACGCTTTCTAGACCAACAAATTTGGCCACGTGTGAAATTGATCCGTTGTCCGGTGTCACAATGTAATGTCCTTTTTGGGTCTTGGCGACGATGGAACGGCGATTACTTCCTACTCCAGGGTCTACGACGGAGACAAACACCGTTCCTGCTGGCCAGTAATCAATGGTTTGCCAGATTCTGTATGAGGCATCCGCAATGTTATAAGGTTCAATTTCATGGGTTAAGTCTTCCACTGACAACTGTGGTGCGACGGTATACGCGACACCTTTCATAGCAGCGACTGCCCCATCCGCTAAGCCGAAGTCCGTTTGCAATACTAAAAAATTATGGCTCATATAAGTCCTCTTTCTTCTTCTAATTAAATTCTCATTTGCCGACGTTCCTATCATTGATGATAGAACTTCAAAAAATGAAATTACTTTCCTAAACGAGCAGCAAGCGTTTACTCGCCTCTGAGTCCTTTTTCTCGTTGAATTTCTTTAAGTTTTTCAGGAGTGACATCCTCCCCTGATTCGTCAACGATTTTTGTGGACTCAATGGTCTGTTTGATGCCCGCTCTAAAAATTGTGAGATATTCCTTGCGCAAGGTCTCTCTTTCGATGCGTTCTGATTCTGTTAATTCTCGTTCTTTGGCTATTTTTGCCAATTCATTAATTCTTTCCAATAATTTTGGATCCATCATTGGGAATTCCTCCTTAAGCATACGAACAGACGTTTGTAATCACTGTGACTCTTTGATACAATAAAAACAACAGATGAAAGGACTGACCCCTCATGCCCACCACGATCTCAGACAAACAACTTGAAGTATTGACATGCATTCATTCCATCATTGAAATGAAAGGTTACCCACCCACCGTTCGCGAAATTGGTTCTGCCGTGGGTCTATCTTCGACTTCCACGGTCCACGGCCATCTTTCTCGCTTAGAGAAGAATAACTTTATCCGCCGAGGATCCAGTAAGACACGGGCCATCGAGGTGACCGATCTGGGATTGGAAGTGTTGGGAGTAAGTTCCGACCAAGTTCCTCTTCTTGGACGGGTAGCGGCCGGAGGTCCCATTCTTGCCGTGGAAGAAGCCAGCGACTATTACCCTGTTCCACCAGATCTTCACTATGATACCCGCGAACTCTTTATGTTGGAGATTGTCGGCGATAGTATGATCAATGCCGGTATTATAGATGGGGATTTAATCACTGTTCGTCAACAGGTCACTGCCAACAACGGCGACATTGTCATTGCGATGACCGATGATGATGAAGCCACCTGTAAAACCTTCTATCAACGCGATGGCCAGTACATCCTTCATCCCGAAAACGATGACTTGGAAGACATCGTCTTAGACCATGTCACCATTCTCGGTAAGGTTGTCAGTCTCTATCGTAATTTTTAAAACCACAAATGACCACTTTCTTTGGACAAAGAAAGTGGTTTTGTGCTTAAAATTTAATGAGTGACATGTAGTCGTGACCGTGCAATTTACTCTTGCCGTCCAATTCTTCCAATTCAATGATGAAAGCACATCCGACCACTTCGCCACCTAACTTTTGAATCAAGTGGATGGTCGCATCAATAGTTCCGCCAGTGGCTAATAAATCATCGACCACAACAACTTTTTGTCCGGGTTGAATAGCATCTTTGTGAATCGTCAATGTATCTGTTCCATACTCAAGATCATATTCATAATCCACAGTCTCTCGTGGCAACTTGCCTGGCTTTCGCACCGGTGCAAAACCGATCTCTAAGGCGTAAGCCACTGGACATCCGATGATAAATCCGCGAGCTTCTGGTCCAACGACGATCTCAGCTCCTAAATCCTTGGCATAATCAACGATTTGTTGGGTGGCATAATGGGATGCCTTACCATCTCCCATTAGTGGTGTAATATCTCTAAAGATAATTCCTTCCTTGGGATAATCTTCCACTCGGGCAACATAATCATATAAATTCATTTTCTTAACTCCTATTTTAATTATTAATTAAACGGCAAAGTAAGCAATGACGTCTTGCAGTGTCCGATAAACCAATATTTCTTCTGCTTTCATGGCTTCACGGTAGTTGACAAGTGACGGCATCTCTTGGAAATCCTTCACAAAATTGGGATTTTTTTGGAAACGAATCACTCCGCCCTCAATTGTAACAAATTTTGCTTCATGAAAGGCTCTCAACATGACTCTTAATTTAGAAATTGGGATTTTCAGATGTTCACTGATTGCCGGCAACTGATTCTGAAGTTGAATGGGACCCGTTTGTCCTGCCAACCAGCGGTATAAAACAGCAAAATCCTCCCGGCTAGGTGCCCCTTCTAAATATTTCGGCTCTTGAGTATAAACCGCCAAATATACCTTTTGCCACTGATCCTTGGTCAATAAGTCTTCTGCCAAGGAAATATTTGCTGGAGGTTCAACAAGGACCAGCTGGGAATAGCGATGTTTCAAATCATCGCTAACCTCTGAATACAAAACCGACTGGCTACTTTCTGACAATTGCTGGGCAAAATGTTGGCGAATGTTTTCATGGGTGAAGACATACAGGGTCTCCGTTAATTGAAACAAACTTTGATCAATGTGAGTACTGCGTTTATCTATCCATTGACTCCCCTCTTGAGCGACGTCCTCCAGTAGCAGTTGAGAATTCTTTTGGTTGTTCCACTCATTAATAGATAAAGCCCCTACCAAGGATATTTGATCATTGGCTTGAAGGTATTGACATTGTTCTTGCATGGAGAACCCAACGCCGTCCAAACGATGCCCATCATCCGACAATTCTATTTTGACATGGTCACGGTTGGCGCCGAT
>CALYPW010000116.1 GCA_945278685.1 uncultured Dolosicoccus sp.
GTCAAACTCCAAATCTACCGAGAAGACGTCAAAACCTTCAGGGAAACGCACGTAGTCAAATTGAATGTCTTGGAAACCAATTTTAGCAGCTTCAATCGCCACGTCGACGTTGTACTCCCAGACTTCATAGAGGAAGGGATTGACGTATTGAGCGGCGTTGGTGTCTGCCCAAACTTCTCCCGTTTCTTTGTCATGGAAAGATAGATCTGGACGAGAGTTGGACAGCCTATTATCCTTAAAGGTAACAATTCGGGCGATGGGGTAAATCCCATATTCCTCACAAACTTTCAAGGCTTCTTGCAAATCCAAGGCGTCCCAGGTGTTTTCTTGAATCAATGCATTATCTGTATCCAGCCGAGTAGTAATATTTCCAGTATCGTCTTTGAAGTCAAACACGATGGAGTTAAGGCCATTGTCAATGACAAAATCAATGAGCTCCCAGAAGGTATCTTCGTCGGCGACAGTATCCACGGACATGTAAATACCTTTGACGCCTTCTTCCGGATAGGGAATATTCACTTCGGTGGCGTAGTACATCGAATCGGGGAGATTCTCTGGACGGTCCAAGACAGGCGTTTGACGGATCTTCAAATTCTCATAGTGTTGGGTGTCCCCACGGGTTCGTCGAGTTTGGAAGTCCAATAATTTCTCCTCATCGTATTTGGGTTGGACTTCTGGGACCTCATAGACCTGTTCTTCCGGTTCTTCTTGCTGGGCACAAGCCACCAGTCCAAAGATGACTAAGAGCAGGGCAAATATTTTTGTAACAGCCTTGAGGCTTGTGTGTTTGTTCATTCAGTCATGCTCCTTCATCATTGAGACTTTGATTTGTTCTGGGCATCCAGAATAGATACTTTGAAGTTGACCAGATTTGAATTTAAACCTTCAAAATGACCCAGGACTTGGTCGAGGTTGATGCTGTTGGTGGTGCTCACAGTGTTTACATTGTGAATCACTTCGAAAAATCGGTCGTAATGGGTATCTGGATGAGAAATGGCTTTAAAGGACGCACGCTCGATGTTCAGGTTGTCCTTATAATCATTGACATAAACGACTAAGTCATCGTTTAAATCTGCCACTTGTTGGTCAATATCCTCCAAGGTTTGGACATGATGATCGCTGTCAACCTTAAGCAGTGCCAGCTCGTCCAAAAGGTCGATTAAATCTTGCAAACTGTCCTCAATCATTTCCAAGCACTCTTCGCGTTGGGCGATATTTGTCATGATCGGGTTTTGATCATCTTTGAAATATTGCAGGCTTTCGTCTTTCTCAATGGTTGATTCAAAATCTGTCTGCATTTGATTTTCAAAGGTTTGAATACGGTTCAACTGGCCAATAATGGCAGTCGTATCATTTTGCATCAGACCAATCATGTGGTCCGCCTTTTGGAAGGCGTTGACACATCCCACTAGAAAAAGAGTGATGATTGTCAGAGCAATTTTATGGATAGGCTTCTTCATAGGAACTCCTTCGTCAGTAGAAAATTAAGTGTTTCTTCCGCTAGATGATTCAAAAAAATCATATTTTATTATATAATGAAGACTGCACTCAAAAGAATTATAACAAACATGACTCTAAAAAGCACAAGGAGAAACAATTGTTTATAAGCTTTATTCTATCAATCTTTGTTGTCGTTATTGACCAAGCACTTAAAAAATGGATCGTCGGCCATTTACCTTTGCATACTTCTCAAGAAATTTTGCCAGGGATTGTTGAATTTTATCACTTGAGAAACAAAGGGGCTGGGTGGGGGGTTCTTGAAGGAGAAATGACTTTCTTTTATATGGTGACCCTCTTAGCTGTGGCTTATTTGATTTACCTGGTGGTCCACGACAAGGACCAATCTCGTTGGACCTCTATCAGTTATGGACTCCTACTGGGCGGAGCCATTGGAAATTTTATCGACCGAGTGGTGCATGGCTATGTGGTGGACATGATCCGTTTAACCTTCATCAACTTTCCAGTTTTTAACATTGCGGATATTGCTTTAACTTTTGGTGTTGTTCTTCTGATCATTTATCTATTATTTATTCAAGAGGAGGTGGACCATGTCTAAGGAAATGATTCAATTAGCTGGAGAGAAAGATCGTTTGGATAAGGTCCTCACCGACTATTTATCTACCAGTCGTTCTCAAATTCGTCAACTATTGGACAAGGAAAAGATCCTGGTCAATGATAAGGTTGTCAAAGCCAATTATCGCACCAAGGGGCAAGAAACCATCACCGTCTTGCCCATCCCAAAGGATGCAGAGGCAACCATCACACCCCAAGACCTTCCGTTAGATAGTGTGTTTGAGGATGATTACCTCCTAGTGGTCAATAAGCCAGCCGGTCAAGTGGTGCATCCTTCCAAGGGGCACCCCGATCAAACCTTGGCCAATGGGTTGGTCCATTACCTCAAGACCCACATTTCCCAAGGGACATCTGCCAGTCGGCCGGGCATTGTGCACCGCATTGACAAGGATACTTCCGGATTACTCTTGGTCGCCAAGACCAATGAGGTTCATCAAGCGCTGGCGGAACAAATTTCTAACCGTCAAGTGACTCGCAGATACCTCACCTTGGTTCACGAACACTTGCCCAATACAGAAGGGGTGATTGACGTTCCCATCGGGAGAGATCCCAGCAATCGTTTACGCTTTACAGGTACGCACAAAGGGAAAGTTGCTAGAACTTATTTCAAAGTCTTGACCAATTACGCCCAGGGAGCTTTGCTGGAAGTAGAATTGCATACTGGACGTACCCATCAAATTCGTGTGCATTTGGAACACGTCGGTCATCCCATCATCGGGGATCCAGTGTACCGACCAGGCGCT
>CALYPW010000117.1 GCA_945278685.1 uncultured Dolosicoccus sp.
TTGGAATATTGGAAACCATCGTCAGCTTCCTAGGCGGTTCCATGTACAAGGATGCAGCAGTTTATGCTTTACTCATTGTTATTTTACTAGTTTTACCGTCCGGCTTATTCGGTAAGCGTACCGGCGAGAAAGTGTAAGGTGACAGAACATGCAACGATTTAATAAAAACAACGTCATTTGGCTTGGGCTGATCATTCTTGGTTTCTTTGCCATCAAAGGGGCCGTTGCAGCGGGACTTATTAACAATTTCCACCAGATTACTTTGGTGACGGTTCTCATTAACATTATTTTTGCTGTGGGATTGAACTTGGTCATTGGTGTGGCTGGTCAATTCTCCTTGGGGCATGCGGGCTTTATCGCACTGGGCGCTTACACAACAGCGGTCATGACTAAAGAGTCATCCGACATGGGCACTTTCTTCCTCAGCATGGCAGTGGGAATGATACTTGCCGTGGTAGTGGCTTTAATTGTTGGTTTGCCAACCCTGCGACTGCGCGGGGATTACTTGGCCATCGCTACCCTCGGGGTTGGTGAGATTATCCGAGTAGTCATTAACAACATGCGTGACATTACCAATGGTCCCGCTGGAATCAGTGGCATTCCCAAAGTGACCAATTGGGAATTAGTCTATGTCTTAATGGTGCTTTCCACGGTTCTGATCATGAACTATGTCAACAGTAGTCAAGGGCGCGCCACTTATTCTATTCTTCAAGACAGCATTGCGGCAGAAGCCATGGGTGTCAACGTGACCAAATACAAGGTCATTCCTTTTGTCATGGGAGCTGCAACGGCTGCCATGGGCGGGAGCTTGCTGGCTAGTTATTTAGGAATTGTGACACCGAGTGATTTTTCCTTCACTCGCTCCATTGATATTCTAATCATTGTGGTTTTTGGTGGAATTGGAAGCTTTACGGGTTCCTTTATCGCTGCCATTACTTTGGGAATCTTGAACTTAGTCTTGATGCCATACGGCCAACTGCGCATGATTATTTATGCCATTGCCCTGATCTTGATCATGATCTTTAGACCGGGTGGCTTGCTGGGAATGACTGAATTCCGCGTCAGCAATTTTACCAAGAAAAAACAAGCAAGTAAGGAGGTAGGATGACCATGACTACGGTATTAGAAGTCGACCAACTGACGAAGAATTTCGGTGGTTTGGCGGCAGTTTCCAACGTCTCCATGGAGTTTCGTCAAGGCGAACTGATTGGATTGATCGGACCCAACGGAGCGGGTAAAACCACCACTTTTAACCTTTTAACGGGGGTGTATACGCCTTCAGAAGGAACTGTACGAGCCTTGAATGCCAACAATGAGATGGAAGTCATCAACGGGGTCGCTCCTTATAAGATTAATCAATTGGGACTGACCAGAACGTTCCAGAACATTCGTCTTTTCGCGGACATGACGGTTCTACAAAACGTCATGATCGCCATGCACGGGGAGCAGTCCAACTCCTTGTGGTCCAGTTTGTTCAGAACCAAAGCCTTCTATGACAACGAAGAAATGATGGCAACCAAGGCATACGACTTGCTCAAGCTTTTCAAATTGGAAGGCTTGGCTGAGGAAAAAGCCAAAAATTTGGCTTACGGTCAACAGCGCCATTTGGAGATTATTCGAGCCCTGGCTACGGAACCAAAAATTATTTTCTTGGACGAACCAGCTGCCGGAATGAACCCTGCAGAAACCCAAGAATTAACCGAGATGATTGACTTTATTCGTCATGAGTTTGACCTTACCATCGTTCTTATTGAGCACGACATGGGCTTGGTCATGGACATTTGTGAGCGCATCTATGTCTTGGAATACGGGCGTTTGATTTTTGAAGGAACTTCCAAAGAAGCGCAAAACGACCCAACAGTTATCCAGGCATACTTAGGAGGTGAGGCATAATGTTACAGATTAATAATTTATCGGTCGATTACGGCATGATCAATGCGGTACGAGACGTAATCTTCCGCGTCAAAGAAGGTGAAATTGTCACCTTGATTGGTGCCAATGGGGCAGGTAAGTCCACCATCCTACGTACCATTTCGGGCCTCATTCGTCCTTCTTCCGGGTCCATCAGCTACGAAGGGGAAGAACTGACCCGCATGTCCCCGCAGAACATCGTGGTCCATGGGATTTCTCAAGTGCCGGAGGGGCGCCAGGTCTTTAATGGCATGAGTGTCAAAGAAAACCTTGAATTGGGTGCTTTTTTGCGCAAGGACACGGAGATTCTTGACGCGGAGTTAGAACACATTTATGAACGCTTCCCAGTATTGAAAGAGCGCTTGAGCCAAGATGCATCCACACTTTCCGGTGGGGAGCAACAAATGCTTGCCATGGGACGCGCCCTCATGTCCAAGCCTCGTCTCTTGCTTTTGGATGAGCCGTCCATGGGATTGGCACCTATTTTCATCCAAGAGATTTTCGATATTATTCGAGACATTCAAAAGCAAGGCACCACGGTTCTTTTGATTGAACAAAATGCCAACCTGGCCCTTTCCATTGCGGATCGTGGCTATGTTTTAGAAACCGGAAAGATTGTCTTAAGTGGAACGGGAGAAGAACTCCTGGCCAGCGACGAAGTTCAGAAAGCTTATTTAGGAGGTTAAATCATGTACGTAAAAGATTATATGTCAACTTCTTTAATTACAATTGATGAAGATACGACGGTAACCAACGCCCTTGATTTGATGAATCAACACGACATTCACCGTCTACCCGTTGTCAAAAGAGGTCGCGTCGTCGGACTTGTCAGCGACAGTGACATTGCTAAGAGTACACCGTCGCAAATGAC
>CALYPW010000118.1 GCA_945278685.1 uncultured Dolosicoccus sp.
AGAAGAAATTGTTGCGGGCAAACTGAAGCTGAAATCAGAAGATTAGTGGAAAGTACTATGGGAGGTCATATTCTCATAGTCTTTTTTTATGAAAGGGGGAACCAATGATGATTATTCAAGTGGTTGTTGATATACCTGCCAAGCAAGTGAATCGGTCTTTTGATTATTTGGTGCCCCAAGAACTGCAGGAAACGATCGAATTAGGCATGCGGGTTCAATTGCCTTTTGGCAATCGGCAATTGTTAGGATTTGTCGTTGGAATGGAACAAGGCAGTGACTACGAAGGAAAACTGCGGGAAATCAAGGATGTGTTGGATTACCAGAGTTTCCTTAACGAGGAATTAATTGAATTAAGCGAATATCTGGCTGACTACTTGCATGCTTTTAGAATTACCATCTTACAAGCCATGTTGCCCAGCATGCTTCGAGTTAAGTATGAGAATATCTTTCGCGTCAAAGATGCGCACAAATTTGCCCAAGCGACGCATCTAGCCGTTCACCAGGTGTCGGAGACTTATGACAAACAAACCTTGGAATCCCTTCTTTCCCCGCTACTGCTTCGCCAATTAGTGCAAGCGGAAGTTATTGAAGTGGAGTATCAGGTTAAAGATCAAACAACCAAACGTTTGGTTCCTTATCTGATCACGACCCAAACCGCTCAAGAATATCGTGAGGTCTTTGATGCTCTGGACAATCGCAGTCATCAACAAAAGAAGTTGTTGAAATACTTGCTCCGTCGTTCTTTACCTTTGGATTTACCCTTGGCGCAGGTGCTTCAAGAAGCGACTGTCAGCCGCAGTGTGATTCAAACGGCCATTAACAATGGGTTGTTGAAAAGGGAAGACCGAGAAGAGTACCGCAATCCCCTAGGAGATAAAGAAAGAATCATTACCCAGTCAAGGATCTTAACTGCTGATCAAGACAAGGCCTTTCAAGCGGTTCACCAGGCCTTGCAGAACCGAGAACCTAAGACGTTCCTCATTGAAGGGGTGACCGGAAGTGGCAAGACAGAAGTTTATTTACAATTAATAGAAGAGGCTCACCGTCAAAAAAGAGGTGCAATCTTCCTGGTACCAGAAATTTCCTTGACCCCGCAAATGGTGGAACAAGTCCATGGGCGCTTTGGTCAAGGAGTGGCCGTATTGCATTCAGGTCTAACGCCGACGGAACGTTTCGATGAGTGGCGCCGAATAAGTTCTGGAGAAGCCACCATTGTGGTGGGTGCACGCTCGTCAGTCTTTGCACCGATTAAAGACTTAGGACTTATTATTATCGATGAGGAACACGAAACAACTTATAAACAAGGGGACAATCCTCGCTATCATGCCAGGGACGTGGCTTTGTGGCGCAGTCATTATCACGGAGCACCCTTGGTTCTAGGAAGTGCCACACCCTCCTTGGAATCGCGTGCCCGCGCCCAAGTGGGACGCTATGAACTCTTGAAGATGCCTGAGCGGATCAATCGGCAACCTCTGCCACCCGTTGAATTAGTCGATATGACCCAAGTCAGCTTGGCGGATACCGCCGACGAATTCTCTCCCCAATTAAAAACCAAAATTCAAGAACGATTGGACAAGAAGCAGCAGATCGTGCTCTTGCTCAATCGTCGGGGATACTCCTCTTATGTTTTGTGCAGGGAGTGCGGAGATGTCAACTTGTGTCCTCACTGCGACATCGCCTTGACCTATCACAAGGTAGGAAATGTCTTGCGCTGCCATTATTGCAATTTCAAGGCCCACATGCCAAGCCGATGCAAGGCTTGTGGGAGTTCACACTTGTGTAAGTTCGGTCTTGGTACTCAACAAGTAGCAGAAACCCTGAAAAAACTGTATCCCCAGGCTCGTACTTTACGCATGGATGTGGATACGACGCGCCGAAAGGGCGACCACGAACGAATTTTGACCGCTTTCGGCAATCATGAAGCGGATATTCTCTTGGGGACACAAATGATCGCCAAGGGCTTGGATTTTTCCAAGGTGACTTTGGTAGGTGTCATCAATGGAGATACCTCCTTGAACCTGCCGGATTTTCGTTCCAGCGAGAAAACTTTCCAATTGTTAACACAAGTGGCGGGACGCACGGGCCGAGGAGATTTGCCAGGGGAAGTCGTGATTCAAACCTACAATCCGGATCACTACGTCATGCAACTGGTGAAAGGACACGATTACGATCAATTCTTTTATTATGAAATGAACAACCGTCATCTCGGTAATTACCCGCCTTATTACTACCTAACCCTGATCGGGATTTCCAGTAAGAATCCCGCCATGGCCCAAGAACAGGCTTATCAATTGAAAGCGCAACTGGTACAAGTTCAGAAGTCTCAAGATGTGTTGATCATTGGCCCCAGCGAGGCGGCCGTTGCCAAGGTGAACGACTACTACCACTACCAATTATTGCTCAAATACAAAAACCAAGACCAACTCCATGATCAGTTGTATCAGCTCTTGGAAGAATCACAAGCTTTTGTCAAACAGGGATTGTTTATTAACATTGACCACGATCCGTTGTTTTTCTAATCGAAAGGACGATCAATTTGAAGAAGATTATCTTTATGGGGACCCCAGATTTTGCGAGGGAAGTCTTGGAAGGTTTGCTTGACAGCGACTATGACGTCATTGCAGTCATCACGCAACCCGATCGACCGGTAGGGCGTAAGCGTGTGTTAACGCCACCACCGGTGAAAGAACTCGCTATCCAACATAACATTCCGGTCTACCAGCCAGAAAAACTTGGCCAATCCCAAGAAT
>CALYPW010000119.1 GCA_945278685.1 uncultured Dolosicoccus sp.
AAACAATTTAATTAAGTTTGCGAAAATAGACAAAGAATGCCGGATCGTTGGAGTTTCTGATCGCATTGAAATTTGGGACAATCATCAGTGGGATCAATTTATTGAAACTTCTGAAGATAATTATGAAGAGATTGCAGAAACCATGATTGATTTCGGATTGTAAGAAAGGATTTTGCCAATGAGTTTTAATCACGAAACCGTCCTCCTACATGAGACGATCGATGAATTAAATGTGAAGCCTGATGGCATCTATGTGGATGGAACCTTGGGTGGTGCCGGACATGCCAGATATTTATTGTCTTTGTTAAATGATCATGGACACCTCTATGCCTTTGACCAAGATATAATGGCCATTGAAGCTGCTCAGGAAACTTTGGCGGATGAAATCGCCCGTGGTAAAGTCACTTTTATTCATGATAATTTCAGAAACGTTCGTCAAGCCTTGGCTCAGTACTCTGTCAATGAAGTTGATGGGATCTACTATGATTTAGGAGTCTCATCTCCTCAACTAGACATTGCAGAGCGTGGCTTTAGCTATTGGCAAGAAGCTCCTTTGGATATGCGTATGAACCAATCGCAACCCCTATCTGCATACGAGGTGATTAATGAATGGTCTTACAATGACCTGGTTCGAATTATCTTCCGCTACGGCGAGGAACGCTTTGCTAAGAGAATTGCTCGATCCATTGAACAAAGACGGGCAAATGCTTCCATCGAAACAACTACTGAATTGGCAGAATTAATCAAAGAGGCCATTCCAGCGGCTGCCCGTCGAACGGGTGGACATCCGGCACGACGAACTTTTCAAGCCATCCGCATTGCTGTTAATGACGAACTCGGTGCGATTGAAGAATCATTAGAACAAGCGTTAACCCTTCTGAAAAAAGGTGGGCGAATTTCTGTTATTGCCTTCCATTCTCTGGAAGATCGGTTGGTCAAACAATTGTTTCGTCAAATGACTGCTTTGCCGGAATTGCCTCCCAACTTACCAATTATTCCCAGCGAGCTTGAACCGGATTATGCGCTGGTGAATCGTAAAGCCATTGTAGCCTCAGATGAAGAAATCGACAGTAACAAACGTTCGCGCAGTGCCTTATTGCGAGTCATCGAACGTGTGAAATAAGAGAAAGGAGACGACCCATGGGTGCAGTACGAAAACCTTTACCAACTGAATCAAACACATTACTGAAACCGGCAGAGGAATACTCACACTCCGATCCATCTCGTCGAACTTCTCATCGGAAGAATCTTTCAATTTCTGAGTATGCTTTGATAGTCCTCACTGCCTTTGTGGTGTTTGTATTAAGTGTGTGCAGTATTCAGTTTTATCAAGCAAAGATTCAGTTGCAACAAGGCATCGAGAGTTATGAGGCTGACCAATCAGAGTATCTCAGGCAAAAAGAAATTCTTGAAGATAAAATGGACTTTCAGTATGACTATGACCGTGTCATTGATGCTGCAGAAGAAAATGGTATGTCTGTGTCAAAAGAACGGATAAGGACTATTGAATAATGACAGAATATCGCAAGCAAAACCCTGACAAAGGACGCAATCATGGAGTCATCGTCGTTGGCATTGTTTCTATCTTTCTATTGGTCTTGTTCCGGTTGGTTCAAATCAGCGTCTATAAGACTGCCTATCAAAAAAATTTAACCGAAGATTCAGTGATTACTGTTGAAGAAGAATCTTCTCGTGGAACGATTTTTGATTGTCAAGGAGACCCGATTGCTGTTGATCGTCATACTTATGGTTTAACTGCTTTATTGTCCAATGATTGGGGCGAAGAAAATGTTGAGGATGTTGATGAAACCGCCCGACAACTTTCACAAGTATTGGACATGTCTCAAAATGAAATCCTTGACATCCTCAGCTCTTCTCAAAGTGTCCAGGTAGAATTTGGCCCACAAGGAAAAGGTTTAAGTGAAGAAACCCGTCAAACCATTGAGGCCATGAATTTGCCTGGTATCCAATTGAATCAAGAAGCAACAAGAATATATGTCAATGATCACTTTGCCTCCCACTTTATTGGTTACGTGGGTGAAAATTCGGAAGAATCCGGTCATGGGCAGACGCCCGTGGGCATCATCGGCTTAGAAAAATCTATGAACGACACCTTGAGTTCAGATAATAAAAAAACGACCTCCAAAGATCTGGAAGTGACCTTAGACAAACGTCTGCAAAATTATTTGGAAGATTTACTCGAAGACAGCTATCAAAAATATCAACCCCAAAATATCTCGGGTCATTTAGTCGAAATTCCAACAGGCAAACTGTTAGCTACTAGTCAACGTCCATCCTTTAATTTAAACACCTTGGAAGGCATCGATGATCACTGGCAACATTTATTGACTCAAAGCATGATTGAACCAGGATCGACCATCAAAATATTAACGATGGCATCGGCCTTCGATAAAGGCGTATTCACGCCCGACGAGAAGGTCAAGACCGGTCAAGTGAAAGTTTATGACCGCATCGTCAAAGATCACAACAATGTGGGATGGGGAAATATCGGATTTGAAGAAGGGTTGATACGCTCAAGTAACGTGACAACCGTTGAATTGGTCAAGCGCATCGGCGAGAATCAATGGGTTTCGGAATTAGAAAAATACGGATTTGGTAAATCTACCAAGAGTGGTTTTGATGATTAATCTGAGGTCTACATTGAATTAAACAACCCACATTCCAAAATCATGACACGTTTTGGCCAGGCTTTATCCTCGACACCA
>CALYPW010000120.1 GCA_945278685.1 uncultured Dolosicoccus sp.
GAAGTCGTAGACTACTTGGATTAACATTTCAACATTCCCAACCGTCCTTCTTAGCAAGGGCGGTTATTTTTATGCTCAAAAAAACGACGGAGGATGTCCGTCGTTTTAAAATTATTCACCAAAGAATTTGTAGGCAATCTCATGACCCTGATCAATCTTGGCCCATTGTTGCTCTTCGGTTAGCTCATTGCCGCAGTCGCAGGAAGCAAAACCACATTGGTGGGAGAGGTAGAGGCGTTCTTTGGGGAAAAATTGACTGGCTTCTTCCAGCATGGATAAAGCGCGGTCCTCATCATCTAAGCCAGAGGTCTTACTGGAGAGGGCACCCAGCACGACTTCCACTTCCGGACGGTCTTGGAAGACTTTCAAAACCTCCAAACTCCCTGCACGCTCATCGTCCCATTCCAGGTAGAAACGATCATATCGTTGACGCTCCAGAAAATATTCCGCAACCTCAGAGTAAGCGCCATCGGTAAAGGCGCGGGAAGCATAATTTCCTCGGCAATTATGGGCATAGACCTTTAGCCCCAGCTCATGGGCGTAATCCGCCACCGCGTTGTTCATTTCTAAGAGTTGTTCGGCCAATTCTTGTTTATTGAAGTAGGAATAATCGGCATCCATGGAATCCAAGTGGATGGTGTCACTGTCACCGACAAAGCTGGCCCAGATGCAATCATCCAGTTGTATAATGGTTCCCCCAGCGTCGGCATATTCCTTGACGTATTCTTTATAAGCCGTGATTAAATCTTGGCGAAAGACTGCTAAATCACTGTAGAATTGACCTTCGCCAATGGCTCCCTGGCCCAACAGTTCAATGTAAAGATGACCAGGGGCAAAGATGGGATGCTTGACGGCGACCTCCTCTGGGGCATTGCGACGCACACGTTTATAGTGATCAATAAAAGGGTGGTTCTTGCCAGACAGTTTGCCGGTGACTTTCAAACCAATGTCTCGGCGGGTCTCGAAATCTTGTTGATTCCCGTCTTCATCCACTTCGTAGAAGCGGTAGCCGGATTCTTCGATGAACCGCTCAATACCGGTCAACCCCCAGGCAAAATCCAAATGCCAAAGAGATCGAGCGAATTCACCATCACTCACTTCGCAGAGGTCATGGGCTACTTGTTTGGCTACAATATCTTTGACGGCTTCCTCTTCCACTTCTAGGTAACCTGGTAGATCCTCGTAGAAGGGATAGGTGATGTCGTCGCGGTGTTCGATGTCATTTTTATATTTTAAAAGTTCAGCAGGGCGTAAAAGAGATCCTACCGTTAAAAAGCGTTTTGAAAAATGTGTCATAAATATCCTCTCCGTTTTCGTTTCGATAGTCTTACTATAGGCCAGCAGAAGAATTCTGAGAAATACTTGTTTACAAGAGTCCGCCATAGCTTTAAGCTATATCTATTAGAAAAGTAGGAGGTTCATTGATGCGTTTAGAGGATTTTACTTATTTTAAGGCTGTAGCCACCCAAGGATCCCTGTCGCGGGCAGCCAATAGTCTTTACATCTCCCAACCTTCCTTGTCCAACGCCATGGCAAAGTTGGAGCAGGAATTGGGGGTGGAGCTTTTTATACGTTCTTCTCAGGGAGTTCCACTCACCAGCGAGGGTGAGGAATTCTTGCAGTACGCCAATCAAATGTTGGAACAGATGGCACTCTTGGAACGGCGCTACTTCGATCAGGAACCGCCGGCTTTGCCCATTTTTTCGGTCGTGACTCATCACTACGCCTTTGTGGTGGATGCCTTTAGTCGCTTGTTAAAGCGCCACCAGCCAATTCGCTACCAAGCCTCACTCAAGGAAGTGCGCACCTACGAGGTTATTGAAGAAGTCTACCATCTGCGCAGTGAGTTGGGTGTTCTATACCGAAGCCACTATAATCGAGACATTATTAATCGGGACTTGGACGAGAAACACCTGACTTTCCATCCTTTGATCACCTCTCGTCCCCATATCTTTACTTCCAAATACCATCCTTTGGCCAAGAAGAAATTTGTGACTTTCGGGGACCTCGCACCCTATCCAAGATTGAATTTCGAGCAGGGCAAATACAACTCCTTCTATTTCTGGGAGGAGGTACACGCGGATTTGGAAGTGGATCAAGCCATCACAGTCAGTGACCGAGCCACCATCTTTAATCTTATGATCGGTTTGAATGGTTACACCATCTCTTCAGGAATTATCAATGCGGACCTAAATGGTGAAGAGATTATCGCTATCCCTTTGGAATCTCCGGAAGAAATCGAAATCGGCTACATCACGAATGATTTTCATCAGTTAAACCCCATGGCTTTGGAGTTTATTGACATCTTGGAACAATGTCTGATTGAGGGTGTGGCTAGTCAACAGCAATAGAAACTTGTAAACTTCAATTATTTCAAATACTTTTGATGCCAGTAGTGAGTTCATCGAGGAACTAGTAGAGATAGAACTAGGCTTTCAGATTGATGCTCTTTGCTACAAACATGATCATCTAAGTGATGATTCCATAATCATCTCTTTGACGTCCCATTCACTACGGATCGCAATGGTTCGTTCAAATAAGATTTAGATGTATCGGTCTTGCAACGCATCTATTCCGGCAGTGATGACTTGGTGCATTCCTATTCAACACAGCCTTCAGGGACCGTTCCGACAGATATTTATTTCGAATCCTTGAGAAGAGCCATTGGAAGTATCAATAGGGGAGCTGTCACTATTGATGACTTTCT
>CALYPW010000121.1 GCA_945278685.1 uncultured Dolosicoccus sp.
AGCACCAAAGTTATAGGAGGACCCTTCATGAATTTTGAAACAGTTATCGGTCTGGAGATTCATATTGAATTGAACACCGACTCTAAAATTTTCAGTACTGCCCCTGCACACTTTGGGGCAGCACCTAACAGAAATACTAATGAAACTGACTGGGCCTACCCGGGAGTCATGCCGACACTGAACAAGCAGGCCATTGACTATGGAATGCGTGCGGCCCTTGCCTTGAACTTGGACATTCAAGAAGAGATGCAATTTGACCGCAAGCACTATTTCTATCCGGATAGCCCATTGGCTTATCAAATTTCCCAAGACGAGTTCCCGATTGCCCGTGATGGGTATCTAGATATCGAGGTGGAAGGTCAAGAACGTCGTATACGCATCGAGCGTCTGCACTTGGAAGCTGACGCAGGAAGTTTGGTTCACGCGGGAGACGGCGTGTCAAAAGTTGATTTGAACCGTCAAGGAATACCGCTTGTGGAAATCGTCACTTATCCTGACCTTCGCTCACCACAAGAAGCTTATGCCTTCTTGGAGAAACTTCGTGAAACCGTCATGTATACCGGTGTTTCTGATGTACGAATGGAAGAAGGTTCCCTACGTTGTGACGCGAATATTTCTCTTCGTCCCTTTGGTCAAGAGGCCCTCGGTGTTAAATCTGAGTTAAAGAACATGAACTCCTTTAACTTCATTCGCCGTGGTCTCTTGCACGAAGAAGTCCGCATGCGCAATGCCTTGCAAGCGGGAGAAGTCTTGGAAGAAGAAACTCGTGGCTACGATGAAGCTACTGATTCTACTTTCGTCATGCGTGGATCCGTGGATTACCGATTCATGCCTGAACCAGATCTACCGCCCGTTACAATTTCCCAAGAATGGATCGACGAGAACCTTCAACAAATTCCTGAAATGCCGGACAAGCGCCGAGAGCGTTACACCCAAGAGTTTGGCCTACCGGAATACGATGCAGGCGTTCTGACCTTGACCAAGGAAATGTCTGACTTCTTTGAAGCTACTGTGGCTCAAGGAGCTGATCCTAACCAGGCCTCTAACTGGTTAATGGGGGACGTGAGCGCGCATTTAAACGCTCAGCAAAAGAGCTTGGCTGAAATCAAACTCACTCCCGAAAACTTGGCAGGAATGATCAACCTCATCAAGGACGGGACCATTTCTTCAAAAATTGCCAAGAAACTTTTCGAAGTTTTGGCAACAGAAGGTGGGAACGCTGAAGAAGTTGTCAAAGAACAAGGCATGGCTCAATTGAGTGATCCAGCACAGTTGCAACCGATCATCGATGAAGTCATTGCCAAGAATCAACAGTCCGTAGATGACTTCAAAGGTTGACACCAGCGAGCCTTTGGATTCTTAATCGGACAAACCATGCAAGCGACTCGCGGTCAGGCCAACCCTCAAGTGGTGAATCAATTGCTCCGCGAAACTCTTGAAAATCTATAAAAGCTTCAAAGATGGTCCCTAGGACCATCTTTTTTTGTTGAAAGACATAGAGTTAGACGCTCAGTCAATTTTATGGGATATTCAAGTTTTGAAACTAACGCCTTGTGGAAGCGTTTACTGTGGCATGAAGGTATAGAAATGATAGTTGGATCAAAGGTTGGTCCATGTCCGCCAAGACTGTCTACATGTATGTGACTTACTTACTTTGGGGGTCGGTTGCCTAGACAGCCATTAACATTCCTTATGGTTCTATGGTATCTGCTTTAACAGCTACCCCTAATGAGCGAACGGATCTATCAACTTCTCAAAGCATCAGAGCCATTCTTGCGCAATTATTTATTGGTGGTTTGGCACCAATATTTATTTACGAAGTCATTGAGGGCAACCCAATCACTAAAACAGATTCGACCTTTATGTGGGTGGCCGGAGTGGCATCACTCATTGGATTTATCACCCACTTGGTGACCGATTCCTTTACCACCGAACGTGTAAGCATGGACGTTCAAAAAACAAAGGGGCCAAGTCTTCTATTCAGGACAGTATCAAGGCAACCCTGACCAATAAATCTTTGATTGGAATTATGTTAGACTCGATCATGTTACTGATGACTATGATGCTAATGTCTTCGATGACGGTTTATCTATTCCCGAACTATTATCATTCATCAGCGGCTTTATCTTTGATGAATACGATTATGCCAATCATGACCATCTTCCTCGTATCGCCCTTGGCGAATGTTTTCGCGAGACGTTTCAGAAAGAAGGAAGCAGCTCTTATTGGATTATTGATTGGTGCTTTAACTTTTGTGATCTTGTACTTTGTTCGTCCAGGCAGTGTATATGTATTCTTGACCGCATTGCTTGTTGCTTATGCAGGGTTAAATATCTTTAACATCATTGTCTGGGCCATGATCAATGACGTCATTGATGATCAAGAAGTCAAGTCTCACCTGCGGGATGACGGAACGGTGTATGCCATTAACTCCTTTGCGCGAAAAGTTGGCCAGGCCCTGGTAGGAGGAATTGGTGGATATGTCTTATCCTATATCGGTCACCAGTCCGCGGCTTCGGTGCAACCTCAAGATGTTCTGGATGGTTTTTATTATGTGACCACCCTGGCGCCAGCCATTGGGTTTTTGATCTGTGCGGCAGCTCTGTGGTTCTTGTACCCATTGAATCGTCAAGCGGTTGAAGAAAATCAAGCCACTCTCGCTCAACGCCGTGGCGAA
>CALYPW010000122.1 GCA_945278685.1 uncultured Dolosicoccus sp.
TTCTTTGAGAATCTTTCGATTTTCATCGTTTTCCAAATTCATACCGTTGACGAGAAAGATTGCACCAACATTTAAATCATACAAAGTATTGGCAATACGTAATGTGTCTTCGGTTGGACCATCATCGAAGGTGAATAAGAGGACATTCTCGGCAGATTGCTCGTTCAAGGGAAAAATCTCTGAAGAAATATCCGGATCGGCCACCATGTAATAGGCATAACCGTCCTCATCAGTACGGGCGTAGTCGTCATAATCGGTCAGTGCTTGGCCGATTTTTAGTCCGGTGGTCTCGGTGGTCGTGGACTCGCTCTCCAGTTGCAAGGAGGATTCCACGACCACCGATTCTTTGGATGTTTCAGTAGTATCTGGAGCAGCAGAAGTGATTATTCGCACGGAAATGTAACCGCTGATGACGAAAAGGGCAGCGATAAATAGATAAAGGGTTTGTTTGGGAATGGTATCGAGAAAACGGCGAATCTTATCCATGGGAATCCTCCATTAATCGTTAGTTATAATTATTTTACCATATTCGTCCACTTATGTTAAGATAGAAAGATGAAAGAAGGATGATTATATGGCACCATTGCCCCACGAACACCACTGTTTTAACCAGTCTCGCCACATCCTCTCGGTGATGCCCTTACGCGAAGACTTTGAGAAAGCAGCTGTGTTGTTTCAACAATTAAGTGACCCTACCCGACTGATGATTTTTTGGATTCTTTTGCACACTGAAGAATGTGGTGTGAACATTGCGGCCATGATCGACATGAGTCCAGCGGCAGTTTCCCATCATTTAAAGACCTTGAAATTAAACGGCCTGATTACTAGCCGACGTCAGGGCAAGGAAGTCTACTACCGCTTGGCAGACGATGACATGGCAGACTTTGCCCACCACATGTTGGATGATTATTTTGAGTTGGAATGCTTGGATTTATCCTATCACTCAAAGGGATCGGATGGAGCATTTTCGAAATCTTGAGAACGGGATAGAAATTCGTTACTATTAAGATATCTCATTAAGAGTTCATTGATGAGAAGAAAGGAAGGATATTTTGTTAAGTGTTTTTAAAACTAGTCGCGATGACTGGTTTGGAGATCTGAAGAATAACCTCTTCGCTGGTCTGGTTGTATCCATTGCAGTCATTCCAGAAGTCGCAGGATTTGCGATTATCTCCGGAGTAAATCCGATTACTGCCTTGTTTGGTTCTGCCATTATGTTATTAGTGGTGAGCTTCACGACGGGTAGGCCCGGATTAGTAACATCAGCTGCTGGGACCATGGCTTTGGTTATGGCACCCCTGGTCCGAAATTACGGCATGGAGTACATGATCCTAGCAACCTTAATTACCGGGGTCATTCAAATTATTTTATCTTATTTGAATTTCCACCGAGTCATGCGCTTTGTCCCGCAATCCGTCATGGCAGGGTTTGTGAACGCACTAGGTATTATTATATTTATGGCGCAAGTCACCCAATTGCCCGGGCAGACCATGAAAACTTACGCTTTCGTCGCACTGGGCATAGTTCTTATGGTCGTCTTGCCAAAGTTCATCAAGTCTGTGCCACCAGCCTTGATCATTGTGGTCTTAATGACCATTTATGTGGTCGCGGTTCCTGGGGGAGCGGATGGTTTAAAGACCATTAATGACTTGGGTGACATGTCAGGAGCGCTCGGAAGCTTTGGATTAAATATTCCGCCATTGACGTGGGAGACCTTCCAAATTGTCTTGCCGTATTCTTTCTGGTTAGTCATTGTTGGGTTAACAGAAGCTCTGTTTACCACACCATTGATTGATGACATGACCGAAACATCATCGGATTCAAAGCAAGAAGTCAAAGCCCAAGGGTTTGCAAACATTGCCGCAGGACTTTTCGGAGCACCTGCAGGGTGTGCCATGGTTGGACAATCAGTCATCAACGTTCAGTCAGGAGGTACTCGTCGTAGTTCAACCCTGATTGGTGGAATTAGTCTCTTGTTACTCCTGGTTATCTTTACCGACATCATGGTTCAGATTCCCATGGCTGCTTTGATAGGTATCATGATTGTGGTTTCTTTTGAAACTTTCAATTGGGAGAGTCTCAAGATGATCCACAAGGACACCAAGGAAGATGCTTTCGTCATGATCGTGACGGTCGTCGCCATTGTTTGGACAGACAATCTGGGAATCGGGGTTCTATTAGGAGCAGTCCTTGCAGCCTTGATCTTTATGGTTCAATTGGCCGACATCAAAATTGATGAAATCGATGGTATCCACTATGTTCTAAGTCCTCTTTATTTTGGATCTACCAATTCTTTTAAAGAATATTTTGCCAACGTGCAAGATGCCGTCATTCGCATTGATTTCAGCCAGACACAAGTGGTTGATGAGTCAGCAATTGAAGCCATTGCAGAAGTGATTAAAAACGCCAACGATCATGATCAAAGGATTGAGTTGGTTCAATTAACTGCACAAAATCAACATCTATTATCCCATGAACTCTTAATAGATCATGTTTAAACGCAAAAATCCTTTCCCGAATGTTGGGAAAGGATTTTTGTTTATTTCTCTTCCTCCGTGAAATGGTTGGTT
>CALYPW010000123.1 GCA_945278685.1 uncultured Dolosicoccus sp.
GGGAGACGTGAACCAACTGCAGGTGAATTTATCAGATAAGGCCGACGTGCAGGTGATTCAACAATCCCACGTCAAGGTGTATCCGTCAATCAAAGGACGCCACAGTCATCAAGTGACCAACGTGACCTTGGAAGGCGATTCACGTTTGCAGTGGATGCCTGAAGCCTTTGTTCCTTTCATAGATGCGAACTTTACCCTGAAAACCAATGTGGATATGGATGAAGAGTCTACCATGATTTGGGGAGAAATTTTGGCGCCTGGCCGAGAGCAACGGGGAGAAGTTTTTGATTTCGAATCTTTCGGTTCCAAAATGTCCATCCGCGTCGGCGGTCGTTTGATCGCTCTGGATGCCTATCGACTAGAACCCAAGCGTCAAAATCTGAAGAGTCTCGGCATGCTGGAAGAAGCCAAATATGTGGCCAGCATCTGGTTTGTGAGTCCTTACGCCAAAGCGGTGGACGTCGCTGAATTGCAGGCTGAAACGCTTAATGATGACGAAGTTAAGACGGGAATTACCCGGATTAATGATGGCGCCATTCATTGCCGGATTCTGGGTAAGAGTCAATTAAAAGCTCAAAGAGAAATGCGCCGCATTCAAGACCTATTTACTAGCTACACTCAGCCACCAATGGTTGAAAAGAATGACTAATCGAGAAAACCTAGTCCGAAACAGGATTGGGTTTTTTTTGTGTTTTTATCAAAGACCATTAAATAAAGATTTAATAAACAATCGCATGGTCAAGGCTAGTTAATAAGCTTATTGATATAGTGGGAGTGATTATGAAGGAAGGAGAGTTTTACTTATGTCTGATAAAAATGTTGTCAGTTCACAAACAAAAGCATCTGAAGCGATGATGGTTTTTGTTGCTATTGTCTGAGGACTTACTTTCGTAGCTGGAGCGTGGGCCATGCCAACTGAATTATGCTGCTAATGGGGCTCCATTAAATGGATTTCTAGCTGAGTGGATCCTGCTGATTCGATTTGCTGTTGCCTCAAGTTCACTATCATTATTAATGTTTGATCAGTGGTCAAAAGCTAATCGATTTACTTGGATCGCTGGCTTATCTTATGGGGTCATGTTTGCTATTGGACTCTATGTTCAAATGGTTGGTCTGCAGTATACGACGCCTGCTAAGCAGTCTTTCTTATTAGTTAGTTATGTCCTGTTTGTGCCAATGTTCCAAATTTTCTTTTGGAAAATTGTTCCACCGATGGGGAAATTTATTCCATCAGCAATTATGCTGGTTGTTGGAGTAGGTTTGATTAGTCTACAGGGGGGAGAATTTGACCTAACCATTGGAGACGGTATGACAATTATTTATGCCTTAATCTTTGCTTTACAAATTGTTATTATGGGTTGGATTGCACCCCGCTTAGAGTCAATTCAAATCTTTACCATTATTCAATTTATTTCAGCGACGATTGTTTATACGGTTATCTTGCTAATACGTCAAGGCTCACCAGCCGCTCAGTTACCAGATCTAGACGGAATTTCAGGTCAAGCTTGGATTGGTTTCATATTCCTTGTGATCTTTAACTCAATGGTTGCTTTTATGGTACAAAACGTGGCTCAACGCTATGCATGACCAACCTATGCTGCCCTAATTATTTCAACCGAATCAATTTTTGGTGCATTTGCAGCGTACTTCCTAGCAGGAGAAGAATTTAATATGCAAAAAGTCATTGGATATATCCTAGTTTTTATAGGGATCATGTTCTATCAAGCAGACTTTGTCACATTATTTAAAAAGAAAAAATCATAAACCAAATAAAGCAAATCACATTTATTCCTTAATTCATTATGGTTAACCCTTGGAATCAACCAAGGGTTTTTTCTGTCAAGATCAGGATTATTCTTTATTTAGAACAGTTCGAGCAAACTTTTTCCGATTCAGCCATCTAACTACGTAACGGGTGCGTGCTTTCTCTAAGGCCGGAAGATAGGGAATGTCACCCATGGATAAACGATTCACCTTCGCGATAGATAAATTGGGGCAGGCGGTTGTGGGTGTAATAAGTAGCGGGATCTTCATTAATGTCCAAGGTCATGAACTCATGGGTGGAAACCAGATAGGATTCGACTGCCACCGTCGCATGGGTCTTCTTCAAATAAGGCCTCAATCTTCGATGGGCATTTTTATTTGGAAAAAAGGATTGCCAATCTCACGTTGGTTGAGAGCTGCTCACCATTGTGACAGGTCAAATGCCCCTGATAATGCTTTACTTCCAAATGAATCAAGTAATCAGGACTCAAAACAAGCAGATCATATTCCGTCTTATCGACGACGTCTAACAGGTTGTTGGAAAGTATTTCGAGATTGGGTTTGACAGTCCTCAATAATTGACAAAGTTCCTCCTCGGCTTGTCGCCCGTTCAAGCGATTGAGTAGCTCATAGTGTTCTTGATGAGTAAGGGCTTCCTGTCGGTCCAGGGCTTGCAATATTTTTTATTGCATGGATAACCTCCTCGTATAATAAGATTAGTCTTAATTGGCTAATCATTTTTACACTATTT